>JAUIIS010000007.1 GCA_030431575.1 Acidimicrobiia bacterium | reverse complement strand
CAGCAAGACAGAAATCCAGTACGAGGAAAGTAGACCGACATGGCTCAGACAGCCGAAGAATTCCAAGCAAGATGCGAACAGGCTCAGGTGCACACCGTCGAGATAGCTGCACCCGATACGCAAGGGCATCTCCGTGGCAAGCGGGTCCCCGTCGGGCGCTTCTTCGGAACCACGCTGAAAACTGGTGTCAATATTGCCGACGCCATGTTCGTCTTCGACATGCAGAACGACTTGCCCGACAACCCCTACATCAACATGGACTCTGGCTACCTGGACTGCACGCTCGTGCCTGACCCGAGCACTGGCCGGTTGCTCACCCATCGCCCGGGTTACGCACTCGTGTTTGCCGATGCGCTCGACCATCACGGCCAACCCCACCCGCTCGCTCCGCGAACGCTCCTTGCAGCGCAGGTCGCTAGATGCGAGGAGGCTGGCCTTGCACCTGTGGTGGCCACCGAGCTCGAGTTCTACCTCTGCACCCCGGATTTGGAACCAATCCAATCCCACATCCAGTACTCATCGCTCACCGACGGCACCGACGTTGAAGCATGCCTTGCCGAGATGCGTTCAGCCCTCGCTGGGGCTGGGCTCGAAGTCGAATCATCCAACGCCGAGTACGGGCCGGGACAGTTCGAAATCAACATTGGCCACGCCGATGCCATGACCTGTGCAGACAACACGGTGCTCTTCAAGAGCATCGTGAAGCAGGTCGCAAGCACCTACGGACTGCTGGCAACGTTCATGCCCAAGCCCTGGGCCGAGCAGTCCGGGTCGGGCCAGCACATCCACACCAGTATGAGCGCAGACGGCGCCAACGCCTTCGCCGACTCCAACGGCAGCCCCAACGACCTCATGGCAAAATGGGTAGCTGGGTTGTTGGCTCACGCCGAAGCAATGACTTTGTTGGGCGCCCCAACGCTCAACGGTCCAAAGCGAATTCGTCCCTACACGTTTGCCCCCACCCACATTCACTGGGGGTTGGACAACAGGTCGGTGCTGTGTCGCTGCATCTGCGAAGCGAACTCGGCAGCCAACCGCGTCGAGTTTCGGTCTGCGGGAGCCGACGCCAACCCATATCTCATGATCGCTGCCATCTTGGCCGCTGGTTTCGATGGGGTGCAGCGCAACCTCGAACTCGGTCCGATGTCAGAAGGCGACATGTACTCCAACCCGGGAGAGTGTGTGGCGCTTCCGGCAACGCTCGAAGATGCGGTCGCGAGGTTTAGTGGCAGCGCCCTAGCTGACATGCTTGGCGAAATGTTCGCTATTAGCTACGCCGGCATTGCTCAACACGAGATCGCATTGGCCGCCGAGAACTCCAGCGACCCCGACGATGTCAACGACTGGGAACGCGAGCGCTTCGCAGAGCATTCGTGAGCCCTGGCCCAAAGGGGGCCCACATGTCCAGCACTAACCAAACGCCCGCAGCGAGCGCGACGCTCGATGTCACCAGTCCGTCGCTTTATCTCCAAGGCATCCCCTATGAGCGCTTCGATGTCATGCGCGCATCATCCGGGCTGACCTGGCACCCCTACGAGGACAACGGCTTTTGGGCGGTTACTCGTCACGGCGATGTCAAAGAGGTATCGAAGACTCCAGAAGTCTTCTCGTCAGGAATCGGCCATTCAAACCTTTGGGACCTCGAGGCCGACGCCCTTGAAGCTCGACGCTCAATCATCGACACCGACGCCCCAGACCACACGCGCCTGCGACGTCTGGTAGCAAAGGCGTTCACGCCCCGCAACATCCGGGTTTGGGAAGAGCTCACGCGTTCAATCGCCAAGGAGCTCTTGGACAACTTTGAGGCCAGCGGTGGCGGCGACTGGGTCGACTTGGTGGCGGCGCCACTACCGATCCGGGTGATCTTGTCCATCCTTGGCGTGCCGGTTGAGGATTCGGACTTTCTGGTCGAGATTTCCAATTACCTGGTGGAAGGCACGGGCGACCGTCCGTCACTACCAGACGATGCTTACGGCAACACGACGCCGCTTCGGTTGCTGCCATTTGGCAGCCCGGCAAGCCATGCTTTGTACGAATACGCGGAGAAGATCGGGGCGCAACGACGCGCTGACCCCCGAGACGACTTGGTGACGTTGCTCGTCCAAGCCGAAGAAGATGGCGATCGTTTGTCGCCAAGTGAGTACCGCAACTTCTTCCACGTGCTTGTCTTTGCCGGAAACGAAACCACGCGGACGGCCATCACTCACGGTGCCATGGCCTATGGCGACAACCCAGATCAGTGGCAGCGACTCTTGGAGGACCCGTTGCTGCTTGAATCCGCTACCGACGAAATACTCCGCTGGGCCACACCCGTGCTGCACATGCGCAGGACCGCTGCCTGTGACACCCAGCTTGCCGGTACCGACATCGCCCAGGGTGACAAGGTGGTGATGTGGTACTGCTCTGCCAACCGGGACGAGGCGGTGTTCACCGACCCGTACACGTTCGATATTGGCCGTGCCGACAACGTGCACTTTGCCTTTGGCGGCGGAGGACCCCACTTCTGTCTGGGTGCGTTCTTGGCTCGCATGGAGATCAGCGTGTTGTTCGACGAGATGCGCAAGCGAGGTCACCGTCTCGTGCCCCGGGGCGAACCCACGCGTGCCCCGTCCAACTTTGTGCACGGTGTGCTAGCCGTCGACTTTGACTTGGAGATGCCATGAGTGACGACCCAACCCAAGCTGCCGACGCTGCCGACGAGGTGTTCGTCGTCGTCGATGCGCAGACCTGCATCGGGGTGGGTCAATGCGAGATGCTTGAGCCAAACGTCTTTGCCCTGGACGAAGACACCGACATAGCGGTGATCATTGGAGAAGGATCGTTAGCGCGCTCGAGAGCGGTGACGGTCATTGACCGCTGTCCCAGCGGCGCAATCTCCATTGCCCCGCCGCCTTCACCGACACCGAGTAGCTGAGCTATGGAACGCACCGTTGGCGCCACCGACCTCGCAGACCCGCAGGTCTATGCAGCCGGGATCCCGCACGGCGTATTTGCCGAGCTGCGCACTCGCCCTGGGCTTACCTGGAATGCGATTGGGGGCGACATCTCCGATGGCTTCTGGTCGGTCAGCCGGCATCGCGACGTGGTTGAAGTCAGCCGAGATCCAGAGACCTTCTCGTCTGCTGTTGGCCACATCCAAATCTATGACATCGATGCCGATGCCCTCGACGCCCGAGCTTCGATGATCGATATGGACCCGCCGGTCCACACCCGCCTGCGGCGGCTGGTCTCGGCAGCCTTCACCCCAAGGCACGTGCAGTCCTACGCCGAAGCGGTGCGCAACCGGGTGCGAGACAGCCTCGATGCGTTTGAGGCCGCTGGAGCCGGTGATTGGGTCGCCGCTGTGGCCAAGCCGATCCCCATTGGTGTGATCTGCGACATTTTGGGCGTGCCCGAACAAGATCACGATTACATGATTGAGCTCTCTGACCACCTGGTGGCGGGAACAAGCAGCGAGCCCTTGGACCCTGGCGCGTACGGGAACACCACCGATCTTCGGCTGCTGCCGTTCAACAGCCCAGCAGCACACGCGCTCAACGAGTACGCCCACAGCCTCGGCGAACAGCGACGCCGACAACCCCAAGACGACCTGATCACCAAACTCATCGAAGCAGAAGTCGATGGCGAGCGTCTCAGTGACGAAGAGTTCGCCAACTTCTTCCGCCTCATGATCTTTGCTGGCAATGAAACAACGCGGTCCTCCATGAGCCACCTCGCGCTTCACCTGGCAAGGTTCCCCGAAGAGTTCGATCGCGTACGACGCGACAGATCCCTCATTGACTCTGCGGTGGAGGAGGTCATTCGGTATTCGTCACCCATCTTGTATTTCCGCCGTACTGCCACCCGGGACGTTGTTCTTGCCGGAACGCCAGTAGCCAAAGGCGAACGGGTGGTCATGTGGTACGCGGCCGCCAACTTCGACAGCGACGTCTTTGCCGACGCGGAACGGTTCGATGTCGGCCGCCCTACGCCCCCTGCGAATGTTGCTTTTGGGGGTGGGGGCGCCCATTTTTGCCTGGGGGCATCACTGGCACGTCTTGAGCTCTCGGCCCTTCTCGATGAAATCGTGAGTCGCGATTGGTCCGTAGACGTCGGTGAAGCAGAGTACGTGGACTCCAACTTCGTGAACGGTATCGAACACCTAACCGTGTCCTTGCGATGAACCAGCGCAGCGTTCTCGTCGAACCGAACCAACTCATGCCAACGAAATGGTCGGCACATGCTTGTTGACAAATGGGGGCAGGTGCTCGCTGGATCACAGGCATCCATCGATGCTTGGGATCGGGCCTGGGGCAACTTCGTCCACTTCGTCGGCGACCCCATCGCGGACCTGGCAGAAGCCAATGCCCACGACAACAGCTTTGTCATGGGTCCGGTATTTGTAGCTGCGTACCTCGTGTTGGGAGGGACACCGCTCAACAACGCGTTAGTGCATCAAGATCGCCAGCGCGCCCTCGATCGGAGCCACCGAGCCTCGCAACGCGAACAAGGCCATGTGCACGCGCTAGAGGCGCTGTGCAACGGCGACTTCAGCGAGGCAGCCGACCAATGGGCCCGCCTTGCTGCGCAGCAGCCCGACTTTGCCGCCACCCGATTTGCGCACGACGTCTACCTGCATGCCGGCGGAGCCCAGGCCAGCCTTGCGGCCAGCCTGGCAGCCACAGAAACCTGGGGCGACAAGGCAGGTGCAAGTTATCTCGCTGGGCAGCTGGCCTTCGCCCTAGAAGAGGTGGGGCGCTACGCCGACGCTGAATCTCTCGGCCGAGAAGCGCTAAACGCAGACCCCGCAGACCTGTGGGCTCGCCACGCGCTGGCACACGTATATGAGAGCACCAGCAACAGCCCCGCTCTCTACGCCCTCCTCGAAGAATCCGAACATCCCTGGCCCAACCAGGATGGTCTAGCAACGCATGTGTGGTGGCACCTGGCTTTGCGTCGACTTGCAGATGGCCATATCGATGCCGTGCTGGCTATCGCCGACGAGCGGATGCCTAGCGCAACAACTGCGTTTCGGCTTTGCGACCAGACCTCACTGCTATGGCGCACCGAACTGGCTGGCCACAGTGTCGGTAACCGCTGGGACGATGTAGCTGACCGATGGGCCGAGATTGGCAACCGGCACACATCTGCGTTCCTCGACATGCATGCAGCAATGGCATTCGCCCGCCGACCCAAGCACCCTGGCGCAGCCGAATGGGCGCAAGCTGCCCCTGTCGGAACTGCTGGGGCTGTCGGATCCGAGAACGTCGAGACCATGGCCCTTGTTTCCCGGCCTCTTGGACGTGCGCTCCGCCGCTACGCAGACGGCGACCCCCAGGCATTCCTTGACTCGATGGTTGCGCTTGGTGAGCACACGCATCGGGTCGGGGGAAGCGTGGCCCAGCGCGACATCATCGAACTAACAAGGCAGGCATCCCAGTCACAGGTTGCCGTTGAAGTCGAATAAGCGAACAGCGCCTACCCAAGGAGAACACTATGTCGTGGTCATTGACTGCTGAGCAAGAGACCATCCAACTCCGCGCGCGGGCGTTGGCCAACGAGGTGATTGCCCCGCGCGCAGCCGAGGTCGACAAGACCGAGGCGTACCCATGGGAAAACGTTGCCGCCCTCCAAGAAGCAGGATTTACGGGTATGACCGTGCCCACCGACCTCGGTGGCCCGGGACACAGCTTCCTTGACGCTGTGCTTGTGGTCGAGGAGATGGCCAAGGTCTGTGGGGTAACCGGGCGCATCGCTGTCGAAGCCAACATGGGCGCCATCTCAGCTGTCTTGGCATACGGCACTGAAGCACAACGCAAGCTGGCTGCAGAGCTTGTGCTCAGTGGCGACAAGCCAGCGATCTGCATCACCGAGCCTGATGCTGGCAGCGCCGCATCAGAGATGACCACCAAAGCGCAGCGCCGCGGTACTGACTATGTCATTAACGGAAAAAAGCATTGGATCACCGGTGGTGGCGTCTCCAAGCTGCATCTCATCTTTGCGCGTGTCTTCGACGAGGAAGGCAACCAAGAAGGAATTGGCGGCTTCCTCGCCATTCGCGACGAGACACCCGGTCTGCGCTTCGGGCGGCGCGAACCCACCATGGGGTTGCGGGGCATCCCCGAAATGGAGGTTCTGTTTGAGGACATGGTGGTGCCACAAGACATGGTGGTCCTTCCGCCCTCTGGTTTTGGGCGAGGCTTTGGCGATCTCATGAACGCCTACAACGCGCAGCGCGTCGGTGCAGGCACCGTGGGACTGGGGATCGCCACCGGCGCATACGAGTTGGCGCTCGACTTCGTAAAGGAGCGCGAACAGTTCGGGAGGCCGGTGGCGGAGTTTCAAGGTCTCCAATGGATGCTGGCCGACATGTCGGTCAAGCTCGAAGCGGCCAGGTCCCTTACCTACCGCGCTGCCTGTTCTCGTGGCCCCAACAACAGCCCGTTCCCGGACCCCGCCATGGCCGCACAAGCAAAGATCTTTACCGCCGAGGCGTCCATAAGCGTCGTCAATGACGCACTTCAGATGTTTGGCGCTGCTGGATACTCGCGCCGGAATCCGTTGGAACGTATGTATCGCGACGTACGCATGTTCACCATCGGTGGCGGCACCGCCCAGATTCTGCGCACCGTCGTGGCTTCGCGTATTCTCGACATGAAGCTTCCCCAACGCCGAGACGGCTTCACAAAGATTGCGGAGAGATCACAGCCATGAGCGCACCGCTCGCCGGCATCACCGTGGTTGCCCTCGAACAGGCGGTTGCTGCACCGTTCGCCACGCGTCAACTCAGCGACCTCGGCGCAACGGTCTTGAAGGTCGAGCGCCCAGGCGACGGCGACTTTGCTCGCCACTACGACACCAAGGTAGGCGGCCAGTCCGCGTTCTTTGTTTGGGCAAATCGGGGCAAACAGTCGATTGCGCTGGACCTTAAAGACCCAGACGACACGGCCTTGTTTCGTCGCCTCATTGGCGGCGCCGACGTGTTCGTCCAGAACCTGTCGCATGCAGCGGCGCTTCGAGCGGGTATCTCCGCAGATCAGCTCCGGGCCACGTGGCCCGGACTCATTGCCTGTGACATCTCGGGATATGGAGGCGGCGGGCCGCGTACCGACGACAAAGCCTACGACTTGGCGATTCAAGCGGAAGCCGGAGCCATGGCCCTCACCGGATCTGCTGAGGAAATGTCAAAAGTGGGCTTCAGCGTTGCGGACATCTCGGCGGCAATGTATGCCTTGACCTCAATTTTGGCCGCGTTGC
The DNA here is from genome assembly GCA_030431575.1 of Acidimicrobiia bacterium. GTDB lineage: Bacteria > Actinomycetota > Acidimicrobiia > Acidimicrobiales > UBA8592 > JAUIIS01. The sequence continues at coordinate 36,026 of JAUIIS010000007.1, read as the reverse complement.
ACCGGCGCTCAGTGACCGGCGAGGGGGCCTCCATCGAGGTCTCCATGCTTGAGGCCTTGGCCGAGTGGACTGCAGCGCCAACCTACGCAGCCGCCCACACCGGAGTCGTACCTACCCGAGCCGGGCATCGTCACGCCATGATTGCCCCCTACGGACTTTTTAGGTTGGTCGATGGGCGCCAGGTCCTGATCGCGGTGCAGTCGGACCCGGAGTGGGTGGCGATGGCTACCCACGTTTTGGGCGATGCCAGCCTCGGCACTGATCCGCGATTCGCGTCGAACCCCGAACGAATCGCCAACGTAGATGAGCTTGAAGCATGCATCTCCGACGTCTTAGCTTCGTTGCCTGTCGACGAAGTGGTTGATCGTCTCAAGCGTGGGCGAGTGGCCTACGCCTGGGTTCGAGGTGCACAAGATCTTTGGGACCACGAGCAGCTTCGCGCCCGCGACCGGTTTATGGCAGTGCAGACGCCGACTGGCGATGCCGAGGTGTATGTGCCGCCCTTCAACATCAGCGACTCGCCAATGCCTGGCTCTACCATCCCTGCGTTGGGTGAGCACGACCCCGGTCTCATTGAGCTACTTCAGAACCGCAGCGCTGAAGCAGCAACACCAGACCCCTAACAGGGTGCTGAAGAACTGCTGTGCCGAGGTCGGCGGTCAGGCGTTCCTCTCACAAGGCGCGCAAACCGATACTCCTTGTGACGGAATTGAGGTTTGCGGAACGCCGTGAGTGGTTGCGGCTGGTCGTCGACATCGGTGCATTGAGTCTTTCAGTACCCTGTTAAGAGCCTGCATTGGTAGTGACCGTGCGAAGCAGCCGGGCGAGTTCTTGTTTGTCCTGAGGAGAAAGCCCGGTGGTCACCGCGACCTCGTACCGGTTGAATCTCGGGAACACGTCTTCGATGAGAGCGAGGCCGTCGCTGGTGAGCGTGACCGTGACACGCCGGCGGTCTTCTTCGACCCGTTGACGTTCCACGAGGCCTTGCTTTTCAAGAGTAGAAACCATGCCGGTCAGCGTGCCCTTAGCCAGGTCGCATTCGCCTGCGAGCCGAGCAGTCTCCATTTCGCCCCAGACCCAGAGCACCCACAAGATGGTGAAGCCACCCCACGAGAGGTTGACCTCCGCCAAAATTTCTCGCTCGGCTCGACGGCGGACCGCAGCCGCGGCCCGGTAGATGTTTGAGACCGCTGCAAGGGAAACAAAGTCAATGGAATGATCGCCAAGCCGTGCTTGGATATCTTCTTCCGCGGCCAGTAGTCGCTGGTGCTCGGGTTGGTCGAGTCCAGCGCTCATTGCCAAAGCTGGTGTGCCGTGGTCGGTCGAATCTGGCGACGAGGGGGTGGTTCCCATAGGACGTTAACGGTAGGTGAGCGGGGGAAGATTTGCGCGGTCGTGAGACTCGAGCGCGGCGGCGATCTCGAGGAGCTGCCGGTCCGCGCCGGGCCGAGCCACGAGCTGTAGCCCAACAGGCAGACCTTCGTTGGTGAAACCGGCGGGGATAGAGATTGCAGGCCCACCGGTTGCGGTGATGACACAACACGTGGTCATCCAATCCAGATAGTCCACCATGTCCACGCCGTCGATACTGGTGGGGTATTCCCACTCCGCCGGGAAGGGGGCGACCTGTGCTGCTGGCAAGGCAAGTACGTCGTAGTCGTCGAAGAACCGAGCCATGGTGCGGTACAGGTTGGCACGAGCAACCTCGGCCGCGATCACCTCGTCGGCGCCGAGCGTCCTGCCAAAGGCGACGTTTTCCTGCACGGTCTGTTTTGTTTCCAAGACGCGGTCGCCGAGCCGGGTGCCGAGGTCTCGGTAGCTCAAGCCTCGCAGCGTTCGGAAAATCATCATGGCCTCGGTGAGGTCTGGCTGGGCATGATGAAGGCTGCCGCCAGCTTGGGTGATGCGCGAGGCGGTCTCGAGACAGCGCTCGAGCACTTGGGGTTCGCACCGAAACATGCCGAGGTCGCCTGCGTAGGCCAACCGGGCTGTGGTGACCTGGGGGAGCGGGGCCGAAAACGTGGCCGGGTCGTCGCCGAGCGACAGTGGGTCATGCGGGTGAGGCCCAGCCAGGGCAGACAGGACCAGGGCTGTGTCGGCGACGCTGCGTCCCATGGGCCCGCGAACGCCCAGGCGCATCAAGTGTGAGGACCTCGCGTTTGGCTCGGCGACCCGGCCGATGGTTGGGCGCATGCCAACCACGTTGCAGAAGGCAGCCGGGTTGCGCAGCGAGCCGCCGAAGTCGCTGCCGTCGGCCACGGGGACCATCCGGGCGGCTAGGGCTGCCGCGGCGCCGCCACTGCTGCCGCCCGCAGACCGATTGAGGTTCCACGGGTTGCGGGTGAGGCCGTAGACGTCGTTGAACGTGTGCGAGCCAGTGCCGAATTCAGGCGTGTTGGTCTTGCCAATGATGAGTGCCCCCGCGGCACGCAGCTTGGCCGCCACGGGGCCGTCGGCGGCAGCCGGGTGGCTGGAGGTTACGGTCGAACCAGAGCGGGTCGGGAGCCCCGCCACGTCTTCGAGGTCTTTAACCGCAACGGGTAGCCCGTACAGGGGGCCGAGTTCTGCGCCGGAGGCCACGTGGCTGTCCATGGCGGCGGCTTCAGCCAAGACATCGTCTCGGCTGCGTGGTGAGACAATGGCGTTTATGGCCGGGTTGGTTTCCTCGATACGGTCGAGGTGGGCCGCGGCGCAGTCGACAACCGAGAGTTCGCTGGCGGATATGGCGGTGGCGAGTGCGACCGCTGATGAGGAAACAATCTCGTCGGGCATCGCCAACGAGTATGTCACTTTGCCCGGCCCCAACGATTGGTGTTGAGGCCATCACTGGCAGCCGGGTTGGCAGGGGTGAAGCGAACAGACACCTTCGTTTTAGTTAGGTACCAAACGATCTAGATTTGCACTAAGTTCTGCCTATGACCGAATACCGCAGAATATTGCTCGACGGCTATCCCTGTCTCACCATTCGAGATGGTGACCTGTTGCGCGCCGACGACGGCCGCACAGTCGCCATTGACGAGGCCGTACATCTCGCGCCCATCGAGCCATCAAAAATCATCTGCATTCATCTCAACTACCGCAGCCGGGTGGACGAGTTCATGACCAAGCTGCCGCCAGCTCCGACCTACTTTCACAAACCCGTCACTGCCCTCACCGGTCACAAGAGCAATGTTGTGCGTCCCGCGGGTTGCGAGTGGCTGAACTACGAGGGTGAGATCGCAATCGTGATCGGCAAAACGTGCCGCAACGTCTCACCCGACGAAGCTGGCGACTACATCGCTGGCTATTCGGTCGCCAATGACTACGGCCTCCATGACTTCCGCGACACCGACGCCGGGTCGATGCTCCGCGTCAAAGGCAGCGACACCCTGTGCCCAGTAGGTCCGGGTCTGGTGACCGACTGGGACTTCCACAACAAATCCATCAAAACCATTGTCAACGGTGAAGTCAAACAAGACGGCAACACCAATGAGATGCAATGGGATATGCACTACATCGTCGCCGACATCGCCCGGACTATAACGCTGGTCCCAGGCGACATTCTGCTGTCTGGAACCCCCGCCAACTCGCGCACGGTCTATCCAGGCGACGTCGTGACTGTCGAAGTCGAAGGCCTCGGCGCCATGACCAATACCATCGTTGCTGGCCCTACGCCCATCCGAGACGACGTTGGGGCCCAGCCAAGCAACTCCGAAGAAGTGCACTCAACCGCGCAAGGCGGCGACTGGGAGTTCCGCGGCATCAGAGCTCCCCTGGGGCCCGGCGCGAAACACTACGAATCCACCGTGGACGAAGAGGAGTAGCGGTGGAGCTTACGTTCGAGAACTGGAGGCCGCCCGCGACCGGGCACCTCATTGGGGGGCAATGGGTCGACAGCGGTGACACGTTCGAAACTCGCTCACCCCTCGATTGGGATCGCGGACCGCTGGCGCTGGTGTCGCGCGGAACCTCTCAAACCGCCGCCGACGCAGTCACCGCCGCAGAGGCTGGCTTTGAAACCTGGGGAGCAATGAGCCCCCACGAGCGGGCGACCGTTCTGCGTAAGCTTGCCGACCTCATCGAGAAACACACCGATGCCATCGCCGAGGCCGAATGCCTGGATATGGGGTTCTTGTTGCAGTCCATGCGCGAAAGGCTCGTGGCTCGAGGCGCGACCAACTTCCGGCTCTACGCCGACCTCATCGATGACCACGTAGACAAAACCTGGCCCGCCAAGAAGATGGCAAACACCGTGCAACGCATGCCCGCCGGCCCTGCGGTTGTGATTACGCCATGGAACGCTCCTTTCATGCTCAGCACCTGGAAGCTGGCCCCAGCATTGGCGGCAGGTAACAGCGTGATTCACAAGCCTGCCGAGTGGTCACCGTTGAGCGCCGCCATCCTTGCTGAACTCACGCAGGAGGCAGGCTTCCCTGCCGGCTCGTACAACTTGGTGCAAGGGATTGGCGAAGAGGTCGGGGCAGCGCTCGTGGCCGACCCTCGAGTCCGGCGGATCACCTTCACCGGATCGCCAGAGACGGCGCGTCACATTGGCCGTGCCGCCGCAGAGAACATCGTGCCCTTCACCGCCGAACTAGGCGGCAAGGGGCCTCTGATGGTGTTCGACGACGCCGACCTCGACGCGGCCGCGCACCGCGCTGCCTGGCAGTTTGACGACTCGGGCCAAGTCTGCTTGGCCGGCACCCGCCTGCTGGTGGCCGAGTCGCTCCGCGATGCGTTCTTAGAGCGCTTCCACCACCACGCAGACCAGTTGATTATGGGCGACTCCCGCGACCCACAAACCGACATAGCCCCGATGGTGCATCCAGAGCACCGCGATCGTGTGCACGGGTTCGTGGAACGAGCAAGGGCCAGCGGTGACCACGTTGTTCGTGGTGGCCAGCCCATGCCTGGCAGCCTGCACTACGAGCCAACGCTCATCGAACCAGCCTCGAACAACAGCGAAGTTGTGCAGCACGAGATATTTGGGCCTGTGCTGACCTTCCAAACGTTCACCGATGAAGCCGAAGCCATTGCGATGGCGAACTCCACGGCGTACGGGCTGTCTGCGCAGATCTGGACAACCTCTCGCCAGCGCGCTGAACGCGTCGGCAGGGCCGTGCGAGCAGGCCTTGTTTGGGTCAATACCTTCCTTGTCCGCGACCTAACCGCTCCATTTGGCGGCTGTGGGATCTCCGGCATTGGTCGCGAGGGCGGCGACTACGCACTGGACTTCCACAGCGATCTCAAGACCTTGATGATCTTGGACGAAACCACCGGCTAACCACCGCATTCACAAAGCGCAGAACGGGCGTACGGGACGCTAGTTTCTGTGTGTGGAGACCCCATTGCCATCTGACCTTGCGCCGCTCGAGATCCCAACCGTCGACCTAGCCCCGTGGGGGAGCGGCGACCCAGCAGCCAAAGCAGCTGTCGGGAAACAGTTCGATGCAGCCGCGTCCACATTCGGCTTTGTGCAGATTGCTGGGCACGGCATCAGCGAGTCGACTGTTGAGGCATTGGTGCACGCAAGTGACGCGTTCTTTAGCCAGCCGATGGACGTGAAGATGCGCTGTCGCCCCGACGACCTTGCCGCGAACCGAGGCTATGCGCCACCGCAGTCCGAAGCCCTGGCCTACAGCCTCGGCGACGAGACAACGCCGGACTTGTTCGAAGCCTTCAATATGGGCGAGGACCAGGTTGACGAAACGGACCCGTTCTATGCTGCCGAACGTCACCGGATGTTCGCTCCGAACGTCTGGCCGGTTGGCCTCGACGGTTTCCAGCCTGCTTTGGTGTCCTACTTTGCTGAGGCCAGGCGGGTCGCCCTGACCCTCACCGACGTGTTCGCTTCTGCGCTTTCGCTTAGCGACGGCTGGTTCCGACCGTTCGTCGAACGATCAACGACAACCATGCGGATCATCAACTACAGCCGCACCAACGAACCCGAGATGGCCGCCACGCCAGACGGCGACGACGGTGGACTCGGCATGGGTCCACACACCGACTATGGCGTGGTCACCGTGCTCTGGTCAGACGGGCAACCTGGCTTGCAGATTGTGGATGGCGAAGGCAATTGGCGCGACGTGTCTGCCGAACCGGGGAACCTTATGGTCAACCTCGGCGACCTCACCGCCGAGTGGACCAACGACAAGTGGCGGTCCACGCTGCACCGGGTGCTGCCACCCTCGGCTGTTGGCATCCAACGGCGCAGATCAGCGGCGTTCTTCTTCGACGCCAACTGGGACGCCCGCGTCGAGTGCATCCCGACTTGCGCCGACGCGGAAAACCCACCCAAATACCCGCCCGTACTTGCTGGCGAACACCTGATGGCCAAACTGATGGGCCCTCGAGAGCTCCGCCCAAGCGAGGCCATCGACACCGCCACTGGGCGCCACTAGAGCTTTAGTTGTCGCAACCGAACCACAATCTTGGCAGCCATGTCACACAAGGGCGAGCTGTATCGTCAAGCGAGCAGGTCCTGAGAAACAGGAAAAAGCAGTTGCGAACAACCGGTCTCTGATACAGGCACTGCTTGGTGCTGTGTCGGCGGCGGCTAGTTCCCCAGGACCGCGCAACTCGTCACGGTGATGTTGAGACTACGGCTGGTGCTATTGCCAGCGGCGTCGGCGGCGGTCGCTAGCGCCGAGATGGTGCCGGTTGTAGTCACCGGGCCAACGGTGCCCGAGAACGTGCCGCCCCCTTGAGAGCTGAGCTGCACCACACCTCCTGAGGCATTGGTGTGTGACCACTCCACGGTCACCGCCACAACCCCCACGTCGTCGGACGCCAATACCGCGACGTTGATAGGTGCCCGGGTACAAGCCTGGCCAGGTGAGGTGAACCGGAGAATCTCAGGTGGGGTTCGATCAGCGGGGGTGGCGGTGGCAGTTGGCTCTGGTGTTGCGGTGGGCTCGGGCGTTGCGGTTTGGGTTGGCCTCGGAGCGGGCGTCGGTGGATTCGGTGTGGGTGGGATTGTCCGCGGCGGGACCGTCGCAGGAGGAACGCTGGTTGGCGGAATCGACGTCGCCGGTGGTGATGGTGGCGCTGTGGCCGATGGGGCGGGCACTGGTGTGGCTGAGGGCTCGGGGGTCGTTGTCGCGGTAGGCGCAGGCTCGCTGGTGGGGGTCTCATCAACGGCTGGTGTGGCCGTCGCAGGCGGAGCGAGGTCGGGGCCTGAACCTCGGTCGCTGGCGGCGTACGCCACCACGCCACCGGCCGCACAGAGCAGGACCGCTCCAAGGAGCATGAGCCACCACAGTGCTTTGCGTTTGCTTGTTGTGGGGAGCGGCTCCGGGAATCCGTCCTCGCGCCAGGCCCAGCTCTGCTTGGTGGAAGTGCCCATCGCTCGGGCCCCGCCTCCGGCCAGGACGACCGGAGCTTTATGGGGCGCTGAGCCCGGGGCCCCGTTGGCGCCACCACGTGTCCCGGTCGGTTCGGGACCGGGCTGTCTCGTCGCGCGTGCACTCTGGCCGGGGGCAGCAGGGATGATCCCGAGTGCTTGTTGCATTGCCGCGGCGGTGCGCGGGCGCAGCAGTGCCGGGGCAGCTACGACGGGGAGGACGCCGAGGTACCGGCCGGGGACCAGCACTGCGGTCTTGGTGCGCTGGCAATGGTCGCATTGCTTGACGTGCCGGGTGACTTTCGAGCGCACCTCAAGCGTGAACGTCCCGTCCCAACCGTGCAGCAATGCCTGGAGCTGGGTGCAGTCATCCTGGCCGTGGCGGGCGATCAGCAGCGAGCCAATGGCCTTCTCGATGCGGTCCTTCATGCGTGACTGAAGCACATGGAGATGGCTTGGTGTCACCCCAAGGGCGTCAGCTAGGTGCTCTCCGTCCAGGCCTTCTCGAAGCTGAAGCTCGAGGAGTTCAACGTCTCGGTCCTGCAACGACCCTGCCGCGTCCCACAACAGATGGGCGGACTCTGCGGCCAGGAGGTTGGCGTCGGCGTCGGGGGTATCGGCGTGCACGTCACCAGCTGCTTCGAGAGGTGCGTTGCGGGAACGACGTCGTGCCTGGTCCACGATCTGGTTGCGAGCAATGGCAAACAGCCAAGGCCGAAGCTTGCTGGGGTCTCGTAGTGTGCCCATGCGTGTGGCTGCCTTCACGAACGTTTCGTGGGTTGCATCGGCGGCTTGTTGATCGTCGGACAGTCTTGACACGCAGAAGGAATAGATCCTGTCCGCATACCGGTCGTAGACGACCGCCACCGCTGAGGAATCCCCAGCGATGGCGTCGGCCACCAATTGACTGTCCGATCGTTGCGCCACTGTCCCCATTGTTGCTCACGCCGCAGTGCGGGTGCGGCGGAGGCCGATGGCTGCGGCAATAATGAGCAGCAGGCCACTTACCCCGAGCACCAGGCCGAGGGCTAGGCCGGCGTCGTTGGTGTCGTCTGCGCTGAGGACATCGCTGCCGAGCACGAGGTCTTCGCCAGCGGCGAACTCTTCGGTGTCGGTTGCGTCGTTAGCGTCGCTGGTGCCCTCGTTGTCGCCGTCTTTGTCGCTGTCCACGTCTGCGCCTTCGATAATCTCGGGTGCATCGGTTTCTGTGTCAACACCGGTGTTGCCGACGGGCTCGATGACTCCGCCGCTGCCTTGGGGCTGCGCCGTTGGAGCTGGGGTTGGTGTGGGTGCCGGGGGAGCGGGGGCGGCCGGTTCTTCGCAGGTGAAGGTCAGCTCCTCAGAACCAATCGATGCGTTGGACGCCATGACCTCGAAGCTCACGGTCTCGCCGGGGCTGACGGCAAGCAGCCAGTCTTGTGAGCTGTGGGGAGCTATGGCGATTTCCATGTGCATGACGCTGGGGTATTGCACCCCCATGTAGGCCTTATCGTCGCCGTGGTTGATCAGCCGGGCAAACGCTTGACCGGTGTCGCAGTCGGCAAGGATCTTGTATGCCGGGTCGGGCAAGATGCAGTCCATCGTGTAGGTCGCATCCAAGATGACGCCTTCTTGGAGGACTGATACCTCTATGTGTGCTGAGTCGTTCTCGGCCAGGTTGATGACTCGCTCTCGTGCTTGGCCGGCTGGAACCTGATGGCCGGTGGTGTCGCCATCAACGGTGATCTCGGCGAAATGAGCCTTGAGCGTCTTGTTGCCCACCAGGACCTGCGCGGTGTTGGCGTCGCAGCTCATGTTGACCGTGGCAGTGGGGAGAAGCGGCAGTGCCACAATCTCGCCGACGTCGAGCTTTGGGGGCTCTGGGGTGCTGGCCACTGCTTCGATGGCCGGCCCCGGTGGCGGTGTTTCAGCCAGCGCCGGTGCGCTGAGGCTAAAGATCAGGCCGAGGCATGTGGCCAACGCCATAAAGGCTTGGCGGGTGAACTTTTTGGTGTTGGGCTTGCTTGGGTTGTGCATTGGATTGTCTCCTGTGTGTTGGTATGCACGGGAGACGGCCAATGCCGATGGTTCTTACACCCCAAGCAAAGAAAAGTTTGTGGAAGCCAGATCTTGGCCGTTGACTCTGATGGTGACCGAGTGATCGCCGGCATAGAGCTTCCTGGTGCTGCGCTGCACCATGGCCAGCTTCTTGGTGCACGATTCGATCGCTGCGGGTGTGTCTTTGGCCCCTAGCTCCAGCTCGCGATACTTGAACACCTTTGGGCTGATGGTGCCGTTTGCTTTGCGGTAGCCAACAACGATGTCGATCATGAGCTGTTGGGGACTGGTGTGTTGGCTGGCGACGTCGAAGGTGAGCGTGATGTCGTCACCAATAGGTAGCTGTGCTGGGATGACGTTCAGTTCGGTGACGGTGACCTTGGGTTGCGCGTAGCCAAATATGGCGAGCACTCTTGGGTCGCCGTTCTTGAGGTGGTTTCGCATGGCGTGTCTCACGATCCAGGCGGTCTCGGCCACGCCTTCTGCGTGCCACTGTTCGAGAACTGACACGATGCGTTCGCTGTCGGCTTTGGCGAGGTCGTTGAGGTGGTTAGCGACCGAGCGGCGGACGTAGAGGGATTGGTCCCGGCGTAGCTTCGCCAACAGGTCAAGGACTTGGTCGGTAGGAAGGTCGAGTCGCGACGCCCAAGGCAAGCGAGGCCGGGTCCCTTCTGACACAAGCCTGCGGACGTGTTCGTTGGGGTCGTCGACCCAGGGGGCAAGCCGATCGAGCGCCTCGGGGTAGGCGGCCAAGAAAGGGCGGATGGCGAACTCGGCGGTAAACCGTTTGGTGAGTTCGTAACAGGCCTCAAGACCTGCATCAAGATCTGACACTGCGTAGCTGGCTATGAGGTCGCCGTAGGGCCAGAGGTCGAAGCCTTCGTTGAGTACGCCGTCGGGCTCGGCGAGTTCGTCGGGAAGGCTGGCAACGAGGGCTTCGAGGGCTGGTCGGACGGGAAGACTCATCCCGGTCCAGAGTTCGTCGGCGATGCGCTGGCTGCGTTCGGTGAAGGTGAGATCGCCCCAGCCGTTGTTGAAGACGTTGGTCGTGAACGTCGCTGTTTCGAACGTCGGTACCTGGGTCTTGATCCGGTCCCCGATGTGCGCCACGACCTCAGGGGTGAAGTAGTCCTTCAGCTTGGGTGCTTCAGCCATCGGGACAGTTTGCCTGAATGACGGGGCATTGACATTTTGCCGGTTCGGGCATAATGTACGGACATTAGGACTTGAAGGTGGATATGAACATGATCTTTACCCAGTACTACCTCGATTGTCTCTCGCAGGCCTCGTACCTCATTGGTGACGAGTCCACCGGCAGAGCCGTTGTTGTGGACCCGCGACGCGATACCGACGAATACGTGGCCGACGCCGCGGCCGCCGGCCTCACTATCGAACTTGTCATCGAAACGCACTTCCACGCAGACTTTCTGTCTGGTCATCTCGAGCTCGCAGCAGCAACAGGGGCCTCAATTGCCTACTCCTCGGTGGCCGAGGCCGAGTTCGACTACCGCAAGCTAGAAGACGGCGAACGCATCAGCCTCGGCGAAGTTGAGCTCGAAATCCTCCACACGCCGGGTCACACCCCGGAGTCCATCAGCATCGTTGTCAGGGAACACGCAGGCGCAGAACCATACGGGGTCCTCACCGGCGACACCCTCTTCATTGGCGATGTGGGCCGCCCTGACCTGCTTGCGTCCATTGGCTTCACCCGCGACGAACTTGCCGAGAAGCTCTACGCCAGCCTCCACAACAAGCTGATGCCGCTGCCCGACGCCACCAAGGTGTACCCCGCCCACGGCGCAGGGTCGGCTTGTGGCAAGAACCTATCCACAGACACGGTGTCCACCATTGGCGAGCAGCGCGCCAACAACTATGCGCTCCTGGCACCCGACAAAGAGACCTTCATTTCGTTAGTGACCGAAGGTCAGCCACCGGCCCCGGAGTACTTCGTCTACGACGCCATTCTCAACCGCAAGGATCGCGAGCTTCTCGACGAAACCGAAGCACCCCCTGCTCTAGACCTCGAGGCGTTCGATGCCTTGGTCGCAGGCGGAGCCATGGTGGTCGACGGCCGAGATGCCGAAGACTTTGCGCTGGGCCACTTGGTGGGTTCGGTCAACGTTGGCCTCAACGGTCGCTACGCCGAGTTCGCTGGGTCTGTTGTGCCCAGTGACGTCGACATCGTTCTTGTTGCCGAGCAAGGTTTCGAGACCGAAGCAAAGAACCGTCTGGCCCGCATCGGCTTCGACCGTGTGGTCGGCTACCTGGTTGAACCGCTGGCGGTGATGGCTACAAACCCCGAGCGTGTTGCTCGGGCGTCACGAATGACCGCCCGTCAGTTCGAAGAACGCAAAGCCCAAATCGACGGCCTGCAGCTCATCGACATCCGTAACCCCGGCGAAGTAGCTCTCGGCACCATCGACGACGCCATCACCATCCCCGTTGGCCAACTCCCCGGACGCCTCGACGAGCTCAACCCCGATGCTCCTACCGTGGTGTTCTGCGCTGGCGGCTACCGATCCTCGGTTGGCGCCAGCGTCCTGCGCCAAGCCGGCTTCGCCGACGTCTCCGACATCCTCGGCGGCTACGCCGCCTGGAGCGCCCTCACGCCCACCCCGGCCTCTTAGCCAGCCCTCTCGCCCCGAGGCCCGGCGTCAAACGCCGCCACAGCATCTCCGCCCCAACTCCACCTACGTTCCCAGACACGGCACTAGTCTTCGCCTCGTGCGTGGTCGAGTTATCATTGTGTCGGGCTCACCAGGGTCGGGGAAGACCACGCTGGCTGCGGCGCTAGCGGCCGAGCCTGCGCTGATCGATCCAGATGCCACTCGCGGGGTGCACCTGGAGTCAGACATGTTCTACCGGTTCATTTCCGCGGGATTCGTGGCTCCACACCTGCCCGAGTCGCGCGCCCAAAACACTGCCGTCATGGACATCGTTGTAGACACTGTGGCTAGTTACGCCGACGCTGGTTATCTGGTGGTTTGGGACGGAGTCGTCGGCCCCTGGTTCCTCGACCGCGTCACGATGCGGCTTGCGGCACGAGGCTACAGCCCCAGTTATGTGGTGCTACGGGCGGCCCGTGACGAGTCGCTTCGTCGAGTTCGCCGCCGGGATGGCACCGAGGACGCGTCTGGCGCAGCAGCGATGTGGGATCAGTTCAGCGACCTTGGCGAGTACGAATCGCACGTCTTCGCCTCGGATGGTGCAACCGACGAGTTGATTACGGCGGTTTGTGGACGGCTGCGCAACGACACAGCTGGCTCTGGTTCGCTGACTATCTCTGCTGATCCGTGGGTTGATGACCGCTGGCCCGTATCGGTGAAGGGCATCATCTCATGGGGCGACCGCACCGTTGTGTTGAAGAATAACCGGGACGAGTGGGAACTCCCAGGAGGCCGTCTCGACTTCACTGACGCTACGCCCGAAGATGCGCTGGCCAGAGAGATCTCAGAGGAGCTGGATCTGGTGGCCGAGGTTGGCCCACTTGTCGACTCGTGGATCTATGACGTAGCGGGAAAGCGGGTTCTTGTCCTGACCTACAGATGCGAAGCGGTCGAACCAGCCTCATTCGCCCATAGCGACGAACATGTCGACGTCGCCGTGCTTACACGGACCGAGCTTCAAAGCTCGTCGATCCCCAAGCAGTACCTTCGCTTCATCCCCTAGCTCAACCGGCCGGGACGGGTCTGGCGGGGTGTGGGTGTGCGAGACTGACGCAATGAGTACCAAGATTCCGCGGGATGATCCACGAGCGAAGCACATGTCGGCTGAAACGGTTGTGGACCATGTTGGGTTGCGTGACTTCCTCGATGGCAAGCACCAGTGGGTGCTGGCTACGACGCGGGCCGATGGGCGGCCGCAGATGAGCCTGGTAACTGGGGGCATGACACCGTCGGGCCAGTTGGCTATCTCCACCTACCCGTCGCGGGTGAAGGCCGTGAACGCTCGGCGCAACCCTCACGTGTCGGTTGCGGTGATGGGCGACAAGTTCAATGCCGAATGGGTGCAAATAGACGGTGACGCCACCGTGCTGGACATGCCCGAAGCAGCAGACGCGTTTGTGGACTACTTCCGCAGCATTTCTGGCGAGCATCCGGATTGGGATGAATACCGGCAAGCCATGGCCGACCAAGGCAAGTGCATCATCTTGGTTCAACCAACCCGCTGGAGCCCGGTAAGTAAAGGCGGCTTCCCGCCTTCGTTGTTCGAGGACGAGTGAGTGGATAGCGAGCAGACATCGAGAGGTTTGGTTCTCAACTACGAGGTCGCAGGCAATCCCGAAGGCACACCCATGGTGTTGGTGCACGGCTTCTTGTCTTGCAACGCCCAATGGGATCTCAACCGCGACGCGCTTGGCGCTCGGCATCGCCTCGTCATGGTGGAGCTCATGGGCCATGGAGGGTCGCAGGCGCCAACCGACGTCGCTGCGTACGCGCCTGCAAATGTGGTGTCGGAGATCGACCAGATCCGTCAAGCGCTTGGGATCGAACGATGGTGGGTATGCGGCCAGTCGCTCGGCGGCGCGGTGGCCATGCGCTACTGCTTGTCGCATCAAGACGCAGCGCTGGGATTGGTGTTTACCAACTCTCGCGCCGTGTTTGGCATCGAGCGCCGTGGTGTTGCCGAGGACGCACCCCCTGTCGTGAACGTCGCCGATCTACCCATCCACCCAAACAAGGCCACGCGCCTACCGCCCGAGGTGAAGGCCAAGCTGGTTGCTGCTGCCGATGCCATGCCCCTCCATGCCGTGCACCACGTCATGGCACACCGGACCAAGTGGGAGTCGATCTCAGAGCTCGACGAATTGCGTATCCCGGTGCTCCTGGTCAATGGCCGTTGGGAGAAGGCGTTCCAGCCGTTCGTTGAGGTGGCCGAACAAGGAATCAGCGAATTCACGGCCGTGCACCTCGAAGGCGGCCACGCCATCAACGTCGAACAGGCCGACGAGTTCAACAGTGCCGTCCTTGCCTTTACCCAGGGTGTCGGTTAGCTGGCTTCGTCTTCGCCTGCGGGGTACAGGACCCCCAGCAATCCCACCGCAGCGAACGTGGCCAAGACCTGCACGGCAATGAAGGCGGGCGCCGAGCTGGGTTCGATACCGGCAAAGGTGTCCGAGAACATGCGCGACACGGTGACGGCCGGGTTCGCAAAGCTGGTGGACGATGTGAAGTAGTAGGCACCTGCGATGTAGCCGCCCACAGCGAAAGCGACCATATGGGCTTTGTTGCTTCGGACGAGGCCGAAGATGATGAGGAGCAAGCCCAGGGTGGCAACGGATTCGGCAAAAACGAGGTGTCCGGCCGAACGGTCCTTGGTGGACCAAGCCACGGCCGGCAGGTCGAACATGAGATTGGCTGCCATGACCCCCACGATGCCGCCCGTTGTTTGTGCCAAGACGTAGCTAGCGGCAGCGGCGTTGTCGATGTTGTGGAATAGCCGCTCGGCCAACGTGACCGCCGGGTTGAAGTGGGCGCCCGATGCTGACTGCAAAGCCAGAATGAGCGCGGTCAGGACACCGGCGGTCGCCAACGCGTTCTGGAGGAGCTGGAGTCCGACATCGTCGGTCAGGCGTTCGGCCATGATGCCGGACCCCACGACGGCTGCGAGAAGAAACGCGGTGCCCACAAACTCCGCCGTCAGCGCTTGCCAGTTGGGCTTCCAGGCAGGTTCAGCAGTGGGGGTGGTGGTGGCGGGCACCAGGCGACATTAGCGGGCGATCCCCTGTGTAAGCCGTGACGGTGCGATTAGCGGACGTCATCGCTACCCGAGTGCGTTGCCCTGCGACCGGCTTCTGCGATTCGGGCTAGATCACTTCAAGCTGGTCGCCCACCGACACCGTGCCCACTTTGGTGACTTCGGCATAGATGCCCAGGCAGGCGAACTGGCCGTTGCCGTTGAAGTCCTGGCGGTTGTGGCTGGCGATTGATCGCAAGATGGCCGTGTCTTTGTCCAGCCCCGGCTGGGCGACGGTGGTCATGATGCAGCGGGGCGATGCCGCCCCGAAAGTGAGCTCCGCGGTGCCGACGCCCACGACGGTGCCTGGCCAGGCATTCTCGGCAAAGCCGGTGGCCTCGCCAGTGTCGATCAGCACGCCTGGACGGAAGCGGTGGGTGGTGATGGTGGACTCGGGAGTCAACGCAGCTAGGTGATCGAGAGATGCCGTGGTGAGTGCGTGGATGGGGGCGAGGTCGGCGAAGCTGGTGTCTGGCATGGGGAGGTCGAGTTCCAGGCCTGACAGTGCGGTGCCTTCGATCTCGGGCCATTGGCTGGCGTAGCTCGATGCTTGGCCAGCGTGTGCCACCAGCTGTACGTCGGTGTCGAGCAGTTGGCTGACTGCCTCGTTGATCTCGCCTTGTTGGCTGGTGAGGTCGAATACTTGGCTGCCGATGGTGACCGATATGGCGTTGGACCCTTCGCTGAGGTTGGCCGCACAGGTCAGCAAGGGTTGGCCGAGTCGAGGAAGCTTGGCGCTCACGATCTTGCCGGTCGACAAGTCCTTGAACGCGAACTGGCGGTCGCCCACGATGCCGGCCGCATTGAGTTCCACGCTTTCCGGAGAGTCGCCTTGCATGGATTTGATGGGGTAACGCGAGAGCTCCTTGACCGTGCCCAGCGTGACCATCGTGATTGCTCCAAACGTCGGAAGACACCAGGTCTACCACAGAGCATCCGGGCGCAGGACTGCGCCTGCGGATCAACGTGCTTGAGGATGCTTACCAGGCGACCTGGAGGGTGGTGGGGCCTCGGAAGGTGATGTTGGGGAAGTAGTCGGGGTGTTGGTCTTCCACCAATCGAAGTGTTGGGATGCGGTCGGCCAGGAGCTCGGTGACGATTTGGGTTTCGAACTTGGCGAACTTGGCGCCCAGGCAATAGTGCACGCCCTTGCCGAAGCTGATGTGGTGGTTGGCGTTCGGGCGATGGATGTCGAACTCGTTGGGGTTGTCCCAGATGTCGGGTTGGCGGTTTGCTGACGCGAAGTTCATGAAGATCGCAGTGCCGGCAGGCACGTCGTACCCGCCGATGGTTGTGTCCTTGGTGGTGAGGCGTCGCCACGAGACCTGACTGGAGTTGTAGCGCAGCACCTCCTCGACGGCATTGGGAATGAGCGACGCATCGGCGCAGATCTCGGCCCACACTCCTCGCCGCGACAGTAGGCATTGCAGCGTGTTGCAGATCAGCGCGGTGACAGCCTCGTGCCCGGCAAACGACAGGCCATAGATAACCGACTCGACCTCTTGGTAGGTGAGGTCCTGCGGGTTCTCTTCGTGTGCGGTGATGAGCTCGGAGGCGAAGTCGTCGCTGCGATTGTCTCGCTTTGATGCGGTGAAGTTTCGGCAGTAGCGCCAGTAAGCCAACATGTGGGTGGCAATCTCGGCCTGCGCTTCGGGCGTGGTACGACCCCACGAGAACGCCTTGCGGTCGCCGCACCAGTTCTTCAACATTTCGTCGTCTGATTCGGGAAAGCCGATGAACCGGAAGACCGTTTCGCCAGGGAGCGGAAACGCGAAGGCCTGCACAAACTCGGTGGGCGATTTTCCGGCCAGCATGGCATCAATCAGTTCGTTGCCCCTCCGCCTGATGTAAGGCTCAAGGGTCTTGATGCGCTTGTTGGAGAAGCCTTGGCGGGTGTGCACCCGGATGCGGCCGTGGTCGGGTTCGGGGCGGTTCGACATAACCGCCACGGGGTTGAAGTCGGGTGCCGCCAATATCGCCTGGGCCTCGGGAGCGAGCGGGAACACGGGGTCTTGCACATTCACCGACGCAAAGGTCTCGTGGTCGGTGAAGATGGCTTCTAGGTCGGCCATCTCGGTCACAACTAAGTAGCCGAGCTCTTCGGCGTAGAAAACGCCGTACTCTTCGCGCAGTGCGTTGGCGATGGGGTAGGGGTCGTCTAGATAGTCCTTGTTCAGCGGACTCCAGGTCGCATGCATGGGGCAACCAGATGGGGGCTCGGGTTGTTCGAGGCGCTCCTGGTGATACTTGTTGGGCACCTCCTCGGAAGCGGCGCTCTGTTGTGGTGTGTCCTGCATTGGTCCCCCGATTATGTGAAAGACAAGTCGAACGAGCCCAGCTGCCCGTAGTCGAAGGTGAATGTGTCGCCAGCGGTGATGTCGAGTGGTCGTGTGAATGAGCCAGCCAAGATGGTCTGGCCCGCTTGGAGTCGCAGACCCTGCTGTGCGTAGCGCTCGGCCAGCCAGACAATGCCGTTGGCGGGATGGTCGAGCACACCCGCTGCCACACCGGTCTCTTCGACAACTCCGTTGCGCGATGCCAGCGCGCTGACCCAGCGGAGGTCAACGTCGCGGGGACCAACTTGGTGTCCGCCACAGATGATGCCGGCGTCGGCGGCGTTATCGGCAATGGTGTCGACCACGGTGCGTGTCCGTCCGGTGGTTGGGTCTTTGCGGTGCGACCGGGCAGCGATCAGTTCGACCGAAGGGGTTACGTGCTTGGTGGCGTCGAGGACATCGTCGACGCTGAGGCCACCGGCGTCGAGGTCCTCGGCCAGCACGAACGCCAGCTCGACCTCGACCTTCGGGTCGCAGAACGCAGCGGCTTCCAACGAACTATTGGGAGCGAAGACCATGCTGGTAGTGAGAAACCCGGAGTCGGGTGTGCTGATGTTCATGGCCACCTGCATGGCTCGAGACGTAAGCCCAATCTTGTGGCCCACCATGGTTTCGCCTCGTGCCAGCTTGAGATCCAACCAGGCTGCCTGCACCTTGTACGCGTCGGTCATGGTCATCGATGGGTACACCGACGTGCTCTGACGTATCTGGGTGGCAGTGCGCTCTGCTTGGTCCAACAACGCAGCCTCGTCCTGCACCTCTTGGTCGCTGAGGGTTTGGTCGCTGAGGGTGCCGACCTCGTCTGTTGCATCACGAGCGGTCATGCGGTTTCCCCCAATGCACCATTGCTGGGCGAACCAGGCTGGGCGCCATCTTCGGCCAGCTCTGTGAAGGCCTGCAGCTCGCCCAAAAGGTTGGCCAATCGGTCTTCGCCAAACTGGGCTTCGATCGCGTTGTACGCGGCCTCGGATTGTGGCGCCACTCGCTGCACCAGCGACTTCCCCTTGGCAGAAAGGACAAGGTGCGACCTTCGTTGGTCGTCGCGTGCAACCGAGCGGTTGATGAGCCCACGCGACTCGAGCTTGACCAGGATGCGGGTGAGGCTGGGTGCCAGCAGCGTTGTGGCGTCAACCAGTTGGCCAACCGTGACTGCATTGTCGGTTGAGGCCAGCGCTCGCAGCACCCGCCATTGTTGTTCGGTGAGGTCGTGTTGGCTGAGCAGGGGGCGGAACTTTGCCATGGCCGTTTCGCGGGCACGTAGCAACGCCATGGGTAAGGAGCGTTCGAACGGGCGCATGGCGATGGTGTTTTTTGAGGTGTTCCCGGTAGGGGAAGGCCGGGAAGTGGTCATTGTGGCTCCGGGGGAGCGTGTGTGGTTCCGTCGGCGAACTCGTCGGCCACGGTGTTGCGTAGCGTGCCGAGCTCGGCCACCGACACCTCGATGGTGTCGCCTGGCTGGAGCCAGATTGGCGGGTCGAATCGGGCTCCGGCGCCGGTTGGTGTTCCGGTGAAAATGACGTCGCCGGGGCGTAATGTGGTGAAGGTCGACAGGTAGTGCAGTTGGTACTCGATGGAGTACTTCATGGTTGCGGGAGAGTCGTCTTGGCGCAGCTCGCCGTTGACGTAGGTTTGCAGCCGGAGGTCTTCAAAGCTGCCGATCTCGCTGATGGGCACGAGGTGGGGTCCGAACGCTCCCGTGGCTTCCCAGTTCTTGCCTTGGGTGACGTTGAACTTGGCATGGCGCACCCAGTCTCGGATGGTGCCTTCGTTACCCAGGGTGAGCCCGGCAATGTGATTCCGGGCCTCTTCTACCGGGATGCGGCGACCGGCTTTGCCGATCACCACCACAATCTCGCCTTCGTAGTCCAGTTGCGGGCTCTCGGGTGGGCGGATGAGGTTGCGGCCGTGGCCGGTGAACGAGTCGGGGAAGCGCACGAAAACGCTGGGGTAGTCCGCGTCGGATTTGTCGGCGTACTCGGCGCTGCGGCCGCCGTAGTTGACGCCAATGCAGAAGATTTTGGAGGGCCACGGAAGCAGGCGTTCGTAGGTGATGTCGGCGAGGTCGGCGTCGGCTGGGGCGTCTGCGTGTGTTGCGGCTTCGGCCAGTCGGTTCTGAGCCACAAGGTCCCCGAGGTCTGCGACGTCGTCGAGGTGCTTGGCCAGATCGACGACGCCGCGTCCGTTGGCCGAAAGCAGACCGAAGCTCTGTCCGCTGGCTTCGGTGGTGTACGAAAGCAGTCGCATGGACAGATTATTACACATGTTTACTAATTCGTGCTAGAAACGGGTCTGTGCCCCACATCGTGATCGAATACTCGGCAAACATCGCCGAAAGCCATGACATCGACGCTCTGGTTGGTGCCGTGCATTCGGCGGCGCTAGACCACGGTCTTGCCGCCCCCGACGCGCTCCGAACCCGGGCCGAAGAACGCAAGCACTACCGCGTGGCAGACGCCCACCCGGCCAACGCGTTTGTTGCGATCGCCGTGCGAATTGGGCCGGGCCGAACCGCCGAAGACAAGACCAGCTTCATCACCGCAGTGCTCGACGCCGCCGAAGCAAATATCTCCGACCGAACCACCGTCAACCCAGGCGATGCGCTTGCGATTGCGTGGTCAATCGAGCTGCACGAGATCGATCCCAACCATCGCATCAACCGCAACCACGTGCGAACTCGAATGCAGGGAGATGCCCAATGAGTAACACCTTCCAAGACAACCAAGCCGCTGCTGTCACGCACCTCGCTCGCTTCGCTAGCGAGCCGCTGCCCCACCTCATTGACGGGCAGCCGCACGCGTCGGTGTCCGGCGAGACGTTCGTCAACACCAGCCCTGTGGATGGCTCGACGCTTGGCAGCATTTGCGCTGGTGCCAACGAAGACATCGACCGAGCCGCCACAGCAGCAGCCGAGGCTTTCGACGCCTGGGCCGCCACGCCAGGTTCCGAGCGCAAGCGCATTCTTCACAACGTTGCCAACCTCATTGAGCAACGAACCCACCAGATCGCGGTCACCGAGTGCATGGACACTGGTCAAACCATCCGCTTCATGAGCGCCGCGGCAATACGCGGTGCCGCCAACTTCCGCTACTTTGCCGACCTCGCCCCGGGCGCCGCCGACGGTAAGGCACTCCCCGCACAGGACCACATCAACTACACCACCCGTCGCGCCATTGGGCCCGTGGGCGTTATCACCCCATGGAACACCCCATTCATGCTGAGCACGTGGAAGATCGCACCAGCGCTCGCTGCGGGTTGCACCGTGGTGCACAAGCCCGCCGAGTGGAGCCCCTACACCGCACATCTGCTCGCCGAGATCGCGCTCGAGGCTGGCCTGCCACCGGGAGTGCTAAACGTGGTCCACGGCATGGGCGAGTCTGCAGGCAAGGCGCTAACAACGCACCCGGCAATCAAGGCCATTGCCTTCGTTGGCGAGTCTGCAACCGGCTCGATGATCCAGGCCCAAGGCGCACCCACTCTGAAGCGAGTGCATTTCGAGTTGGGCGGCAAGAACCCGGTCATCGTCTTCGACGACGCCAACCTAGACCGGGCCCTCGATGCGGCGACCTTCATGATCTACAGCCTTAACGGCGAGCGGTGCACCAGCTCCAGCCGGGTCCTCATCCAGCGTTCCATCTATGACAGCGTGGTCGAGCAGCTCGTTGCGAAGATGAAGACCATCCCAGTCGGGCACCCCCTGGACCCAGCGTCGGTTGTGGGCCCGCTCATTCACCCACGTCACCACGACAAGGTGTGCAGCTACCGCGACATTGCCGCCGCCGATGGCGCGACCGTGCACGAGGGACCGGGCTGGGATCAAGCCCCCGCCGGCGGCTGTTGGGTGGCCCCTATGCTCTTCAGTGACGCCACGCCCACTATGCGCGTTGCCCAAGAAGAGATCTTCGGACCAGCGCTAACCGCAATCCCATTTGACGATGAGGCTGACGCCGTCGAGATTGCCAACAACGTCGCCTATGGCCTCGCCGCTTACCTCTGGACCAGTGACGTTGGACGAGCACATCGGGTGTCCAACCAGCTTGAGGTGGGCATGGTGTGGGTCAACTCTCAGAATGTTCGCCATCTGGCCACGCCGTTCGGCGGCACAAAGAGATCGGGCATCGGGCGCGACGGCGGCGATTGGAGCTTCGACTTCTACATGGAAACCAAGAACATCGCCATCGCGCTAGACACCCACAACATCCCGAACCTGGGAGCTGCGCAATGAGTCTTTATTACGTGCAGAAATTCCTCTTCGAACTCAACCGGGATCCACGCGTCCAAGAGGCGTACCGCTCCGACCGGACCGCCAGCCTTGCCGACTACGAGCTCACAACCGAGGAAGTCGAAGCGCTCACCCAACCCGACATTGGTTTGCTCTATCACCTCGGTGTCAACGGCCAGATCCTCATGCACTTCGCGGCCTTTCATCAGATCGAGTGGCAGGACTACCTCCAGCGCATGCGCGACGGCATTGCCACATATGGCCCGGTACGCGAAGGGGTCTACGCCACAACTGGGTACGAAGGCACCGAGGCACATGCAGCGTCGCTCGGGCAAAGCGAAGGAGAGCGCTGATGCCACTGGTCTACGCTGGTGTGTGCAGTCACGCCCCTGGGATAACTGGCCGTAAAGATCGAGCCGATCCTGAGGCTCGAGACGCTCTGTACTGCGCTTTCGATCAGATGCGTGAAGACATCGTGGCCAGCGGCGCCGAGGCACTCGTGGTCATAGCAGCCGAGCACTTCGCCAACTTCTTCATGAACAACATGCCCAGCTTCGCCGTTGGCATGGCCGACTTCTACGACGGCCCCATCGAGGACGCTGGCTGGCTGGGTATCGAGACCTTCCGCGCCCCGGGCAACCGGGACCTCTCCCGGCGTCTCATCACCGAAGTCATGCAAACCGTCGATGTGGCCTACGCCGAGGAATGGAAGTTCGACCACGGCATCGCGGTTCCGTTGCACTTCTTGACACCTGAGTTCGATCTGCCCGTCATCCCCGTGAACGTGAATTGCCAAGGGCCGCCGCTGGCGCCACTGCCCAGGGCCTGGGCGTTTGGCGAAGCGCTTCGCCGCGCCGCAGACTCGGTCCCCGAGAAGGTGGCCCTCGTGGGCACTGGCGGGATCTCACACTGGCCAGCCACCCCCGATAGCGGCAAGATCAACGAACCTTGGGACCGCGACTTTCTTGACCGCTGGTGCGCCAACGACAAGGACCGACTGCTCGACTACGACGACCTCACCGTGTATGCAGATGCAGGCCAAGGTGGCTTCGAGATCCGTACGTTTATCGCGATCAGCGCCGCCGCCAACGGTGCTAAAGGCACCGTGCATTTCTATACGCCGATCCCCATCTTTGCGGTGGGCTGCACTATTGCCAGCTACAAGCTCTGACTGCGGCTAGATCGCTTAGGTCACGGCGTCTTTGCGGAAGGTGCCTGTGTCGTCGTAGACGGGGCCGCAATCGGTGGCGGTGTATAGGCGGTTCTCGCTCTTGACGAATCCGCCGCAGTTGTGGAGGACTTGCACCATGTCTGCATAGTTGGGGTGCGCGAAGTGTGCCTCGAGGGCGTCTGCTGTGGTCCAGAGTTCGTACACCTGGATGTGTTCGGGCATTGCTGGATCCGCCGCGAAGCAGTACGCCAGGCAGCCGTCCTCGTCGTTGCGGGTGGCCAACTGCACCGCAGCGGTCTTGGCGACGGCGTTGTCTCGGTCTGCCTCGGTTTCGAACGACAGGGTGGCAGTAACGATGATCATTGATCCTCCAGCGTTGGCGCGGTCCGCCCACGGGGCCGAGCTTATGCGCTGGTTGTTGGCGCTGCTTGGCCTACGAGCCGCGCTGCCAGGGCCTGTGGGCTAGGCGTCCAGGGTGGTCAGCAGGTCGCCAACGGTGTGATTGCTCTCGAGCGGGTGGCGCAGCGCGTGCTGTGGATTGACCTGATAGCGGTTGCGGCGGCCAACACGTTCGCGTTCGACGTAGCCGCCAGCCTCTAGCTCGTGGATGATCTTTTGTACGGCCCCGACCGTGATACCGACCGCGTGAGCGATGTCGCGCTGGCGCAGCTCTGGGTTGCGATCAATGGCGATGAGCACATGAGCGTGGTTCGTGAGGAATGTCCACGACGGGCTCTTGAGGTCGGGTTCCATCAACTCCATCACCGGAGCATACCTATTGAGCGGTTGTGGTCCGTGGACCGGGCGTCGGGCATGGAGAGCCCGCAACTAAACCGTGGCTGCAGCTTCCGTGTCTGGCTCGTCGCCGCTAGCGCGCGGCTCGGGAACCAGAGCAGCCACGAGGGTGCTATCGGTGTTGTCCAGGACGTGCCGAATGGTATGGCCCAGGAATAGGGTGCCCGCGTTCAAGCGGCTGGTGCCAGAGATAACAATGAGGTCGGTGTCGAGTTCTTTGGCGGATTCGACAATTTGTCGACCGGGATTGTCGGCGTGCTCGACAACCGTTGAGAAGTTCGCTCCGGCTGTGGTGGCGATGCTTGCCGTTTCGCCCAAGATGTTTCGTGCCTGGTCGGTGTGGGCGGCGTGATCGTTGAGGAGCGTCTCGAACCGGGTGTTTGGTCGGTTGGTGATGTGGAGCTGATGCACATGAGTACCGATGTTGGCGCTGAGGTACGCGCTGATCTCGAGGGCGGGACGGGATGACCTCGAACCGTCGACGGGGACGAGGGCTCTGCTGAATGCCCAGGGCAAAGCGCCACCTGCGTTCCGAGGTGGTCGCACCACAACAACAGGAATGGAACTCTCGCGGAGCACCTGGTCGACGAGCGGCGTGACAATTCCGTCTCCGTCGGTGACTGCACCGAGAACGATCGCGTCGTAGCCCAGTTGTGCTTCGTCAAGAATGGCCCGAGCGACATCGTCGCGTTCGTGGTGCTCGTGGGTAACTTCGCGGCCGTCGAGCACGTTGCGGTATGCCACGAGATCTTCAGGCGGAGTTGGCCCGGTGGAGAGCAAGGTGACGCCGCTCTCTGAGGGCCAGGTCAGCCCGGTAACTTGGGCGGCGAGCAGTGATGGCATGCCAGCCATAGTGGGGATCAGCACGCGCCCGCCGGTAACCACGGTGTTGGTGGCGAGTTGGTGTTCAAGGTCAAGTCGCTTGCGTTCTTCGGGCGTTCCCTCCCAGCCAGCAAGCACCCTGCGCAGGAATGGCGGCGCAGCCATAGAGGTTGCCATTGCCATGAGGACAATGACGGTGTAGCTGCGGTCGTTGAGCACGCCGAGTGATAGGCCAACGGTGGCAATGACGATCTCGAGAGCTCCACGTGCGTTGAGGCCAACCCCTAGAGCCGCTCCTTCTCGTGTGGGGAGTCCCGACATGCGGGCGCCGAGGATGGATCCCACAAACTTCGACAGCGAAGCTGCGCCAAGGACAATGACGGCCCAAAGGAGTGTCTCCGCGTCGGCCAGCAGGCCCAGGTCTACCCGAAGCCCTGCCGTGGCGAAGAACACCGGAGCGAAGACAGCCGCAGTCATGGTTTCGAGGGGGCTAATGAGTTGGTGGCTGGCAAATCGAGATCGAGCGAGAATCACGCCCGCGATGAAAGCGCCCAGAACGGCTTCGACGTGAAGCCATTGGGTAATGACACCGAACGACAGCGCAGTCAGCACGACGACGCTTAGGCCCGCAAGTGGGTCGTCACCGCTAGCCCGGACCTTGCGCAGAGCAGTGTCCACGCCGCGTTGGCCCAACGTGAATGCGGCCGCAAAGAACACCGCAACTCCGATAACGGTGAAGGCCAGCTTGTCGAGCTTGACACCGCCAGCTTGAGCAAGGCCGGCAATGAAGCCCAGCGCTATCCAGCCAACGACGTCGTTGGCCATGCCTGCGGCCAGGGTTAGTTGGCCGAAGTTGCGGCGCATCAACCCCATTTCGGAGAGGATCTTCGCAATGACCGGGAGTGAAGAGATGGACAGCGCTGCGGCGACGAACAACGCAAAGATGTAGCGCTGCGTGCTGTCTCCCACAAAGGCCCCGGGTATATACCAGCCGACGGCGAAGCCTGCGATTGCGGGAACAATCAGGGACCCGGCCGAAACCAGGGTGGCGGCTCTGCCGAGGCGTCGGATGAGGCCCAGATCTGTTTCGAAACCGGTTGCCACCAAGAGGAAGAGGACGCCTATCCACCCGACGGTGAAAAGCATGGCTGTTTGGGCATCGTCGGCAGGGAAGAGCCAGTCAGTGACGTCGGGGGCGACCTTTCCTAACAGCGAGGGGCCAAGGACGAGCCCGGCAGCCAGCTCTCCAACGACAGCGGGCTGGCCAATGCGCTGCATCAGCGTACCCAGTACTCGGGCGGCGACCAGGATGACGAGGAGCGCGACCCAGAACACCAGGAGTTGATGTTCAGTGGGCGGGTTTAGTGACATGGCTGGCCCGCTAGGCGGCTTGTCCGGGCTTGGCGTTGTTGGGTGGTGGTGAGGCTGGGGCTAGTTGGTGGAGAATCTCTCCGACGCAGTGCGACTCTTCTAGGGGG
Organism: Acidimicrobiia bacterium; assembly: GCA_030431575.1. Taxonomy (GTDB): domain Bacteria; phylum Actinomycetota; class Acidimicrobiia; order Acidimicrobiales; family UBA8592; genus JAUIIS01. The sequence continues at coordinate 10,111 of JAUIIS010000007.1, read as the reverse complement.
TGGCGCAGAGAGTGCTCGGGATGGACCTTGTAGTGGTTCCTGCGTCCCACTCTGGTCACCTCGAGGTAGCCGCCATGCTCGAGGTCGTTGAGGATGCGCTGGACGCCCCCCTCGGTGATTCCTACCAACCGGGCGATGTCTCGTTGACGTAGGTGGGGGTCTCGATACAGCGACAGCAGCACGTGTGCGTGGTTAGTGAGAAACGTCCACCGGTGGTTGGTGTCTAGGTCAAACACGTTCGGTTTCCTCCAGAGTGTCGGTCCACGGGTCTTGCACCGCTTTCCTGTGGGTCCGGACGGGGGTATCCCCGTCCGGATTTGGTGTCGGGGTAGCAGCGAGTCAGTTGCTCAGGAGCGGCCTGTGGCCAAGGCTGGCTGAACTCTTAGGCACTGCTATGAGGGGCTACTGGCGAGTGGCTCCTCGTCCCCATCGGCGTTGCAGGCTGCGTATTCGCTCGGCGCATTCATCGATGGCGCTTGGGTCTGCTTCGCCGGGTTGCTCGCATGAGGTGCGTAGGGAGAGGCGTTCGAGTCGCAGGTCTATCTCAGTCAGCTCGCTCAGCAGCGACTCTCGGATCTTCGGATGTGCAGCAGGCTCTTGGAGCCAGAGGCGTTGAGCTTCTGTGCGGAGCCACTGGATGTTGGTGTGGTCTCGCTGGACATCCTGGGCTGTGTGGGGGGCTTGCTCGTTGACTGCGGTAGTCATTGGTAATACCTCCTTGAACACATACTATTGAATATACCTATTAGGACAACTCTATTTTGTCCTCTGGCCGGGTTTCCTAGGCCGCGGCAAATGCGGCATCGCCTGACTCTGGGTCGGGGCGGTCGAGGCGTGTTGCCCATGGGCGGAGATTGTCGAGTGAGCGGAGGACCCGCCGGCGGATTGCTTCGGGGCTGACCCCGAGTTGTTCGGCGATGGCCCCGTAGGTCATGGGCTCCGCTCCATCAAGGCCAAACCGGGCAACGAGCGCCTCGGCCGTCATTGGGTCCAAGCGATTGAGCATCTCCGCTACCTGTGCGCGGAGTTCGTTTGTTTCAACCTGCTCCTGGGGGCAATCGTCAGGGGATGGGGAGAGGTCGGCAATGGTGGTACTGCCGTCGCCGACGGGCCGGTCGAGGGACTCGAGGTGTTCTAATGCGGCCACCCGAGCGAGTTTGGCGGGTAGGCCACGCACGTCGTTGTCTTCGCCCAAGGCGCTGCGCAGCTCGGATGTGCGGTGGGCTGGGATCCTGATGGTGCTCGCGGTGTTTTCGAGCCCTCGTTGGATGCTCTGGCGGATCCACCAGGTGGCATAGGTGGAGAACTTGTACCCCTTGCGCCACTCAAACTTGTCGACAGCGCGTTCGAGGCCGAGCATGCCATCTTGGATGACATCCTGGCGGTCGACGTGTCCAGGGGTTCTTGCCTTGCCGGCGATGGAAAGTACTAGACGCAGGTTGGCTTGAATGAAGCGCTCCTTTGCCGCATCGCCGCGTGCCTTGAGCTGTTGGTCGTTTGGCTGGCTGCGGCCTTCTGCAATGCGCTTGTTGGCATGGCGCCCGGCCTCGATTTTCTTGGCCAGCTCAACCTCTTCTGCGGCAGTGAGTAGGGAGTTGTCAGAGCCCAATCGGTAGGTCATGGTCGCATCTTAAAAGGTATATTCCAATATGTCAATCAAGAAAGAGTGGTTATACTATAGGTAGTCAGGTTGGTGTTTCGGAGCGAATGTGGGAACACCGCCGCACCGAGAAGCGTTGCACGAGAAGTCCACCCGAACGATCAATCGCCACCTACAGGCGTCACGTCCAACAGGAGAAGTTGTGTTCAAGAACACCATGAAGACCACCGCGCTGCTTGCGGGGATGGGTGGCCTCATCGTCACCGTCGCCGGCGTGCTTGGCGGTGGCTCAAGCGGAGCCCTCATGGTGGGCCTCGTCATGGCCCTCATCATGGTTGGCGGTAGCTACTGGTTTAGCGACAAGCTCGCCCTGCGCTCAGCCAAGGCCACCGTCGTCGGCCCTGACGATCACCCCCAGCTCTACAACATGGTGGCCAACCTGGCCCAGCGCGCTGGGATGCCAACCCCCACCATTGCAATCTCACCCGACGCCCAACCCAATGCCTTCGCCACCGGGCGCGGACCCAACAACGCCGTCGTCTGCGCCACGCGCGGCCTCTTGGCCTCAATGCCGCCAGAAGAAGTCGAAGCCGTAATGGCCCACGAGCTCATGCACGTCAAACACCGAGACATCCTTATTGGTTCGGTGGCCGCCGCCATAGCCACCGCCATTTCGTTCATTGCCAACATGGCCATGTGGGCCACGGCATTTGGTGGCCGCGACGAAGACTCGCCGAACCCCATCGCCCTGATGGCCACAGCTCTCCTCGCACCCGTGGCCGCATCACTCATGCAAATGGCCGTCAGCCGCTCGCGCGAGTTCGAAGCAGACCGCGGCGCAGCCGAACTCCTCGGTTCCGGTGAACCTCTGGCGCGAGCCCTTCAAAGAATCGAAGCGACCGCCAAGCGGTCACCCATGCACGTGGCTCCGGCCCAAGCGCACGCATACATCCATAACCCGCTGGCCGAAGAGCCCCGGGCCCGACGTGGCCCCGACCTCGCCCGTCTGTTCTCTACCCATCCCGACACCCAAGACCGCATCGACCGGCTCCGCTCGTATTCCGGATCCGCAAGCCGCGCATGACGATCTGCCGCCGAAGATCGTCTGGCTAGGCACCACGCTGCCGACGCAGCAAGTGACCCGAGTTCCCACCCCCGCCCCGGCGGTCTTCGCACCCCCCGGGGGCTCGGCGGGTGAGGACGCCAGCACCGGGCCAACGCGCCGTACAAGACTCACCAGGTGAAAAGGTCCTCACAGCACTAGCTTGGCCCGATGACCTCGACCGACGAAGTAACCCTGGCTGCGAAGCTCGGCACCAACCTCAACTCAGCGCACGGCCACATCTACTTCGCCCCAGAGGCGGCCAACGCATATGCAGCCCTCGGACTCAGCCCGCACCAGCAGTACTTTGCCAGCAGGGGAGCGGCGCTTGGGGCGGTGGGGCCCGAGGTCGTCATCGCCACGTTCTTCAACTTCAACCCTGCAATCGTGCATCGGGCACTGCCATCGGCGTGGGGAGTGGCCACGCCCAGCCAGATCCAACAGGCCCGCATCGGCGCAGCAGCCCAAGTCATGGAGCAATGCGCCGGATCCCTAGAAGCAACCGTGGCAGAGGCAACCGACCTTGCAGGCCAGATGCTCGAAGGGCTCACCGACGAAGGTAGGCCGCTAGCGGCCGCAAACCGCAGCGTCCCAGAACCCGACGAGCCCTGGGCACGGCTGTGGCAGCGCCTCACCATCTTGCGCGAGTGGCGGGGCGACGTGCATGTTGCTGCACTTGTCACCGCCCCCGTCGACGCGGTCGAAGCCCTCGTGCTTCACGCCGCAACAGGCGTCGTCCCCAAAGCGGGGCTGATGGCCACACGTCAATGGCCCGAGGAGGCTTGGCAGTCAGCAATCGAGAGGCTTGTGGCCCGTGGCCTTGTCGAAGCCGATGGCAGCTTTACCGCCGAAGGCAAGACCTTCAGGGCCAAGATCGAAGCAACCACCAACGAAGTGTGCGTGCGCATGGTGGACGCGCTGGGAGCCGCCAACACCGTGCGCTTCAACGAACTCTTGCAGGGCTACCGCGAAGCGCTCGTAGAGGGCGGAGCCTTCGCATCCCTATTGGGTGGCCGTTAGCCATCAACGAACGTGCAACCCGACGCTCCCACCTTGGCTCCCAGTCAGGCAGCAAGCTCCTCGTTGGACTCAGGAGACCAACCTGGGCGGGCCCACACATGTGACAGCTTGTTGCGCCAGCCCTTGGCCGACACTGCATCCGCCACCATGGCCGCCATCTCTCCATAGCCAATAGTCAGCGGATTGAACGTCTTGATGTTCTTCGTCAGCCCGTATTTGATTCGCCGCACCTCGGGTTCGAACGTGCCAAAGAGCTTGTCCCACGTGATCAAGATGCCGCCGTAGTTCTTGTCGAGATACTGAGGGTTGGCCCCATGGTGAACCCGATGATGCGACGGCGTGTTCAGTACCTGCTCCGCCGGTGCGGGAAGGCGGTCGATGGCTTCAGTGTGAATCCAATACTGGTACAACAAGTTGAGCTGCCCCGCCTTAGCCGTCTGAGCCGGGCTGAAACCCAGCAGCGGCATTGGCATGTACACCCAAGACAACAAGATGCCCGCCCAAGGCTGACGCAGCGCCGTGGACAAGTTGTAATGCTCGCTTGAGTGGTGGGCCACATGATTGGCCCAAAAGAGGCGCTTCTCGTGCTGCCAGCGGTGGCTCCAGTAATACAGAAAGTCCCAAGCCAACATCGACGTCACAAATGCGCCCGGCCACATCCCCACATTTGCCACCCGCTTGTCGAACAGCCGACGGTTGATCGCACCAAGCGTTCCAGCCCACGCCAAATTGACCGCGATGTTGCCCGCCAGCATGGTCAGGCTCGCCCGCGTATCTCGAGCTTCGTACCCCACGGGAACCAGCGGGTCAGGGGGCAACGAAGGGTCGCTGAGCTGCTCCTTGGTGAACTCGTCCAGGTCGCCCAGTTGCCTCTTGGGCTTGTCCCGCAACCACTTGGCCTCAGCCAACATAGTGAGGCCAAAGAATGGCAACGACAAGAGATCTGTCTTGTCGACGGGGAGATTCGATTTCGCCATGCTGTTCCCTTCGGCGGCCACAACACCCAGGGGGGTATGGTCTCGCCTATGAAGCTCTCAATGATGTTGTCGTATGCAGGTGACCCAGTCGAGGCAGCCAACGCAGCCGTAGGTCTCGAAAAGGCTGGACTCGATGTGGGTTGGGTACCAGAACTCTACGGCTTCGACGCCATCAGCATCCTCGGCTACCTGGCAGCAAAGACCGACACCATGCTCCTCGGTTCGGCGATCTTGCCCATCTATTCCCGAACGCCGACCCTCACAGCAATGACCGCAGCCGGCCTCGACGCAGTATCGGAAGGCCGATTCATTCTCGGTATCGGAGCATCAGGCCCCCAAGTAATCGAAGGATGGCACGGCGTTCCCTACGACCGTCCCATTGGCCGCCAAAAAGAACTCATCGATATCTGTCGCAAGGTTTGGCGGCGCGAGCGTGTCGAACACGACGGCCCGTCGTACCAACTGCCGCTCCCGTCTGACCAAGGCACCGGCCTCGGCAAACCACTGAAGCTGATCAACCATCCAAAGCGAGCCGACATCCCCGTCTACATCGCCTCCCTTGGTCCCAAGAACGTCGAAGTCACCGCCGAGATCGCCGATGGCTGGCTCCCCGCGTTCTTCCACCCCGACAAGGCCAACGACGTTTGGGGCGAGGCGCTCAAAGCTGGCCACGCCAAACGCGACCCAGCCCTCGGCCCAATGGAAGTAGTCGCCGGCGGCGCGGTAGCTATCTGCGACGAAGACCAAGCCAAAAAGATCCGCGACGGCGGACGGTTCATGACCGCGCTGTATGTCGGTGGCATGGGTGCCAAAGGCAAGAACTTCTACAACAACATCTTCCGCCAATACGGCTACGAAGAAGAAGCCGAAACCATCCAAGACCTCTACCTTTCCGGTCGCAAAGAAGAAGCCATGGCCGCAGTCCCCGACGACTTCCTTGAGGCCACCGCAATGGTCGGCGACGAAGGTCGCGTCCGAGAACGCATCCAGGCATACCGCGACGCAGGCGTCACCCAACTCCAAATCTCCCCCGCCGGCCCAGACCCCGCAGCCCTCATCGAAAAGATCAAATCCTGGGTCGCGTGAGTGAAGGCGCGTGAGTGAAGGCCCCGGGCCTTCGGCCCAGTTTGGGGCCTTCACTTCACGCTTATTCTCGCCGCAGGCTCGTTCCGGCTTCGCCTTCGCTCGCGCTGCGGATTACCTGCTGCCTTAGGCCTTAGGCCCTGTTTGGGGCCTTCACTTCACGCTTATTCTCGCCGCAGGCTCGTTCCGGCTTCGCCTTCGCTCGCGCTGCGGATTTTGTCCACTACCCGGCCGGGCCGCAGGGCGATTCGGGGGTCGGCAGGGGGCCGCTGCGCCGATTCGGTATTCCACAGGGGTCGGGTGTGGTGCATTTCATTTCGACACAAGTCTTGGTTAGCGGTGCGCGTATCGAAATGAAATGCACCACACCCGACCCCAGGCACGCGGCGGTCTGGCAAACCATCAGGCACCTGGCGCGTGTCGGCGGTGTCCACGCGCCGCGACGCGTGTCGGCGGTGTCCACGCGCCGCGACGCGTGTCGGCGGTGTCCACGCGCCGCGACGCGTGTCGGCGGTGTCCACGCGCCGCGACGCGTGTCGGCGGTGTCCACGCGCCGCGACGCGTGTCGATGGGCGGCACTGAGGCAAGAGGTGTCGGCACAAAATGTCGTGTGATGTTGTCATAGGGTGTTAGGTATGCTTATCATCGCCGAATGCGCATACCTCTCCAGCCCCCGATTCCTGTCTGTATTGCCGCAGTAGCGGCGCTGTCGCTGCTTGCCGCAGGGTGTGGTGACGATGATGACGGCGGCGATGCTTCGGGCGGAGCCAGCATCGAGGCGGCGGTAGCTACCTACGCCGAGGGTGTGCATAGCTCCTATGAGGTCAGCCTGGCCTCAGCCTCAGAGATGGATGACGCCATCGATGCGTTTCTGGCCGAACCCAGCGAAGACAGCCTCGAGGCCGCGAAGGGCGCATGGTTGGTGGCTCGCAATGACTACGGTCCCACCGAAGCGTTCCGTTTCTATGGCGGACCCATCGATAACGAGGAAACCGGCACCGAAGGGCTGATCAATGCGTGGCCGTTGGACGAGGCTTACATCGACTACGTCGAAGGCAATGATCAGGCGGGGGTGATCAATGACGCCGAGACCTTCCCAACCATCGACGCGGACCTGCTGGTTTCGCTCAACGAGCAAGGTGGTGAGTCCAATATTTCCACGGGCTGGCACGCCATCGAGTTCTTGTTGTGGGGCCAAGACCTCGCCCTCGATGGGCCCGGCCAGCGTCCCGCTAGCGACTACATCGATGCGCCCAACGCAGACCGCCGGGCCGCATACCTGGCGACTGCATCGGACCTCCTCCTGGTCCATCTCGACCAGTTGGTGCAGGCGTGGTCTCCTGGCACCGACAACTACCGCGCAGAGTTCGAAGCCGCAGGCCCCACAGAGGCTATGCGCCGCATCATCACTGGCATTGGTGAGCTATCTCGTGGCGAACTAGCGGGCGAGCGCATGAACGTCGCCTACAGCGAGCGGTCTCAAGAAGACGAACATTCTTGTTTCAGCGACAACACCACCAACGACATTGTGGGGAACGCGCGTGGGATCCAGATGGTGCTCACGGGCAAATACCCCGGTGGCGTGTCGGGCACCGGGATCCTCGACGTTGTGGCCGCCGCTGACGCCGACCTTGCCAGTCAACTCGAAGTCGAGGTCGCCGCTAGCGTGGACGCGGTGACAGCGATTCCGGCGCCCTTCGATCAGCATCTTGTCGACGGCGTTTCCGATGACGACCCAGGGCGCATGGCTATCCTCACCGGGATTGAGGCGCTGGAAGACCAGACCGACACCATCGTTGCTGCCGCCGAGATCATCGGCGTCACCATCAACGTCAGCTGAGTCTGTTGAGATACCGTCTCATCTTTGTCGGCGCCGTCGTTTCGCTCCTGACTGTTGCCCAGGCATGTGGAGGAAGCGACCCCGCACCAAGCGCTTTGTTGGGCGGGGACACCACTCGTGAAGATGCTTCACTGAACTCTTTTGGGCTGCCAGCCCCCCAGCTCACGAACGAAGAACGCCGACTCTTCGAACGCGGCGACAGCTTCTTCACGCAGAACTGGGTCACCGCACCGGCTTCCACCGATGCCCGCGACGGATTGGGGCCAACATTCAACGCCCAGGCATGCTCGTCGTGTCACGTGCTCGACGGTCGCGGCGCTCCGCCCGACCCAACAGGCGAGGAAACTCGCCTTGGCCTATTGATGCGGATCTCGGTGCCGGGCGCAGACGATTCCACAGGCGCTCCACTACCAGATCCCAATTATGGTGGGCAGATCCAGGACAATGCGGTCCTTGGTGTCGAGCCCGAAGGCAGCCTCGACGTCACGTATACAACGGTCCCGGGCACCTACGACGACGGCGCGCCCTACGAGTTGCGCGAGCCGACCTACAGCATTGGCAACCTTGCGTTCGGTCCGCTGGCCGACGATATTTTGATGAGCCCACGCCTCGCCCCGCAGGTGATGGGTATGGGGCTACTAGAAGCCGTGCCCGAAGAAGCGCTGCTTGAGCTTGCAGACCCAGACGATGCAGATGGCGATGGAATTTCTGGCCGGCCCAACATGGTGTGGGACGCCCGCAAGAATGAACCTGTCCTGGGACGCTTCGGTTGGAAGGCAAACGTGGCCACGGTGGAACAGCAGGTATCTGGGGCGTTCCTTGGCGACATTGGCATCACTTCGGCGCTTAACCCCGTCGAGAACTGCCCGACGTCGCAAACGGTGTGCGCACAAGCTCCTGATGGAGGCAGCCCGGAGTTGACCGACGAACGTCTGGGCACAGTCACGTTCTACAACCGCACGTTGTCGGTGCCGGCCATGCGTGACACCGAAACTGAAGCGGTTCGTGCGGGATACAAGACCTTCAACGCAATCGGTTGCTCCTCCTGCCACGTGGAAACGTTGCAAACGGGTGCATCCGATGTAGCTACGTTGGCGGATCAGACCATCCACCCCTACACCGATTTGCTGCTCCACGACATGGGCGACGGACTCGCCGATGGTCGCCCTGACTTCGCCGCCGATGGCAACGAGTGGCGCACCCCGCCGCTGTGGGGTCTCGGTCTGATCGACAATGTCAACGGCCACCGCTTCTTGTTGCACGACGGGCGTGCCCGCACCATCGAAGAAGCGATCTTGTGGCACGGCGGCGAGGCAGAGGATTCAGCACAAGCTTTCCGAGTCTTATCGGCCGATCAACGTGACGACCTGCTGGCCTTCCTGGAGGCACTATGAATCTGTTCCGAAGCTTTGGTGTGTTTGTGGCCAGCGTTGCTCTGGCCGCCGTGCCGGTCGCTTGCGGCGGCGGCGACGAGCGGTCCGACACGCTGGCGGATCTTGCCGACCAGATTGCGGTGCCGGCGTATGGAGATCTGGCCGACTCGACCGCTGAACTAACCCAAGCCGTCACTGCTTTGTGCGACACGCCCAGCGTCGAGACCCTTGCTGTGGCACACGACGCGCTTGGTGAGGCCCGCTACGCGTGGTCCGCCACAGAAGCCATGTGGCTGGGTCCGGTTATGGATGCACGCTCTTGGGCCGCGATCGACTGGCCCATTGCCACAGCCGAGATCGAAGAACTCATTTCGGACGAAGACTCTGCCTTAGACGTCGAGAGCCTGGCCACCCGTATTGGCGCCGACCAACGCGGGTTGGGGGCGGTCGAGTATGTCCTCGGGACTCCGGGGCAGTCCGCAGCATTGGAAGAGCTCACCGATCCGCGTCGCTGCCAGTATCTCGTTGGCGTAGCAACGGTCGTGAGCGATGAGGCACAGGATCTTGAGCAGGCATGGGCCACCGAGGCAGACGGCGGCGAGCCTTTCGCCGAGACGATGGCCCAGGCCGATGCCGGAACGCTTGACATGCTGGTCAACGACTCGCTGTTCTTGCTTGAAGCCATTGGCGACGCCGAGTTGGGTCGCGCCCTTGGTCTTCTCGACGCCGAGCCCGACGCTTCCAACATCGTTGAGGGTCCAGCCGGCCTCGGGGTCGACGACATTGCCGCCCATCTGGTCGGCCTTCGACACGTACTTGTCGGTGACGGAGCAAACAGTGGCGTGGCGCCACTCTTCGACGACGGCTTGGCCCAGCGGCTGCGAGACCAGTTCGACGCAGCCGACGCGGCGGTGGCCGCCATCGATGGTCCTCTCCTCGTCGCCATCGATACCGAAGGCAACACAGTGTCTGCCCTGCGCGATGCGGTCAAGGACATTCAGATGACGGTGGCTACTGAGGTGGTTAGCGCGCTTGGGGTTACGGTCGGGTTTAGCGATGCTGACGGCGACACGGGAGGCTGAATCTGTTGGCCTACAGAGGTCTCCTGGTGGGTTG
>JAUIIS010000181.1 GCA_030431575.1 Acidimicrobiia bacterium | reverse complement strand
GGGGCATTGTGACGATCCATCAGCTGGCCGACCGCGCAGCCCATGAGGTCCTCGAACCACTCGGTGGGTGACCCGTACGGGCTTTGCAGGAGCGCCAACTTCACCTCGTTGGTCAGCAGGGCTCGCAGGGGCTTGGACACCCCAGGCCGGTTCAGCATCAGCAGGCGCCGGGTTCCGGCCCACATGGCGCTGCGCTGTTCGGCCTTGGTGGCTACCAGCTTTAACCCAACGGTTTCGCCTTCGTCGACAAGCGCTGGGTAGACCGTGACCTCGTGGCCCACACCCTGGGTGGTGACCGACCGGGGGATGTCACCAAACACCCATTCGGTGGCGCCGGAGCGTTCTAGCTCGTGCGAGCCGGATTGGAGCTCTGACCGGAGTTCGCGTTCAAGCAACTTGGCCAGCGCACCTAAGTCGCCGCCCGTGGCCAGGGGAGTGCCATCGTCGCTAATCACGCGATAGTTGGGTCGCAGGTGAAGGGGGAGCCGGTCAAGCTGGATGGCGTCGGCGGTGACAGGGAATGCGGCCCATCGGGCGAGTTCGCCCCGCACTGCGTCGGCCACCGGGCCTGTGGCCGAGCTGAGTTTGGGCAACACGGCTTCGATGGTTTCGGGAACGGGCACGAACGCTTTGCGTTGGTTCTTTGGCATTGACTTGATGAGCGTGGATACAAGCTCTTCTTGCCAGCCTGGAACAAGCCAGTCGAAGACGTCGGCGTTGACCCGTTTGAGTGCCGATGCCGGAATGTCGATGGTTAGCCCATCGGTTTGGCTGGTCGGGTCGAACTCGTAATGCAAGGGCAGCGACAGGTCGCCGTAGAGCCACACATCGGGAAACTGCGATGTGTCCGGGAGGGCCGCGTTACGGTCCAGGAGGTCGGACACTGACATGTCCAACAGGTCCGGTGTGGTCTTACTGGCCTTCTTCCACCACTTGTTGAAGTGGGCCGCAGAAGTGATGTGGGGCGGGAGGCGTTCGCTAAACCAGTCGACCAACTGTTCTTCGCCAGCGAGAAGATCTGCCCGGCGAAGCTTGGCCTCGAGCTTGTGGACCTCGCCAACCTGGTCGAGGTTGCGGGCCATGAACCCGTGTTGGGCATCCCATTCGTTACCCAGGAGCGCGTGCCTGATGAACAGGTCGCGAGCGTCGGCTTCGTCGATGCGTCCCCACATGACCCTACGCCCGCTCACCAACGACAGCCCGTAGAGGGTCACCGATTCTTTGGCTACCGCTGCGCCGCGTTCTTCGTCCCAATGGGGGTCCGTGTAGCTGCGCTTCACCAAGTGTTGGGCGGCCTGTTCGACGAGTTCGGGTCTGGTGCGGGCCACAACGCGCGCCCACAGCCTGTTGGTCTCGACCAGTTCGGCCGCAACCACCCACTTTGGGCCAGCCTTAAACAGGGCCGAACCCGGCGCCACCGCAAACTTGGCTTGTCGGGCCCCGTTGTACTCGAAGGTGTCTTTGTCTTTGGTCCCAACGTGGGAAAGAAGACCGGTGAGTACCGCTTGGTGAATGATCTCGGGATCCGCTGGCGACCCATTCTGGCGCATGCCCAGGTCTTTGCACGCTTGGCGTAGTTGGCTGTGGATGTCTTGCCACTCACGGATGCGGGGGTAGTGCAAGAACTCGCGTTTGCAGAGCCGCCGGAACTTTGAGGACGAGTTCTCTTTGCGGACCTCGCGGATGTAGTCCCAGAGGTGCAAGAACCCGAGGAAGTCCGAGTTGGGGTCGTTGAAGCGGGCGTGCGCTTCGTCGGCGGCTTGGCGGTGTTCCTTGGGTCGGTCCCGAGGATCTTGGATAGAGAGTCCCGACGCAATGATGAGCATTTCGGCCAAGCAGCCGTATTCGTCCGCGGCCAACAGCATGCGGCCCAGGCGCGGGTCTAGCGGGAGCTTGGCCAGCTGGCGACCGACAGGGGTCAACCACTTCTTTGTTCCTTGGCCCTCTGGGTTTACCGCGTCAAGCTCTTCCAGCAAGGCGATGCCGTCGCGAATGTTGCGGCTGTCTGGCGGGTCCACAAAGGGAAACGCCTCGATGTTGCCCAGGCCCAGAGCCGCCATTTGCAAGATGACCGACGCCAGGTTCGTGCGGGTGATCTCGGGTTCGGTGAACTCGGGTCGATCCTCGAAGTCTTCTTCGCTGAACAAACGGATAGCGATGCCAGGAGCGATTCGCCCACAACGCCCAGACCGTTGATTGGCCGAGGCCTGGGAGATGTCTTCGATAGGGAGCCGCTGCACTTTCGTGCGTCGGCTGTAGCGAGAGATGCGTGCAGTCCCGGGGTCGACAACAGCACGAATGCCGGGCACCGTCAGGGAGGTTTCGGCAACGTTGGTGGCCACCACAACCCGGCGCCCGCTGTGAGGTTCGAACACTTTGTGCTGCTGAGCGGCGCTGAGGCGCGCGAATAACGGCACGATCTCGGTTTGGGGCAAGTGGAGATCTTCGAGGGCATCGACCGCGTCCCTGATCTCGCGCTCACCCGAGCAGAAGACCAAGATGTCGCCGTCAATTTCGGTGTACAACTCGGTGACTGCGGCACAGATCGCGCTGGGTTGGTCGGTGGGGGCGTCAGGATCGTCGCTTGCATTGTCATCGAGGGGGCGATACCGCGTTTCTACTGGGTACGTCCGTCCCGAGACAGTGACAATGGGGGCATCGTCGAAATGGGCGCTGAAGCGTTCAGTGTCGATAGTGGCCGAAGTGACAATGACTTTGAGGTCGGGTCGGCGAGGCAAAATCTGCGCCAAGTACCCCAGCAAGAAGTCGATGTTGAGGCTGCGCTCGTGTGCCTCGTCGATGATGATGGTGTCGTAGCGTTTGAGGAGGCGGTCTCGTTGCATTTCGGCCAACAAGATGCCGTCGGTCATAAGTTTCAGTCGAGTGTTCTTGCCTACCTCGTCAGTGAACCGCACCGTGTAGCCGACCAGATCGCCCACGTTGGTCTTGAGCTCTTCGGCCACGCGTTCGGCCACTGAACGTGCTGCGATCCGTCGCGGTTGTGTGTGTCCGATCATGGCGTCTTCGCCACGGCCCAGCTCGAGACACATCTTTGGCAGCTGTGTGCTCTTGCCACTACCGGTTTCGCCCGCAACGATCACAACCTGGTTGGCGCTGATGGTCTCTAACAGCTCTTCGCGTCGGCCCGTGATGGGGAGGTCGGCCGGGTAACGCAACTGGTCTTTGTTCAGTGCGGCCATAACCCTTCCACTATGCCCAGCCATCGTCCCTGCTCCCCCTTGCGGCACTAGAGTCGGCTTTGCCGTGGACACCGAACAGATCGACATCCTGCTCAACCGATACGACGGAGCGGTAGCCAGAATCGCGGCCAACCTGGTCGAACTCGACGACCACCCCACCTATGCCCTTGTCACTTCCGGCGCGCTCACCGGTGTCACCGGGGCCCGGGCCAAAACTGCGGCCCTCAACAGCCCCAAGCTGTGGGTGGGCCTCGACGCATTACGCCAAACGCTCGACCGCGCCACTGCCATCCGCGAAAGCGGCCGCCTCAGTGGAAGTGAACGCCTCGAGCTCGAAGCAATACTGACCCGCGATTCGGTGCTGCTCGGCACCACGGACACCCCGCTGGCCGAGCGTGATCTTCTCCAACAGCCATCGGTAGATCAACACGTGTCTATCGAAAACCTACTTGGCCTGCTGCGCCAGTACTACACGCCGCTGCGTGAACTCATCGCCGAAATCGACGCCGTGTGGCGCGACGTCCTGCCCCGTCTCGACGCCGCCGAAACCACCGTGCATGGGCTTGAGCAAGACCTCGAAGCGCTGGCCGTCGCCGAACCAGCTGTCACCCAAGCTCGCAGCCTTATCTCCGACGCGCGACAGGCGATCATGGACGACCCGCTGTCGCTAGCGCCCGAAACTGGCGACAACCTCGACGCCGCGGTGGCCGAGGCAGCGCATCAGGTAGGCCTGCTCCGTCACGCGCAACAAAACCTCGACGCTGACCTGGCCCAAACCGACGTCCTGCTGGCCGACGCCCGGGTGCTGCGATCTCGCGCCGCCACCGCATACAGCGAAGCCCAAATCAAGATCCTTGAACCAGTCGGACTGAAACGAGTTCCAGGCGAAGCCGCCATAGAAGAACTGGCCCGTCGTGCCGAAACGCTGCGTGCCCCCACAGAACAATCATGGCAAGAACTCAGAGCTGAGCTGGACAGCTGGCTCGGCTTGGCTCAGCGGCTTGTCAACCAACTCGCCACTGCTGCCGAAGCCAACGTTGCGCCGCTTGCCGAGCGAGACCAGCTCAGGGGGCTGTTGACCGCCTACCGGGTCAAAGGGGCATCGGTCGGGCTCATCGAGAACGAGAACCTCGGTGAGCTAGTCGATGCCGCGCACAACGAACTCTTCACCTCGCCAACCAACCTCAGCCGTGCTCGTACGCTGTTGGGAGACATAGGGCGAGCAATCGCAAAGGGGACCACATGAGTGCATGCACCGAAGCAGGCTGCGACGGAACCGTTGCCGCCGACGGCTACTGCGACACGTGTGGCATGGCCGCGTCCTCACCAGCGCCAGCTTCTGCTGTAGGAGTGCCCGGTGCCGCTCACGCCGCACCGCCACGCCCCACCCAGGTCAGCGGCGCCTGCGCCGAACCCGGCTGCGACGGCACCATCAGCGCCGACGGCTACTGCGACACGTGTGGCATGGCCGCAGCTCCGCAGACAGGCTCGCCACGCCATAGCTTCTCGGGTGGGTCTTCCAGCGCACCAACGCCCTCCATCGCTGCCCCATCGCAGCCAGGCACATCGCGGCAGAATGCGGGTACCTCGCGGCGCACCCGCTCTCAACGAACCGGCCGAACCAGCCGATCTCGACTCGGCGCAGGTCTGGTAGCAATCGCACCCACGGAGCCAGGTGACCCAGCAGCAGCTGTCATGACACCGGAGAAGATCGCAGCCGCTCTTGGCGAGGTCGACGAAGAAGAACGTTTCTGCAGTAGCTGCGGGCTACCCGTCGGTCGCAGTATCGACGGGCGCGAAGGAAGAATTCAAGGCTTCTGTAGCAACTGCCGTACCCCGTTCGACTTCCACACCAACGCACCCGCGCTCAGCGCCGGCGAGCTGGTGGGAGGCCAGTACGAAATCCTTGGGCCAATAGCGCATGGCGGTATGGGCTGGATCTACCTTGGTCGCGACAACGCTGTGTCCAACCGTTGGGTAGTTCTCAAAGGCCTGCTCAACGAAGACGATCCAGACGCCGCGCTCGCAGCGGTGGCAGAACGGCAGTTCCTGGCTCGCATCGAGCACGCCAACATTGTCAACATCTACAACTTTGTCACCCACCTTGGCCGCGGCTACATCGTCATGGAATACGTGGGCGGCCAATCGCTCAACGGAAAACTCAAGGAGCGACGACGTAACAACGCTGGGGTCCCCGACCCGCTCCCGGTCGCCGATGCCATTGCCTACGTATTGGGAATCCTGCCGGCCTTCGGCTACCTGCACGATCTTGGGCTGGTTTACAACGACCTAAAACCCGCAAACATCATGGCTGTTGGCGATGATGTGAAACTTATTGACGTCGGCGCCGTCATGGGTATCGATGACGACACTGCGGCCATTTTCGGCACCCAAGGATTCCAGGCGCCAGAGGTGGCATCGCTGGGCCCCACCGTGGCCAGCGACCTCTTTACGATCGGGCGGACCCTCGCCGTGCTGATCCTCGACTTTGTTTTCCACGCCGGCGACTACCAGTACCAGATTCCCCCGCCTGCCCAAGGCGGGGTCTTGGCCCAATGGGAGTCGCTGCACCGGTTCTTGCTCAAATGCACCGCCGAGCACCCCGACGACCGTTTCCAAACCGCAGCAGAAACGCGCCAGCAGCTCACTGGCGTCCTTCGCGAAGTAGTCACTGTCACCGAAGGCACACCCCGCCCAGCGCCCAGCACACTTTTTGGTGGCGATCGACTAACCGCGCTCCTCGTCGACGAAGCAGACCTACTTGTCACCGAAGCCGACTGGCGGGCCCTGCCCACACCAAGAGTCCAGGAAGACGACCCCGCGGCTGCGTTCCTCGAAGACCTCGTGGACGTCGACCCCCAAACAGCAGTCGGGCTGCTCGAAGCCGCTATCGCAGCGGGACAGGTGCCCCAAACCCCCGAGGTCAACTTCGCTCAGGCCCATGCCGCAATCGCCCTGGGCCAAGACCCGAACCCGTACCTCGCCGCGGTGCGCGAAGCTGACCCATGGGACTGGCGCGTCGAATGGTTCAGGTCGCTCCACTACCTTGCCACCAACGAACCCGTCGCCGCCGCAGAAGGATTCAGCAGGGTCTGGACCGAAACGCCCGGTGAAGTCGCTCCGCGCCTTGCCGTTGCGTTGGCCGCCGAGCAAGCGGGCCAATACGCCCGGGCCGCCAACCTCTACGAGCGAGTGGTGTCCATAGACACCACCTATGTCACCGCTGCCTTCGGCCTGGCCCGTTGCCACCGCGCCAGCGGAGACGCCGACCGCGCCGTCGACGCGTATCGGCGAGTACCGCCAAGCTCAGCCACCTATCAAGACGCACAAGTGGCATCGGCCCGAGCGCTTATCAGCGGCGACGGATCCCTAGAAGCCGATGACCTAGCCGCCGCTGCCGCAACCATCGAACGACTCCAACTCGACGCAACCGAACGCGCCCGGCTAGCAGCAGAAGTGCTCGAGGGTGCGCTAGCGCTGCACGAGTCTGGCCAAGCCCCTGCCGGCGTCACGCTCTTTGGCCACGACCTCGACGATCGAGGAATCCGGCGCGGCCTCGAATCCACCTACCGCGAGCTTGCCCGCCTTTCCGCGAAGCCCGCAGAGAAGGCCGAACTCGTCGACCGCGCAAACACGGTGCGACCAAGGTCGCTGTTCTAATGCGTCACGCTCAGGACACCCAGCCATGATGAGCCGCTGCCCACAGTGCACCCAACCCGTGGTGCTCGGCGCCTCGTTCTGTGAGGCCTGTGGGGCCGGGCTCGCCAAAACGGCCGAGCCCACGCCAGCTTCGGCCACCGCCGAGCCCACCTCGTCAAGCGACCCGCAACCCACGGTCGTCTGCGTGAGCTGTGCCGCCGACGTTTCGGTCGGCGCCGACGGGTACTGCCCCGTATGCGGGCACCGCCAAGCCGGCGAGCGAGATCACCTCGAACAAGACTACGGGTTTGTCGCTGGCGTCACCGACGTTGGCAAACGCCACCACCACAACGAAGACGCCATGGCGTTCCAGCCCACAGCGTCCGGTGTCGCCATCGTGGTGTGCGACGGCGTGTCCACCACAGAGAACTCTGCTGAAGCGAGCCAAGCCGCGGCCGATGCAGCGCTGGCTGTCCTCGTGGCAGCCGACCC
>JAUIIS010000180.1 GCA_030431575.1 Acidimicrobiia bacterium | reverse complement strand
CTGCCTAGGCTCAGCGGGCGGGTCTACCTAGCGCCTTGGCGCAATGTGTGAGCGCTGAGCTTTGGCTGGCATCCTTGGGGCGTGACCGAACTTGGCATCATTGGCAACGCAACCCCATTTGCCGTCGACACTTCAGGTACCGCTCGGCGTCTTGACGGCACGGTCAAACTCCAGTGGTGGGTTGGAGCTGAGGACCGCTGGCACTATGTGCCCGATGAAGCCGCCGTTAGGCAAGGGCTTGGCGCAGATAACTCGGCACTTGAGACTCGGTTGCGAGTGCCGGGCGGTGACGTCGTACAACGCAGTGTGGTGGTGCCCACCAACGGCGACAGTGCCGCGCTCTGTGAAATCGAGAACGAAACGCCGGTGCCTGTTGCGCTAGCGGTAGTGATCTCTGGCTTCAACGGAGCTGTCGAAGTCAACAACGACACTGTGGTGATCAACGGATCCCCGGTGCTGCGAGCTGGTCGATCTATTGCAAGAACGCTTGTGGCCGACACGGTCGAAGCCGCAAAGCTGGCCACCCAAGGCGGTGACGCCCAGCCCCCTGCCGAAACCACCTGGCCCCAGAGCGGGGGCGTCGTTGTAGCCATTGTCCCGCTGCCCCACACCGCCAAGTACAGGTTTGCCTTCTCTGGCCAACCGTGCGAGGTCCTGGCTGCGCCCCAAGACCTCCCCCCACTCGACGCCGTGGCGCGCGGCTGGGAAAGTCACGTTGGAGCGGGCATGCAACTCTCGGTCGCGGACGACCGCATCCAACAAGTGGCTGCTGCGTGCCAGCGACACCTCCTCAGCGGTTCGGTCCTTCACCCCGGCTCTGAGTTCTGGACCAACGACACCGAATCTTGGGTTCCCGCCGTTGCCGCGGCCGCGCTCGACGCTTGGGGGCACCGGATCGAAGGTCGAGAACTTCTCTTGGCCGCCTCAGGTGTAGACGACTTAGTCGTGCACGCGACCAGACCAGTCGACGCCGCAGGCGCTTTGCTTTGGGCCTGGGCGGAGCGACTGGAACGCCAGCCCGATGCCGAGCTCGAAGCCGCGCTTGGACCCTGGATCGAAGAAGTAGCCATCAGCTTGCTGCGCCGACCCGGTTGGTTTTCCAAAAGACGTGCCGAGTCCAGACGCGCAGCTCCCAGAGGAAACGGGCCAGGGAGCGCCGGGACAAGCAGCGACGATGCATGGCGGGCATTGGGGCTAGCAAGTGCAGGCTCGGTTCTGACGCGGCAAGGGAACCAAACCTTGGGTTCGGACATCGTGGACGCGCTGCCACAGCTGGTGCGCGACCTCGATCCAGCAACGGGCCCGTTGCCTCTTGCACTTGGTGGTGCTCGTCTTGGGCAACCAGACACCCCCGTCTTTGGCGAACTTGCCTCCTTTCTGGGGCTGAGCGAGGGGTCAGGTTGGGCAGCAGTGCTTGGCAAGTCCTCGTCAACGGGTGCCTTCGGTTCCGACGCACGCTCGCAGCACCCTGGGGTGTCGGCGTTGTTCTTGTTGGCGTTGCGTCGGTCGGTGGTGCACGAGCCCGCTGGCAGCGGAGGCGTCCTCGACCTTGTGGCCAACCCCGACCAAACGTGGCTGGGTGCACCGATCGAGGTGCAACGAGCGCCCGTCACTGGCGGCGTCGCTGGCTTTGGGATCAGGTGGCACGGCGAGCGCCCAGCGGTCTTGTGGGACATAGCCACCAGCACTGGTACCGCAGCACTTGTGTCATCGGGACTCGACGCCTCGTGGTCTGGCCAAGGGGCCAAGGGCGAAGCGCTCATGGCGAGTACTGAGGGGCTGGCTTTGGGTCCGTCAACGCCAAAGGCGCAACCGACCAAAGCCAGAGGCATCGACAAAGACGCAGATGTGGAGCCCGACTCATTCGGCTAGCCCCACCATCGGGCCAGGCAACGCGTGGGTTAGCCGTGTTGGATTCTCGCGATGGTGGAGGCAAACGCGCCTGCGTGGCGCTGGTGTTACTGAACGGCGCTTAGCGTAGGCCGGCCGTTATCTGTGTCTTCGCTGGTGCCTGAGCCTTTGGCTCGGCTCCGCGACAAGAGGTTGCCGGCCTTGTTCGAGCTCAGGATGCTCCCAGCTGACGTGAAGCTCAGAATGCTCCCTGTGGAGTTCACGCTCAAAATGCTTCCGGCAGAGTTGATGCTCAGGATGCTTCCGGCAGAGCCGATGCTCAGGATGCTTCCGGCTGAACCAGCCGACAGGATCGACCCAACCGACCCAACACTGAGAACGCTCCAAGCCGAAGCCACCGATAGCACGCTGCTCACCGAAAACTTGGACTGCACGCTTGGCTGTTGGAGGTTCTGGAGATCCATGGGTCTCCACGTTAGTCGGGCTGGGGCGCACGATCGTTTCTGCGTGAGTGGGCGCTGTCGCTGCTGGTGAGTCTTGAGGTGTCACCAGCCAGTAGGGTCGCCGGTGTGAGTACTTCAGCGCCGAAGCTCCGCAAAGCCATCAAGGCAAAAGCTCCCGGTCTGCGGGTGGAACGGTCTCTTTGGGACGGCGGCTACGACGTCGTTGTTGGCATCGACGAGGTGGGCAAGGGTGCGTGGGCTGGTCCTTTGACGTTAGGGGCATTGGTCGTGCCCAAGGACCGGCGGTTGTACAAGGTGCGCGACTCCAAGATGCTCACCGAACCCGAACGCGAAGCTATGTTTGGTCGCATCACTCGTTGGGCCGCCGCTTGGTCTGTGGGTCATGCAAGCCCCGCCGAATGCGACGAACTGGGCATGTCTGATGCGCAGCGTTTGGCGGCGAATCGGGCGTTGCGGCGCCTTGGCGTGGCCCCAAGCCATGCTCTGATCGACGGCCATTGGGACTTTGTGGGCGAACTCGTTCCTGGCGGCACGACAAAAGTGGTTAAGGGTGATGCCAAATGTCTCAGCATCGCCGCAGCTTCCATCGTTGCCAAGGTCAGCCGAGATCGCATCATGCGCGCTATGGCGCTCGACTATCCCGAGTTCGCCTTCGAGGACAACAAGGGGTACCCCTGCCCTCGCCACAAGCAGGCGCTGCGAACCCATGGGGTGTGTGCCATCCACCGCACCTCGTGGGCATTCATGGACAACCTTGCGGCCACCGACCCCTAAACCGGGCCCCTGTTGGCGATAGCGTTTGGGCATGAAATCTTTGGCATCGCGGGTTCGTCCCGCAGCGGTTCTCGCGATCTGGACGTTCTTTGTGTGGACGTCGAGGCTTCGCAATGTTTGGACCGACGAGACCCTCAGTACGGGTGGTCAAGTGCTTAGGACAGGTTTTGCCCTGGTCTTTGTGGCCTTCGCTGTACTGACCGCTGTTGAAGTGTGGACACATCGTGGCCGCCCGCTTAGCGTGCGTGGGCAGGCGATCCTGGCAGCGTTCGTGGTTTGGAGCATTGGTTTCTGGCTCGTGCGTGGCATCGGCATCATCGTCGACGATCACACTGCGTCCTTTACCGCTATCCATACTGTGCTCATGGTGGTGTCGATCTCCATGGCCTTGTATGGGGCTCAAGAACGGAAACAGCGCTCCATCTCGTCATCCGCAGTCCCAGCCCACTAACCTCATCAACGTTATGGGCCAGCCTGTCACTGTCGTAAAGAAGCCATCTTCTCGTCCCGGAGTCATCCGCTACGAGATCAACCGCGCCATCACTGGCATGGGCCACGAGCGGTACAAGGCCAACACCGAAGTCACCGGGGACCGACCAGCCGATGTGTTGGCGCGCCGGCTGCTCGATCACGGCGGTATCGATGGCGTGCACATCAACGCCAACGTCATCACCCTTGATCTGCAAAAGGGTGCCGACACCACGGGCATCGAAGACGTGATCTCCGACATGTTTATCTATTACCGCCCCGGCGTCGAGGTCCCCTCCTTCGAGGAGTAACTGGTCTCAGGGCTCCCCCTGGCCTACTTCGACCCCATCAACAGACCAGTACCTGGGGTCAGACCCTCAACGTTTACCCCTATGACTGGTTGTCTTGCGCTGCAGTGTTGCGCTGGGTCAACGTTGCAACGTTGAGGGTCTGACCCCTTCGGCAGTAAAGGGAGGAGAGTATTTGCAAGTATCGAACAAGTGTTCGATACTTGCAGCATGGGAGTAGTGGCTGAAACCAGCATGCCTGATGGCGATGACAGTGGGCAAGACTTGGGGAGCGCTCCCCAAAGGCTTCGGGCTACAAATCGTTCGGTGTCGTTGTTGCCAGGCAGGTCCAATGAAGCTGTGGCGCTGTTCAAGGATGCTGCCACTCGTGTTGAGCCCACGGTCCTGGCAAATGAGCGTCGGCTAAACGTGTTGCCTGCGCTTGCTCAACTCTTTCCCCAAGGTCTCCAGCGGGGGAGCACCGTTGGGGTGCGAGGCCCGGGCTGCTCATCGCTGGGTTTGGCCATGGCCGCTGGCCCGGTCGAGTCCGGATCATGGGTTGCCATGGTGGGCTGCGAGCACCTCAGCCTCGTAAGTGCCGAACAACTCGGCATAGCGCTCACTCGAACCGTGCTTGTAGCACAACCGCCCAAAAGGGCATGGGGTGCAGTGGTTGCTGCCCTTGTCGATACCTTCGAAGTAGTGGTGTTGGCCGGTCGCTCAAAGATCCCAACCCGCGACGTCACAAAGCTGCTGCCTCGGCTGCGAGATCGGGGCAGCGTCATCATCGACATCGCAAACGTGTGGTCAGATGCTCACGATGTGGTACTCGACACCACGGCGCAACGCTGGTCCGGTCTTGGCCAGGGGCACGGGGTGTTGGCATCTCGCGAAATCGTTGTTGCAATGACGGGGCGCCGTGGCGTGGCGCCTCGCGAAGTATCGCTGTTGTTGCCTGACCCAAATGGGGCAGTGCAACCAGCCGAACCCCACGCCGGCTCAGACATAGATCGCTTGGTCGCTGCCCCTTCAACAGATGAAACCGATCATGTGGCCAGCTACACCCAGCACCTCCACGCCGTCTAAGGAGCCGGACAGGACACTAGGTGCGAGCGTATGAATCAAGACAAGCCCACCCGCTCTGCAATGGTGTGGTGTCCTGACTGGCCAATTGTTGCGGCCAAACAGACGCCGCTCGACCCGGTGGCAGTGGTGCACGCCAACCGAGTGATCGCCGCCTCAACCCAGGCACGCCGCTTGGGCGTCGCTCGCGGTCAACGCCGCCGAGAAGCGCAATCTCGATGTCCCACATTGCTCATTCTCGAACGCGACCAAGGTGGCGAGGCCAGGGCATTTGAACCCGTCGTTGGTTCGCTCGACAGTCTCACCCCGCGAGTAGAAATAGTTCGCCCAGGTTTGGTGGTCTTCCCCACACTTGGGCCATCGCGATACTTCGGTGGTGACACCGCCATGGCTGGCACGTGCGTGTCGCTGATCGAAGACGCGTTGGGTCTACCAGGCGTTGCTCGGGTTGGTGTAGCCGACGGCGCTTTTGGTGCCTCGCTGGCAGCGCGTTGTGCCACCGAGTCGCACGTTCATGTTGTCCCCGAGACACAATCACCAGCCTTTTTGGCGCCGTTTCCTGTTTCGACACTCGACCGGCCCGAGTTGGTGGGTGTACTTCTGCGTCTGGGATTGACCAGCTTGGGGGCCTTTGCTGCCTTGTCGGTTGCCGATGTCACCGCACGGTTTGGGGCCGATGGCGAAGCAGCGCATCGGCTTGCACGAGGTCTCGACGAACGCCCGCCAGCGGTCGAGGATCCGCCCCCAGAAATGGAAGTCGCCCAAGAGCTTGACCCGCCAGTCGAACGAGTCGATCAAGCTGCGTTTGTGGGAAAGGTTCTGGCCGACCAGTTCTTGCAACGGCTCGATGCTCGAGGGGCAACCTGTACCCGAATAGTGGTTGCTGCTGAGACCGAACACGGCGAAACGTTAACCAGGTACTGGCGTAATGAAGGGTCGTTGAGCGCCGCAGCTGTTGCGGATCGCGTGCGATGGCAACTCGATGGTTGGCTCAACGGCTCTTCGCGACAACGGCCAAGTGGGGGTCTCACCCGGCTATCGATTCGACCCGACGATGTGGTTGCGGCAAAGGGGAGACAGCTCGGCTTTTGGGGTGGGCAAACCGAAGATGCAGAACGCGCTGCTCGAGTTATTGCCCGGGTACAAGGAATACTCGGGCCACAAGCGGTGCGAGTGCCGGAACGGCGTGGCGGTAGATCTGCGCACGAGCAGGTCGTTACTGTTCAGGCCGATGGGGTAGATCTCAGTCGTTCGAGCATCGACGCTCAGTCGGTATCTGCTCCTTGGCCGGGGGCGTTGCCTGGGCCGGCTCCAGCGCACTTGCACCAGCCTGCGTTGGAAGCTCAAGTCGAAGATGTTGCGGGGTTGGTAGTTCGTGTCGATGGCCGGGCGCAGCTGCAGGCTGTCCCGTACCGGTTGTGGACACCGCAGCGACAATGGGAACAGATCAGTACGTGGGCGGGGCCTTGGCCGCTTGATGAACGGTGGTGGGACGATCAACGCGCTCGGCGTCGCGCTCGGCTGCAAATAGTCACCGAGTCCGGGGTGGCGTACCTTGTGGTGGCCGAAGGTGGGCACTGGTGGGTCGAAGCCACCTACGATTAACCGGGCACCGCAAAGACAACCGCTAGGTGTCAGCAAACGAGGAGTAACTGTGACCATCGCACGAGTAACCGAGGTGATTTCTTCATCACCGGTCAGCTTCGACGATGCCATCAACGTGGGGGTTGAGCGGGCCGCTCGAACGCTTCACAACATCCGTGGTGCCTGGGTGCAAGATCAAAAGGTGACTGTGGACAACGGCAAGATCTCCGAGTATCGGGTCACACTAAAAATCACGTTCGTGCTCAACGATTAACGGCTTCCTATGGCAGTCGACACCACCGTGCCAACGCCGCAGGGCGGGGCAGCGCACCAAATGGATCTCAATGTTCGTTTCTACGAACTTGACCCCTACGGCCACGTCAACCACTCGGTCTACGTTCAGTACTTCGAGTCTGGACGTATCGAAGCGTTGCGCGACGCCAACGTTGGCCTTGACTGGTTGCAACAAGAGCTCGACGTCAACCTGGTGGTGGTGCAGATCAATGTTCGATTCTTGCGCCCCGCTTTTCTTGCTGACCGCTTGATTGTAGAGAGCGGGATCACTTCAGTTGGTCGAGCCAAAGCCACCTGGGCGCAGCGGGTGCGCCGAGATGACGAGGTGCTGGCGAGCCAGGTCATGGTGTCAGGCTGCACTAATGGCGAGGGTCGGCCTCGTAGGTTCCCGGCCGAACTTATCGAGGCGTTGAAGCCTATTGGTGTGGCCGAGGACTGGCTGGGGTCTGCCGCCCCCAAGTAGTCCAAACGACGAACGTGGCTATTCGGATGGCGGTTGGCGTGGCTCCTTGGGCTCTGGGTCTGGTGGCGGCGGCATGTATTG
>JAUIIS010000006.1 GCA_030431575.1 Acidimicrobiia bacterium | reverse complement strand
CCCTGGCCGCACTCAGCGGGTTGGACCCAGGGGTCGCCATTGCCGTCCAACAAGAGGATGAGCGATCGGTAGAGCGCGAGTTCTGGCGCACCACCGCAGCAATGATGGCTGGCTGGTTCTTGGGCATCGCGGTGGGCACGTTCCTGGGAGACGTCTTGGGCGACACCAATCGCTTTGGGTTCGATGCCGTATTCCCTGCCGCCTTGCTGGCCATTATTGGCAACCTGTTGCGCCAGCCGGGAGGCTTCACCACTGGCATTGCGGGCGGAGTTATTTGTCTCGTCCTGATCCCGATTGCCCCGGCAGGCATGTCCATCATTTTGAGCGTGCTTGGCGTGGGTGTTGCCCTGCTCTGGGAGCAGCGGCGAAAGGTCGGTGCCTCATGATGGGCACGCTGGCCATTGTCATGTTGACCATCGGCGCGTGGGGCCAGCGCCTGGTGGGAGCGTTTCTTGTGGGCCCGTTCCTCACTAAGCGGCCGTTGCTGGCGCGGGCCACAGGGCTGATTCCGGCAGCAGTTGTGATGGCGGTCATCGTGACGCTGACTGTTGCCGATGGCAAGTCGTTGGTGATCGATGAGCGGTTGGCCGGGATGGCCGTCGCTGCAGTACTGGTTTGGCGGCGAGCGTCGTTCATTGTTGTGGTGGTCGCTGCTGCCGCGACCACTGCGGCGCTGCGCTCGGTGCTGTAGTACCTTGACCGGCGAATTCTTCGAGAGGAAACGCACGTGGAATATGAAGAGTTGGTCGCGTCTCGTCGCAGTATTCGTGGCTATAAGCCAGACCCGGTGTCGCGAGAACTCATGGAAGAGATCATTTCGGTGGCCAAGCGGGCGCCGTCGTCCATGAACACCCAGCCCTGGAATTTCCATGTCCTCACCGGCGCGCCCCTTGAGTCGGTGCGCGAAGGCAACACCGAGCGCATGTTGGCCGGCGCTGCGGTTGATCGCGAGATCAAGATGAGCGGCCACGGTTACCAAGGCGTGCATCGTGACCGTCAAATCGAGATCGCGGTGCAGCTCTTTGAAGCTATGGGCATTGAGCGTCACGACAAAGACCGTCGGCAAGACTGGGTCATGCGTGGCTTCCGTCAGTTCGACGCTCCCGTATCGGTGGTGGTCACAATCGACAAAGAGCTAGCCGAAGACACCATTGGCCACTTCGACTGTGGCGCCGCCACCTATGGCCTGGTGTTGGCCGCCACCTCGAAGGGGCTTGGCTGTGTCATCAACGGCCAGGGCATCATGCAGTCCTCGGTGGTGCGCGAGCACGCCAACATCCCCGAGGACGAAGTAATCATGACCTGCGTTGCCATGGGTTGGCCTAACGATGAGTTCGTGGCCAACGATGTGGTGTCACGCCGCGCCCCCAACGATGAAGTCGCGAGCTTCATCGGCTTTGACGACTAGTCCCTAATAGCGCCCTAGATGAACAACACCTCGCACCCAGTGCCATCAAGAACAGCGTCCACACGGCCACGATCAGTTTCGCTGAGCGCGTCGTACTGCTCGCGCAGCCACTGCAAGCACTTGCCCTGATAGCCAAAGGGCCCCTGCCGGTAGGTCTGCCCGTCTATCTCGCACGCCATCTCGTCTGCTCCAGACATCAACGCATCGGCGTTGGCCACCATGAATGGCGCGTAGGTGCGTCCGACCTCGTGGAGCAACTTGGTGGTTCCGCCCGGCAGCGCCTCTAGGGTCGCCCAGCCTTCGTCATCGTTGACGGGAAGCCAGGAGAGGTCATCCATGCGATCCACCCAGTTGACGACTTTGAAGGCGCGTTCGGCGGTGAGCGCCATGGGTGTTGGGTCCCACTTCACCAGCTGGGTCAGCTGGCCGTAGATGCCAAAATCTCCGCGACCGGGGCGATCGCCCAACAAGAAGTCTTGCGTGGCGAGTTGCTCCTGCATGATGTCGAGTAGCCGCTGGTAGGAGCCCTCGATGATGGGCTGGTTGAGCTCGGTAGAACCCACCAGCTCGCGCCGCCCAATTTGGCGCTCGGTGATGAAGTCGACCATTTGCTGATGTTGGTCACTAGACATTTGCAAGTTGCGCGAAATGGGGAGCAGACGCCCGGCCTTGGTGATGTCGTCCTGATAAGCCCAGCGGTAGTGGTACATGGCTTTGGTGAGCCATTCGTCGCCGTAGTCTTCGATGAGCCAGTCGATGAATGCCAGAGCAGGATCTGTGGGCACAAGGCTGCGGCCGCTGTATTCGGTTTCGAGACGGGTGATCTGGGGCGACGAGTCGACGGTTGCTTCGCCATGGCTGCCGTCTTCGTTGGGATACACGATGACCGGAATGATGGGAACCGGCGGTTTCGGTAGGTCATCCCATTTCGAGTCGCGCAGCACCCAACGAAACGGTATGTGGCGGTACCGCAGTACGGCCCGCATTTTCAAGCTGTACGGCGAGCCGTATTGGCCTGCAAGAACGAGCGGGTGTTCGGAAAGCTCAGATTGCATGGCAGCACCGTAGTAGCCCAGGACTACAGGATGTAGCGGTCGCCGGTGGCTCGGACGGTGATGTCGCCGAGAGACACACCCCAGGGCTGGTCGAGCACGTGGATGATCGTGTCTGCGATGTGGTCTGGTGCCAAGATGGCATAGCGCGGATCGTTTGGGTCCACCAGCGAAGGGTCGGCGGTGCCGGTCATTGCTGCCTGCATGGTGCCGAGGTACTCCTCGGTGTTCTGGCCCAAAATGCCCGTGATCGCCGCAGGGTTGATGACTCCGCTTCCCAGGCCCGTGCCTGGGACCCCGGTCGGTTTCACGATGGTGACCTTGATGACGCCTTGGGTCTCCACTCGGAAAGCCTCAGACATGGTGTTTACCGCGGCCTTGGTTGCGCCATACACCGCAGCACCCGCAACGGGATGGTTGCTATAGATCGATGAGAGGTTGATTACCTGGCCGCGGCCTTGGCTCATCATTTGGTCGTACACGGCGATCATGCCGTTCAACACGCCCTTGATGTTGATGTCGATGCAGCGGTCCCAGGCATCGCTGGCTTGTTCGTGGTCGCTGAAGAACGCGAGCGGCATGATGCCGGCGTTGTTCACAATGGCGTCGATCGACCCAAATTGGTCGACAGCTAGCGCGGCCACCTCATGCATGTCGCCTAGGCGGGTCACGTCTGCCCCAACCCCCACGGCCGACCCGCCTGCCGAGACGATGTCGTTAGCCAGGCTGGTTGCACCGGCTTCGTCAATGTCGGTGGCCACAACATGCATGCCGCGTGCCGCAGCCCGTTCGGAAGTGAGCCGGCCAAAGCCACCGGCGGCGCCGGTGATGATGACTACCTTGCCTGCTAGATGATCGTGGTTGTCAGAAGTTGCATCGGTCATGCCTCACTTTCTCACCTCAGGCCGCCCGCTGCTGGGGGTCAGACCCTCAACGTTGCCCCCCAGCGCTCTGTTGCCTAGCGGCTGCCGCGTGGTCACGGCGTCAACGTTGAGGGTCTGACCCCTTATAGAAGAGGGTGAGGACGATTGGGCTGACGCTCATGAGGGCGACCATGGACCACCAGCCAATGCGGAACTCGTCCATGCGATTACCCACCGCGGCGGTGCCGATGATGGCGGTGGTGATGGCGACGCCGAACGCTGAGCAGGCGGTTCTGGCGGTGTTGTAGGCGGCGTTGGCTGCGCCGAGTTCGGCCTCGTCGACGTCTCGTAGCGCGGCGGCATTGGCGGGGCCCAACATGAACGCCATGCCCAACCCAATGGAGAAGGTGCCGGGCAGGAAGGCAGTGGCGTAGACGCCGTCGGGACCCAGCCGCCAGGCCATCCACGCGGTTCCCAGCGTGGCCACTGTGGCGCCGCCAATGAGCAGCTCGCGGTAGCCGTACTTGTCCACCATGCGTCCAGCGACTGGGGCTACAAACACAATGACAAGCGGCCCTGGGGTCATGGCGAGACCGATCTGAAAGTTCGAGTAACCCCAGACGTCGCTCAGGAAGAGCGGATACAGGAACCAGGTGGCTGAGGTAGAGATGGACAGCATTGCGCTGGCGATCGTGACTGTTCGAAAGCCGGAGTTCTTCAGCAGCTCAAAATCCAGCAAAGGTTCGCTGTGGGTTTGCGATGACCTGATGAATATCCATGACGCGACAACCACGGCCACCGACGCGGCCAGGATGCGTGTGTCTTGCCAACCCCACACCCGCCCTTGGACGATCACCAGCGCCAAACTCGCAAGCGCGACCGTGCCGGTGAAGGTGCCGAGCAGATCTAGCGGCGGTGGTCGCTCAGCAACGGCGTCGTCGGGCATGAACATGATGGCCAGCAACGCGCCCGCAGCCGCGATGGGAACCCCGATGCCAAACACGAAGCGCCAGCTTGAGATCTCCAACAGGCCAGCCGCCACGGTTGGTGCGGCCGCAGCCCCGAGAACGCCCATAGACGACCACAGCGAAACCACAGACCCGTGCTGGTCCTTCGGGTAGAGAGGCAGCACGGCGGAGAGCGAGGCCGGGATCATCATGGCCACGCCGATGGCCTGCACCACACGGGCGGCAATGATCAGGTTGATGGTTGGGGCAACTGCCGACAACCCCGCCCCAAGCGCAAAGACCGACAGGCCAGTGATGAAGATGCGCCGCCGGCCAATGCGGTCGGCCAGACGCCCACCTAGCAACATGAAGGTCACTTGGGTAATGGCAAAAGCCGAAACCACCCACGAGATCTGCGCCAGCCCCGAGCCATCGAACTCGTCTTCAAGGATGGGGACCGCAATGTTGGTAGCGGTGCCCACGAACGCGGCCAACAGCATGGATGTGGCCGCTATGGCCAGAGCCAGCTTGGGGCGTGTCGCTCTGCCCGTGCCTACCGAGGTGGTGTCCAAACGTCAGCCGTCGGCGAGCTTGGCCTTACCGACCCGGCCGGCCTCGGCCATGAGGAATCGGTTGCCTTCTTCTCGCAATAGGCGCAGCTTGACGCGGGTGAACTTCCAGCCATCGGACGTGCGCGTGGCCTCGTTCTCGTAGGTGCCATACATGGTGTAGCGGTCGCCACCCTTGCCGGTGGTCATCCAGTGTTCGGCGCGCATGTGTGCGGTGACCGTGGCGGTATCGCCGTCGATGCTGTAACGGTGCGACCCAATGAAGTGCTGGGACCGGTCCAAACCCGCAAATGTCACCACGGCGCCACGCAAAAGCTTGCCTGCGGTTGTAGGTACAGGCTTCAAGTCGGGGTCATAGTCGCTGAGATCCATCACCACACTGTCGGCGAACACTGATCGCCAAAGCTCCCAGTCTTGGGTGTCTAGGCCAAACGCATAACGATGGATGAGGTCGCGCAATTCAGACTCGTCTACTAGCCGTTGCAGTTGCGCTTCACTCATTGCTGTGCCCCCTGATCGTTTTGTGCCCATTCGTCGGTGTCTAGAGCGCCGATGCCGTCGGTGCCTATGCCCAGCCACTCGTCGAGGACCTGTTCGTTGTGTTCTCCGCGGAAGGCTGGCACGCCAATGTCTGAGAGGTCGGTGCCCGACATCCGGTACGGGTTGCGGATGACCTTGCGGGTTCCCCCGGCTCGGTCGTCGACCTCGGCCACCGTCCCCCGATGTTTGAGCGTGGGTGATTCCAGGACCTCGCCGCACTGGCGAAAGTCGGCCCACGCCAGGTTGGCCTTGTCGAAGACCTCAACTACAGCAGCGCGGTCCGGCAGCCCGCACAGGAATTCGGTGATGATGCGTTTTCGTGACGCCACCTTCTCGCTGAGGTCGGCTTCCTTAGGCGTGGGGTCCACTAGGCCTTGGGTGTTGGAGATCTGGTGCCAGATCCAGCGCAGGCCGCCAGTCAAGATCTTGGGGCCGTCGGCGGTCTGCCACGCTTCGCCGTTGATCATTTCGGGCGGCCGGCGGTCATCCAACGCGTCCATGATGATGTCCGCCGAGAACGTCATGGCGTCCATCATGGCCATGTCGATGTGTTGGCCGATGCCTGTTGCATCTCGAGTGCGCAAGGCTGCGAGGACGGCGACAACGCCGTGCATGCCAGACAGCACATCGGCGGCGCTGAGGGTGAGGTCGACGGGCATTTCGCCAGGGGGAGGCGCAGGCAAGATGCCAGCTTCGGCATGGATGATGGATGCATAGGCAGCGCGTTGAGACTCGGGGCCAACTTGGCCGAAACCGCTGATGGACAACATGATGAGGTCGGGCTTGCGCTGCGATAACGCATCCCAGTCCAGACCAAACTTGGTCATGACACCGGGGCGGAAGTTCTCCAACACAATGTCGGCATGTTCGGCCAGCCGAGCCACCAGCTCGGGCCCATCGGGGGCATTGAGGTCCACGCAGACGTTGCGTTTACCGCAATTCTGTTGGGTGTAATAGGTGGACAACCCGGCGGTCTTGATGCCCCAAAGCCTGGTGACATCGCCATCGGGCGGCTCGACCTTCACAACGTCGGCGCCGAGGTCCGACAACGTTCGGCCGGCGATGGGCCCAGCAAAGACCCGCGTGAGGTCGAGAACTCTGATGCCCTCTAGTGGTTTAGGTGCGCTGCTCATGCGAGCCTCCCTTGGGAGAGTGAGCCGTCGGCATCCATCATCGCAATCTGTTCGTGGTAGAGCCGCAAGATTTTGGGGTGGGTGAAGATCCAGAACTTGCCGTGCACAATGCCATCCAGCACAATGCGGCCAACCTCGTCAGGGTCCATACCGTTGGCGAGGAAGTCGCCCATCTTGGACCCAAGCTTCTTGCCGGCCTTATCTGGTCGTGCACTACCGGCCTCGCTATCGCCCTTGGCGGCGCGCCGGTAGTTGACGCTGTTGCGATTGATGTTGGTGTTAATGGGCCCTGGGCAAAGCACCGACGCCCGATGCGGCGACTTGGCGATGCGGAATTCGCGTTCGAGGGTGGCCATGAGGGCAATCACGCCACTCTTTGCCACGTTGTATGGCCCTGCCGCGGCACCCGCTATCAATCCAGAGACCGACGAGGTGGTGTTGATATGACCGCCATCGGGCGACTGTTGGATGAGCGGCTGAAAGACTTTGGTGCCGTAGATGGGCCCCCAAAGGTCCACACCAAGGGTCCATTCCCAGTCTTCGACGCTTACGTTGTAGAGCTTGGCGAAGATGGCGGCGCCAGCGTTGTTGCACAGCACGTCGACGCGGCCGTGGGTGTCCATGGCCGCGTCGGCAAGTGCTTGGACTTCGTCCAGTTTGGAGACGTCGGTCTGGATGCCAATGGCGTCATGGCCAGCCGAGCGCAATTCGGCGGCACTGGCCTCAACCCGGTCGGCGTCTATGTCGGTCATCACCACAGACATGCCTGCGTCGGTAAACGCACGAGCCATGCCGAGGCCAATGCCTCCAGCGGCACCGGTGATTACCGCAACCTTGTCGTGCGGCTCGAACGCGAGCTCGTTGTCACTCATTCTTGATTCCCCCTTGGTGGGTGTCGGACAAGCGAACCAGCGGCGACTCCCGTGTTTGCCTAACCTACTGTTTTCTTGGCCGGTGGTCCGCGGCACATTGATGCGGGACCCCCGACCTCTCCCCGGCTGTCCGCTACTGAGGCACTGACCTATGTCCGCTCCAACCGACTCCGACAAACCAGACGCCAAAGCCAAAGGCGAAAAGGCCGACAAGTTTGTGATGAGCTTCGACCCAAGCGAGCGCAAGGAGCGCCGCCCTCAGGAGTACTACGACGCCATTAAGGCCAAGTTCGCCGAAGAGCGCGACCTGCGGCTGGGCTACCGCCCGCCAGGGACCGAGATATACCGTGAGCTCGACGGCGCCATGGCCGAGCTGGAACAAGACCCTTACGCTGAGGGCTGGGAAGAACGAGACCCCATCATCGACGGTGATGACGACGGCGTGGACGTGTTGTTTATTGGCGGAGGCTTCTCGGCGTTGCTGACCTCGGCCCGTCTACGCGAAAAGGGTGTCGAGAGCATTCGCATTGTCGAACGTGGCGCCGACGTGGGTGGCACCTGGTACTGGAACCGGTATCCCGGCGTGGCGTGCGACGTGGTCGCCTACGACTATCTGCCGCTGCTTGACGAGATGAACTACGTCCCTACGCGACACTACGCCGAGGGCCCCGAGATCTTTGCCCACTGCCAGGCCATTGCTCGCAAGTACGAGCTGTACAACCATGCGGTGTTCCAGACCACGGTCACCTCAACCGTTTGGAACACTGAAGCTCAACACTGGGACGTCACCACAGATCGCGGCGACAAGATGCGCGCCAAGTTCGTGGTTTGCGCCAACGGTACGTTGGCAAAACCGCGCCTGGCCCGAATCGATGGCATGGAGTCCTATAAGGGCAAGTCCTTCCACACCTCGCGCTGGGACTACGACTTCACCGGTCAGGATCTCGAGAAGCTCGGAGATATGCGGGTTGGCATCATCGGTACCGGTGCTAGTGCCGTCCAGATCGTCCCCAACTTGGGGGCCAACGCCAAGGAGGTTTACGTCTTCCAACGCACGCCGTCGTCCATCGACATCCGAGACGACTGGGAAACCCAAGAAGAATGGGCCGCCAAGCTTCAACCTGGCTGGCAGGCCAAGCGGCGAGCCAAGATCATCTCGAAGCAACGGGCTATGGCCGAACGCAGCAAAGAACTGCGAGGCGGCATTACTCGCGAAGAGAAGATCCGTCGCCAAGAGAACAACAACATCGATCTCATGATGCGGATCCACAAACGCATCGACGAAACCGTCGAAGACCCCGAGACTGCCGATGCGCTGAAGCCGTGGTACATGATGATGTGCAAGCGGCCGTGCTTCCATAACGACTACCTGCCCACGTTCAACCGCCCAAACGTGCACCTGGTTGACACCTTGGGGAAGGGCATCACCGAGATTGGCGAAAAGGGCCCCATCTTCGATGGTGTTGAGTACGAGGTGGACCTGTTGATCTATGCCACCGGTTTCGAAGTGCAACAGACCGGCATTTACAACCGCATTGTTGGCGAGCACGACGTAGAGCTCAACGACAAGTACGCCAGCGGTATCCGCACCATGCTCGGCATTCACACGGCCGGGTTCCCCAACATGTTCATCATGGGTGGCTACCAGGCCAGCTTCCAGTTCAACCTGACCGACCTCCTCCAAGTGCAAGGCGATCACATAGCAACCTGCATCGACCACGTGCGCTCGCACGGCTACGACACCATTGACGTCACTCCCGAGGCCGAGGAGTGGTGGGTCCAGGAGGTCATTGCTCACCGGGGCAAGACCACCCGCAACCAAGAGTGTACGCCTGGCTACTACAACTTTGAAGGCCAAGAAAACCGCCGACAAGACGGTAACTACAACGGCGGCTTCCCCGCCTACATCGACCACATCGCCGATGTTGAAGCTGACATGGACTCACGCTTCATTTTCACCCGTGACTGACGCAACCAGTTCTCGATCAGTCAGGATGGCAAGATGACCCCAGACGAGCTTGAACACGAGGTGGTCTCTGGCGTCATCGACACGGTGATTGTCGCGTTCACCGATCACTACGGACGCACCATGGGTAAGCGCTACGACGCCCAGTTCTTCCTCGACAGCATCGACGCCGGGAGCCATGCCTGCGACTACCTGTTGACGGTCGACATGGAGATGGAACCCGTCGACGGCTACGAGTTCGCCAACTGGGAACGCGGCTACGGTGACTTCCATTTGGTGCCGGACTTCGCCACCCTGCGCCGTTGCGGCTGGGCCGCCAACGCCGCCATCGTGCTGTGCGATGTGCACGAAGACGCCAACCACCGCAACGTTGGGGTGGCACCACGCTCTATTCTTGGCGCCCAGCTAGAAAAAGCCACAGCGGCAGGTTTGGCCCCGAAGGCTGCCAGCGAGCTGGAGTTCTTCCTGTATCGAGACTCGTACCGCGACGCGCACAACAAGGGCTACACAAATCTGGAACCGGCCGGTTGGTACAACGAGGACTATCACCTTCTGCAAGGCGGTCGGGTAGAGGACTACGTGGGTGCTGCTCGTCGAGTGCTTCGCGAATCGGAGATCCCGGTCGAGAACACCAAGGGCGAGGCCGCCATTGGCCAGCACGAAATCAACGTGCGGTACGCCGACGTGTTGACCATGGCCGACCGTCACGTGGTGCTGAAACACGCCATGAAAGAGCTTGCCGAGCAGCAGGGTGTAGCGGTTACCTTCATGGCCAAACCCGAGCCAGGTCAGTCAGGCAACAGCTGCCACATGCATCTCAGCCTGTGGTCGGCTGGCGAAAGCGGCTCTACCAACGTCTTCGATGCAAACGGCGCTCAGTCCGACACGTTCCGATGGTTCCTGGGTGGCTGGATGCAGCACACCCTCGACCTCATGGTCTGTTACGCCCCCACGGTCAACTCGTACAAGCGCTACCAGAGCCAATCGTGGGCCCCAACGAAGGTGGCCTGGAGCACCGACAACCGCACCGCCGGGTTCCGGATCGTGGGCTCGGGTCAGGCATTGCGGATCGAATGCCGTATCCCAGGCGGCGACGTCAACCCCTACCTTGCCTATGCTGCTGCCCTGGCCAGTGGCCTCGATGGCATCGCCAATCAGATCGAACCGCCTCCCGAGCTCCATGGCGACGCCTACACCTCCAGCGATGTGCCCACCGTCCCGACTACATTGCCGGCCGCGCTGCACCGCTTTAAGAACAGTGCCGATGCCCGGCGGCTCCTAGGCGAAGACGTAGTTGGGCACTACAGCCACTTCCTCACCAAAGAGTGCGAGGCTTACGAGGCCGCCGTCACCGACTGGGAAAAGCGTCGCTACTTCGAGCGGATCTAACCGCGCCTCAAGCGGCTGGTGCCGAGAGCGCGTCGGCGATTTGGGCCAGGGTGTCGAGGGCGTGGACGTCTTGGGCCAGCAGCTCTACCTGACAGAACACCACATCGTCGTGTTTGGTTGACTCGATGACGTCGACGAGCGTCGCCAACTCGGCTCGTTCTGCTACGGCGAGCGCGGTGAGCTCACCGTGGTGACGGAGCTGATCGTCAAGGGCCGATCCGGCACGGACAAGCGCGGGATCAATAGTGCAGGCCGGCGGCAGGGGATGCACCAGGTTCGCCACGGCGGCCCGCATGGGATAGCCGCCGTCTTGCAGTGCTTCGTTGAGGTGCAGCGCTTCGTCGATGGCTTCGGCCCGAGGACTTGTGACCAACACAAAGCTGGTGTCTTGGTTCCGTAGGAGCTTCGAGACGGCGGCGGCCCGCTTGCGCAAGCCGTCCTCCATACCTGAAATAGAGCTGAAGAAGTCCAACGTGTCCTCGACAATCTGCGGGCCAGCGAGGCGTTTGACTGCCCACGCAAACCCCGCCGTGGCCGTCGAGGTCACCCGGGCCATTGCGCGGCTTGGACCAACAAGCGTGCGGTACACGGGGTGGCCAAAGAAGGACGCCAGTCGGTCTGGCGCAGTCAAGATGTCGACTGCGTGGCGTGACGGTGGCGTGTCCACCACGATGAGATCGTGCTCACCGGCCTCGTGCAGTTGATGCAGGCGTTCGATGGCCATGTATTCCTGGGCCCCGGACAACGAGCCGGCGATGCTGCGATAGATCGGGTTGTTGAGAATGCCCTCGGCCTGTTTGCCAGCCTTGTCCAGGATGAGCCTGTCAAAGGTGCGCTCGGCATCGAGCATGAGTACGTCCAGTGTGCCTTTCATGCGACCAAGGCCTCGGACGCGGTGAGGATCGTCGGCGGTTTCGGCCGGAATGCCCAACGCGTCGGCCAGGCGACGGGCAGGGTCGATGGTCACCACAACGACACGACGGCCTGCCCTTGCACCTAGGAGTCCAATGGCCGCAGCGGTCGTGGTCTTGCCAACGCCGCCTGGGCCGCAGGTGACTACCAGCGCGCTGGTGTCTACCAGCTCTGCGAAGGTGGCAGCGGCGGGATCGGCTGTCACGTTGTTGTCCCGTCTGGCTGGTGCTGGCTTGACGATTGGGGAGCGCCGCGTAGGGCTGAGGCCAAGACCTCGAGGTCGCTCCAGGTAAGACGGGGCGTTGGCAGACGCGGAAGCAGGATCCGAGCGAGGGGCAGCGCAGCATCCAGTCGATCAAGTTGGTGTGCTTGAAGATCTAGTCGGGCAGCGCCGAACCGACTGGAAGCCACCAGTGCCGTCCGCTGTCGCGACGTCAAGGTCACGCCGGCCTCGCGTGCCGCGGCGGTGACCGGTTGGTGAAGACCGGGTTGTTCGGGCCAGCAGCCGTTGACGACAAGAGGGGCAACCGACAAGCCCAGTGCGCAGACATCTGCGTGGAGCTCGATCGCTTCGTTGACGGGAGTCTCTTCGGGAAGGGTGACAATGGCGACTTGGGTGCGTTGGGGGTCGCTCAGCATGGCGTGGACTTCTTCGGCTTGCGTTCGGAGCGGGCCGGGGGCCACAGCTTCCAGTGCGGTTGTTGCCGATGCCAGGAAGGGCGTGACGTGGCCCGCTGGCGGAGCGTCAACCACGATGAGGTCGGCGTCGTCTGCTCGTTCGAGTTCTTTGATCTTGCCTAAGACCAGCAGATGTTCCAGTCCCGGTGTCGAAGCGGCAACGACGTCAAGCGACGCAGCCTTGACGACTCTGCGCATCAGCCCGCCCACGCCGCGGAGGTCGAGATAGTCGCCAAATGCTTGCTCTGGCGAGATGCTCTGGCCGCGGACCTGGCCGCCGGAAGGGTCGCTATAGAGGTCGCGTTGGCGCGAGGTGAGTGGGCTGCCGTCGAACAGGCGCCCCAGGTTCGGCTTGCCATCGACCGAGGCCAACAAGACCTTGGCACCCTGTTGAGCGGCTGCCAACGCGGTCACTGCGGCAAGGGTGCTTGATCCAACCCCGCCTTTGCCTGCGGTGACGACTACCCGTGAGGCCTGGATCCATGAGTCATCGGGTACTGAGTCGGTTGTTGGCGTCACGGTGTCCAGCGGGTTGTTGGGCTCCCGTCTGAGGCTATGCGCTCGTTGTCCCCTTGGTGCAGCCCAGCTCGCTCGCGTGCCGCAGCTGGGAGGTGGGGCGAAGATGGCGTCGGGAATGTGGGAAGTAGTATCTGCGTTGGTAGAGCCGAACGAAGGACGCTCTTTGCATCGACCCACCTTTCCAGCCTGGCTACTGCTTCTGGCTGCCCTTGTTGTCGCAGGCTGCAGTGGTAGCGCCAGCCTTGATGGCGATGTCTTGGACACCGATCCTGCGACGGCGTTGCCTGCAGCGGCCGAGGCTATGGGCGAGGTTGAAAGTGTTCGCTTTCATTTGGTGCGCAGCGGCGCGCCTGTGTACATCGACGAAGTCGAGAGCATTGCTGTCGACGAGGTGACCGGCACTGTCACTGTCCCCGACGAAGCCGAAGCGCTCCTCACCGTCACCATCGATGGGTCACTCAGTACCAAGTTGGGTGCCATTGCCAGCGATGGAGAGACGTTGCTGAGCAACCCCGTGACCGGCGAGTTCGAGCCGTTGCCGTCGGGCTATGACCTCGACCCGAGAACGTTCTTCGACCCCGTCAACGGCTGGAAGCCCTTGATTGTGGGTCTCGAAGACGTGGAGTTTGTGGGCGAAGAGGATCGCGACGGACCCCGCTATCACTACCGCGGCACAGCCCCGCCCGAGCGCATCGAGGGCGTGACCGCGGGCCTTGTTCGCAACCAGGACGTCGTGATCGACCTGTGGATTCACCCGGTCACGGGCTTGGTGACCGCCGTGGAGTTCGACACGGCGTTTGGCGACGATGTGGCTTCGTGGACTCTCGACCTCACCGAGTACAACGGCGAACCCGCTGCGGGTGGCGGGTCACCGTGGGGCACCGTAGCGACCATCGGTCTGGTGTTAGGTGGCCTTGTTGGAGTGGCCTTGGTGGTTAAACCGCTGCTGGCTGGAGCACAGACAAGCGACGGTGAAGCGGTAGTTGCCGTTCCGACACGGACACCGACGTCCGCCCCAACCACGCAAGCGGCTGGGCCCAGGCGTGTCTCGCCTAGGGCCGTCCTCATCGCCGTGGCGTTCAGCGTGTTCGTTGCCGCCGACGACCTGACGGTTGTCTCCACCATGTTGCGGCCAATCATCTTGGACCTGGGCTTGGTACTGCCCGACGGCCTCGACGACGCCGCGTGGATAGTCAACGTCTACCTCATTGCGTTCGTAGCCATCATGCCCATTGCTGGGCGCCTCAGCGACGTCATCGGCAGGCGTAACACTTTTGTTGGTGCGTACGCCATCTTCTTGTTGGGCACCATCTTGATACCGCTGATGGATTCGTTGGGGCCGTTCCTGTTTGCTCGAGTGCTGACCGCCATTGGTGGCGGGGCTATGGTGCCGGTGGCGTTGGCGGTGGTGGCCGATGTGTACCCGGAGGCCAAGCGGGCCCGGGCGCTAGGCACCCTCGCTGCTATCGAAACGATGGGCTGGGTGTGGGGTCCCATGTATGGCGCAGTGCTGGTGCGCTTCTTGTCGTGGGAATGGCAGTTCTGGCTGAATGTTCCCCTGGCCCTGGCTGGCATGGCCGCAGTGTGGTGGGCGCTAACCGATCATGACCAGGGACCTCGTGCCACCACGGTCGACTGGCGCGGCGCGGGGCTGCTAACCACCTGCATTGTCACGCTGAACCTGGCCTTGCTTGGTGACGCTGAGATTCAGTCGGTTAGTGGTTTCGAAGAACTCACCGGCGGCGGGGGCTTCAACTTCGCTTGGCTCTATCTGGTGGCTGTCGGGTCTGGGGCCTTGTTTGTGTGGCACCAGCGAGTGTCGCCAGATCCGTTGATTGACCCATCTGTGTTCCGGGGCCGAACCCTCCAAGTGGCGTTGGCTGTGAACTTCATCGTGGGGGCAGCGCTGATTATCTCCATGGTCGACGTGCCAATCTTCATCAACGCCATCGAGATCGATGTCGAAGATTCGGCGGTTGCTGCCGGTTGGGTGCTTTCGGCGCTGACCGCGGCCATGGCGGTCACGTCCTACGTTGGCGGACGCCTCACCACCAACTGGGGTTACCGGCTGCCCGTCATCATGGGTATGGGGGCCGCGGTCGCGGCCTACCTGCTGATGGGGTTCACGTGGGAAGCCGATAGTTCGTATTGGACCTTCGCCGCCCAACTTGGCTTGCTGGGCGCCGGCCTGGGCTTGGTGTCTGCGCCTACCTCGGCCGCGGTGGTCGACAGCACCGAACCCGACAAACGCGGCGCAGCCGCAGCCACGCTGATGGTCATCCGCCTGATGGGCCTCAGCGTGGGCCTTTCGCTGCTGACTGCATGGGGCCTGGCCCGTTTCAATGCCCTACGTGGCGATATCGAGCTGCCACCTCTGGACGACCCGGGATTCGAATCCGCCGTTATCGAAGCGCAAGGGTCGTTGACTGCCCAGGCGATTGCCGAAACCTTCCTG
The DNA here is from genome assembly GCA_030431575.1 of Acidimicrobiia bacterium. Lineage (GTDB taxonomy): Bacteria > Actinomycetota > Acidimicrobiia > Acidimicrobiales > UBA8592 > JAUIIS01. Next base: position 28,563 of record JAUIIS010000006.1, on the reverse strand, counting down.
GCCGCCGGCGTCATCACCGCCATCGGCCTCGCCTTGGCGTTCGCGCTACGCAAGGCCGCCGAGCCGCTGGTAACCAGTGGCACCTCGCCTACCAGCGGCAGTGCTGCTGGCAGCCCACCGATTGCCGTGCCTTTGAAGGTGCCCGAAGGCTGGGGGCCCGTTGGGGCGGACCCAACCCAAGAACGAGAACCCGTCACCGCCTCCGTTGCTGGTGACCACACCGAAGTCTTAGAGACAGGAGTTCCCATGTCGTGGCTACAACGACACTCGGCCGCAGTGGTTGGTGCGCTTGGCGCGCTGATATTGCTGGGCTTCGTGCTGATGGGGGTGCTGTTTAGTCAGCTGTCCTCGACCCAAGACGATTTGGCCCAGACCCAAAGCGAGCTAGAACGCGTCGAGGCTGGGGCCGCGTTGTACGCGTCGCAGGTCACTGGCTTCCAGGAACAGATCGTGGAGCTCGAACCCACGATCAGCGCCGGGCTAGAAGAGGCCATCTCGGGGCTGGAAGAGTTCGCCAACTCCACCATCGAGTTCGAGGTCAACATTGACGAGCAGGTGAACATCGAAACCGAGGTAGTCCTCGACCGTGAACTCGTTGTCCCCATCGATGAGACCCTGCCCATCAAGGAAAGCTTCGATACGCGCATCGAAGTCGACACCCCGTTGGGATTCTCGGTCCCCGTTGATGTCACCGTGCCCGTCGACATCGAGGTTCCGGTCAACCTCGAGCTTGACATTGCGGTGAACGAAACCATCCCTATCGAAGCCAACGTTCCCGTCAAGCTGGACCTCCCTATCGCCATCGAAGTCGGCGAAACCGAACTGGCCACCCTTGCCGCCTCGCTAGCCGAAGGCCTGCGGTCACTCGAGGAAGTCCTGACCGGTCTGGGTTCGTGACCCGAACCGGGACAGCACAGCACTAGGTTCGCGCCGAGCGCACTTTGTCTGCTGATCGGGTTCCGTCCTGCACGATTGCCGCATGACCCCAAGCTCGGGACTGTCGCCCGCCAGCTGCGCCTTGAGCAACGCCATGACTCGATCGACGTTCTTCTTGTTCTCGGAGATTGACATGGGACTATCGTCGGCGGTCATGACCAGCAAGCTTGATCCTCGTGACGTACCCATCAAAGCCGCAGCCACGGTGATGGCGGTTCGCAACGTCGATGGTGGTGGGGTTGAGGTGTTCATGCTCCAGCGCACTGGCCGCGCAGCGTTTGGCGCCGGTATGTATGTGTTTCCGGGTGGTCGGGTCGACGATGTCGATGGCGCCACAGAGCTCGAGCCCTACTGTTCGGGCATGACCGACGCCGAGGCGTCCGCCCAGATGGGTCTGAAGGCCGGGGGCTTGGCATTCTGGGTAGCTGCGGTACGCGAGTGCTTCGAAGAGGCGGGCATCTTGATCGCCCTCCGACGCGATGGGTCTGCGCCCGCTGTGGACGACGAAGCCCGGCACGCAGTGCATGATGGCACCTTGTCCATGCTGGAGCTGTGCCAACAAAACGACCTGCTTCTTGATCTCACCAGCACCGAATACGTAGACCATTGGGTGACCCCAGCGGGTGAGCAGCGCCGCTTTGATACCCGGTTCTTTGTGACCCGCGCTCCCCAAGACCAGGACGGGGTGCACGACGACAAAGAGACCGTCGACAGCCTGTGGGTTCGCCCCACCGTGGCGCTAGAGATGGCCGAAGCCGGTGAGCTACAGGTGATGCCCCCAACCGTGGCAAACCTCAAATGGCTAGCCCAGTACACCACTGCCGACGGTGCTCTGGCGGCTGCTGCGGCCCGGACCCAAGTTGCCCCTATCTTGCCCAAACTGCGCTTCGACGCCGAGGGTGCCATAACCGGCATCTCGCTGCCAACCGACGACGACTACGACCTCATTGCGTTGGACGATCCGCACTACGCCTCCCTCGATTGGGTGGAGTAGGACGCACACCGCGCCGCAGCCTGTTTGGACTCCGGTAGACAAGAGTTATGCCTGACGACCGGTTCACCAACGAACCACTGGATGTGTCGACACTCCCGCAGCTAGCTGACGAAGCATTCACCGGTGTTCACCCTCGTTACCTGCGAGTACGGCTTGTGGGTCGTTCCATCTTTGGTGTCTTGGTCTTGACCGGTGCGGCCGTTTTGGCGGTTGCTGTGAAGGACGGCGTCGTAGCAACGGTGGTGATGAGTATCGCGATCCTGTATGTGGCAGCGCTCATGGCGTTGGCCGTAGCCGAAGTACGGCGACTGGGCTACCAGCTTCGCGAACACGATCTTTCGCTGCGCAGCGGCGTGATTCAGCATCGGGTGGCTTCGCTGCCCTATAGCCGGGTGCAACACATCAATATTGGGCGCGGCCCCCTGGAACGGCTGTTTGGTTTGGCGTCGTTGGCGGTTAGTTCTGCGGGACCAAACATTGGTATTCCCGGGCTCACCGAGGCCGAAGCCCAACGCATCAAGGTCTTCATCACCGAACGTGCTGATGTGCAAGAGGATGACCAGCCGCCCACGAACGCCGGCCTTCTCGACGAGCTGGCACCTTCGCCTCCACCGCCGGTCACACCACGGCAGGCACCGCCGGCCACGCCAGAGCAAGCTCTGCCCTACCCAAGCCCTCCGAGCTCGTCAAGCCCTCCAGGCCACCAGCCACCGGGGTCGTTGCCTCCGCATCTCGATGGTTGACCTGTCAACGCCGCAGCGTCAGTCGCCGCTGGCCGTGGTGTTCTTGGGGGTGCGGATCCTGCGCAACATTGGCCTGGTGCAGCTGGCCATTGCTGCTTTCTTTCTGCTGCGCTCGCCACTCAATGGCGTGGCCGTGCTGGCCACCGTCGTAGTGCTGTTGTTTGGTGTTGTCTCAGTGCTGGCGTGGTGGCGCTACACGTTCCAGGTGATCGACGGCGAGCTTGTGGTTAACAAGGGGGTGTTGCGAGCCGACCGGCTCACCATTTCCGCGGACCGCATCCAGAGCTTGGCCATCGACCAGGAGCTGCTGCATCGCCTCACCGGGCTGGTGAAGGTCAGTGTCGACACGGCCGGAACGGCCGAGGCCGAGTTCACCATCGATGCCATTGCTCGGCCGCTGGCAGAAGAGCTGCAACGGCAAGTGGTGACTGCCGCGCCGCAGCACGCTGCGATACGGCCAGAAGCCGAAGCGGCCGCCGTATCCGTCGACGCCCGAGCAGCTGCCGAACGCGTGATCTTCACGCATCCGCCCAAGCGATTGCTGATCACTGCGCTGACCGTCTGGCCGCTGGCAGCGCTCGTGCTTTTGGCTCCGCTGTTTGCCTTTGGCGATCAGATCCGAGACGAACTGGGTGACGACGTTCCTGATATCGACCCTGGTGGTTTCCAGTGGTGGTGGGTTCCGGCCGCAATCTTTGGTGTGCTTGCCATCAGCGTGGCCTTGAACATCGCCCAGGTGTTCCTGGGGGAGTGGCAGCTGACACTCCGAGCCACCGCAACCAGTCTCCGCCGAACGTCGGGTTTGTTGTCTCGCACGAGCAAAGCCAGCACCGTTGCCCGAGTGCAGGTGGTGTCCAGCACGCAGAATCCGTTGCAACGTCGGGCCGGGATACGCCAGGTGCAACTTTCCACTATTGGCGATGGCGACCTGATCTTGGTTGGCTGCGACGATAAGCAGCTAGCCACCGTTCGCCGCCTGGCCCACGTAGACCGAGACCTTGCTGCGTTGGATCGCCGCATCCACCCGGCGCAGACCTATCTGGCGGTTCGCAATGCGCTGGTGGTCTTGGTGCCGGTGGCCGTTGTAGGAGCGCTGTTCCTCAATCCGTTCGTCGCGGCGTTGCCCCTCCTGGCCGTAGCGGTGTGGTTGGTCAGCCGCCGAGAGGTGCGGACCACGCGTTGGGGCATCGGTTCGGAACTGGCGCTAACCAAGCAGGTTGTCAGCACCGAAACCCGCCAAACCTCGTTGCGCAAAACAAACGTGGTGTCGGTCACCCAAACCATCTTCCAGCGTCGCCGCAGTTTGGCTCAGGTCGACGTGGTTACTGCCGCGGGCACGGTGTCTATTGGCATGCTGGCGTTGGAAGAAGCCCACGCTCTGCGGGACCTCATCTTGGCTGCGGTGGAGACCGATCGCCTGTCTTGGATGTAGGCGTAGCGCACGGGAATGGGCTACAGCCGCTCGACCGTCCAGGTGTTGGGGTCTTCGGTCTGGGCCAAGTGCACGTGGAGGCGAATCTGTTCGCCTGCGGCGATGTCGTGATCCAGGCGGAACAGCCGGTTGCCCCAGCTTGTGTGTGGCGCTAGGGGAGAGGTGGAAAGCGTGGTTTGCTCATCGAAGCGTGCTTCGAACCACACGCACACGCCGTCGACAATACCGTCGGTTTCGGCCACACGTTCGACCAGATGGTCTTGAGCGATGGGCCTATCAGCGTCCACGGTGGCGAGATCGATCTCAACGAGCGGAGCTGGCTGGCCAATGGTTGCGTCAACCGAGCCGGGGCGAGCCCAGAGCTGATCCATGCGTCCGTGGTCAAACCGGGCCGCGACCGCTGATTGTTCCATCTCGTGCAACGAGATGTCGTCTGGCAGGTCGATGTTCCAGAAACGGCGAACGCGCATGTCTTCGCGCAACGAAACGGGTTCGACAAACAGCGCGAACGAACCGGGCAAGATCCGTCCCCCGCCGCGCAGGGCACGGTCTCGGAGATCGACGACGTTGGCCAAGATGTTCTCGTTGAAGAGTTCGTCTCCCATTTGCTCATGGAGCAGAACGTCTACGGGTTCAGGTGGGCTGAACTCGCGGCTGTTGGCCTGCATGAACGCAATGTTGGTAAAGCCGTTGATCTGCGCGATCTCTTTGGCAACTTCGATGAAGTCGGAGTGCTCAACCGCATAGACCTTCTTGGCACCAGCGCGGCTAGCGATAAACGCGAGCAACCCGGTGCCGGTGCCAAGATCGACCACCACGTCGCCTGGTTTCACGTTGCGATGGATGGCTTGGTGGTAGGCGTTCACTCGGACGCTGTCGCTGAGCATCTCTTCGTGCTCTGACAAGCCCGCAAAGTTGGTCTCGTTCATGAGGTCGTAGACCACATTCATCAGCGTGGGGCTAGATGCCACCCGTTCGGCACCAAAGCGCAAAGCAGATCGCATAGCTCGGGTCGCGCGTTGTCGCGCCTGGCTCATCATGAGGCCAAGGCTATGAGCATGCCGCAGCGTTCCCAGCCGGTGGGCTAACACAGCTCGTACTACTGGGGTAGCACCCGCGGCGGTTGCTCGTTTGGGGCGGTTGTGCAACGCTCGGTGCCCGGACACCCAGCCCCAGGAGCTGCGCCATGAGCAAGAACCTTCGCGACTTCACCAAAGCCGTCTACACCATGGACGCTGTGGTCAACCGCGTGCCTCAAGACGCATGGGACAACGATTCGCCGTGCGAGGGTTGGACCGCTCGCGATGTTGTCGGTCACATCTCTGGGGTGTTCAACGCCGGCGCCGACATGATCGCCAGCGGCGAGATGGTGCCGCCAAGGCCCGTCCAAGATGTGCCCGACCCTCAAGCGGTGTGGGCGTCGGCTCGAGACAAGATGCTCGCTGCCCTAGACACACCAGACACGCTGCAACGCGAAGGCAACTTCTGGTTTGGGCCCATGTCGGTCGACCAGTTGATCAGCGTCGTGCTGTGGGACCCGCTCACCCACGCCTGGGACGTCGGTACCGCCACTGGCGTGGACCCCAAGCTGGACGCCGGGTTGGCACAAAGTGCGTTCGACACCGTGTCGTCCATGCGCGACGGCCTCGCCAAGATGGGGCTTATTGGCGAGGCAACACCAGTTGCCGATGATGCCGCCATCGTCGACCGCTACCTAGCCCTGGTGGGCCGCAACCCTGCCAGCTAGCTGCGCTACATCATGCCCAGTTCGAGGCGGGCAACGTCGGAGAGGCGGGAGACGTCCCAAGGCGGGTCGAAGACTAGTTTGACTTCTACGAAGCTGACGCCGGGGAGTTCGGCCACTGCGTCGTGGAGGTCTTGGCGCAAGATATCGCCCATGCCACAGAACGGGGCGGTGACCGACATGTCGATTTCTACCTGCCAGGTCCCGTCGGGCAGTTCGATGGATTCGACCTTGTAGACAAGGCCCAGCTCCACGATGTCAACAGGGATCTCGGGGTCATAGACCGTGGCGGCGGCTTCCCACACGAGGTCTTCGCTGTACTGCTCGCCGTCGGCGCTCTCGCGCTTTTCGCGTTGTTCGATAAACCCGAACTCAACCGAATCGGCCGGGCTGAGGCGAGCCATCTCGCCCTCTTTGGTGTTGACCGTGGCCGTGCCGCCCAATGCTTGGAGCAGCGTTACCCGCTCGCCTTCGGGTAGCACCTTGGCATGACCTGCGGGCACGATGGTTACGTGGCAGTCCTTCGGGAGGACAAAGGTTTTGGTGGACCCAATGCCGACGGCTTGTTCACGCATCGCTCTGTCCAATTCGCTTGCTAACCCAGGTGCGGACGGCCTCGATTTCTACGGTGTCGAGCACTTGGTGGGCGAAGCCATCGATCAGGAGCCGCCGTGCTTGGGTGGCACCTATGCCGCGCGAACGCAAGTAGTACAGCGCCGTGTCGTCCAGCTGGCCCACGGTAGAGCCGTGCTTGCAGGCAACGTCGTCGGCCAAGATCTCGAGGCGGGGCTGGCTGTTTGCTTCGGCCCGGTCGCTGAGGATCAGGTTGTCGTTGGCTTGTTCGGCGTCGGTACCGTCGGCGCCGGGCCGGACGTCGATGCCGCCGTTGAAGATGCCCGCGCTTTGATCATCCAGCACGCCGCGGAATGACTGGCGGCTGGTGCAGTTGGTGGCGTCGTGGGTGACGGTGACCTGTTGATCAAGCGTTTGGTCGCCAAAGCCGAAGTACAGACCCGACAGATCGGTGTGGGCGCTATTGCCGCTGAGCGCAACGTCGAAGGCGAGGCGCCCGTAGCTGGCCCCCAAGTTGAAGGCGTGCGCGTTGTAGGTGCTGTTGGCTTCCTGGCTTACCGAAACCTGGCTAATGACGACATGGTTGCTGGGTGCATCTTGGAGCACCAGATGGTTGAGTGTTGCACCCTGGCCCAGGGTGACGGTGGTCAACACGTGCGAGCCGCCAGCGTTGGCTGCGTTGCCAACGTGGGTCTCGACAACGGAGGCCGAGGCGCCCTGCCCAACGTGGATGACCACGCCGGCATAGCTGGTGGCGTTGGCCGAGCCCGGTGATGCAATGTGCACGACCTGGATGGGCTGGGTGACCTGGGCGTCGTCTGCAACGGTGATGACGGCACCGTCGGCGGCGCTGGCCTGGTTGGTGGCCTCGAACACGTCGGCGGGCTGGCCCCCAAAGTGCGCCGCTATCGCGGAAGCGTTGGTGTTGCGTTTCTGGGCCAGCGTGGAAAGCGACAGACCCGCTGGCTCGTCGAAGTTGGAAAGCTCTGCGTTGACGATGCCGTTGACGATGACCAATTTTGCACCGTCGAGCTCTGGAAGCTGCGCCAACACATCGTCTGCCACCGAAGTGTCGGCGTTGGCCTGAGGCTCGAGCACCAACTGGTCGAGCACCTTGTGGGGTGCGTAGCGCCAGGCCTCGTCGCGCCGGGTGGGGCGCGCCAGGGGAACGGTTGCCGTGCTCACGACGAGACCCCGGAAAGGGGCTTGGCATCGTCGAGGTCGTGGTTGACAAAGTCGGCGTAGCCGTGGTCTTCGAGATGAAGCGCCAAGGTGTGGTCGCCAGATTCGACGATCTTGCCGTCGACCAGCACGTGCACGTAGTCGGGCTTGATGTAGTCCAGCAAGCGCTGGTAGTGCGTGATGACAATCATCGACCGGTCGGGGCCACGCAAGGCGTTGACGCCAGAGGCAATGATGCGCAACGCATCGATGTCGAGGCCCGAGTCGGTCTCGTCGAGCACCGCAAGCTTGGGTTCCATGACCGCCATTTGCAGGATCTCGTTGCGCTTCTTCTCGCCACCGCTAAAGCCGGCGTTGACCGCACGGTTGAGGAAGTCCTTCTTCATCTCGACCAGGTCCATGGCCTTTTGTGCCACCTTCAAGAACTCGCGGGCACTGACCTCGTCTTCGCCGCGGGCCTTACGGACCGAGTTGAGCGCCGTGCGCAGGAAGTACATGTTGTTGACGCCGGGGATTTCGACCGGGTACTGGAAGCCCATGAACACGCCGGCCGCAGCGCGCTCTTCGGGTTCCATGTCCAACAGGTCTTCGCCCTCGAGAGTGACCGTGCCAGAGATGTCGTAGCCGTCTCGGCCAGCAAGGGCGTGCGCAAACGTGCTCTTGCCAGAGCCGTTAGGGCCCATGATGGCGTGCACTTCGCCAGCACCAACATCGAGGTTGAGGCCACGCAGGATTTGGGTCCCGCCAATGGAGGCGGTGAGATCTTTGACGTGCAGCATCAGCCGACACTTCCTTCCAGGCTTACGCTCAACAGGCGCTGAGCTTCGACAGCAAACTCCATGGGGAGTTCGTTGAATACTTCGCGACAGAAGCCATTGACAATCATGGACATGGCGTCTTCTTCGGACATGCCACGTTGGCGGCAGTAGTACAGCTGATCTTCGCCAACTTTTGACGTTGAGGCTTCGTGCTCGATCTGGGCTGTGGGGTTCTTGGCTTCGATGTAGGGAATGGTGTGGGCACCGCAGTCCGAACCCAACAGCAACGAGTCGCATTGGGTGTAATTGCGGGCGTTCTCGGCAGAACGCAGGACCTTGACCAAACCGCGGTACGTGTTCTGGCCACGGCCAGCCGAGATGCCTTTGGAGATGATGCTGGATGTGGTGTCCGCACCGATGTGGATCATCTTGGTGCCGGTGTCGGCCTGTTGGCGTTTGCTGGACAGCGCCACTGAGTAGAACTCGCCAACCGAACGATCGCCTTGCAAGATGACGCTGGGGTATTTCCAGGTGATGGCCGAACCAGTCTCGACCTGGGTCCAGGAGATCTTGGCGTCTTCGTGCGCACGACCACGCTTGGTCACAAAGTTGTAGATGCCACCCAGGCCGTTCTCGTCGCCCGGGTACCAGTTCTGCACCGTGGAGTACTTGATCTCGGAGCGGTCTTTAGCAACAAGTTCGACAACCGCGGCGTGCAACTGGTTCTCGTCGCGTTGGGGGGCCGTGCAGCCTTCGAGGTAGGACACGTGGCTGTCGTCTTCGGCCACGATGAGCGTGCGTTCGAACTGCCCCGTGTTTTGGGAGTTGATGCGGAAATAGGTGGACAGCTCCATCGGGCAGCGCACACCCTTGGGGATGTAGCAGAACGAGCCGTCGGAAAACACGGCCGAGTTGAGGGCGGCAAAGAAGTTGTCGCGCACCGGAACAACCGAGCCCAGGTGCTCGCGCACGAGGTCTGGGTGATCCTGCACAGCTTCTGAGAACGAGCAGAAGATGACGCCAGCCTCGGCCAAGGTCTCTTTGAATGTCGTGGTTACTGACACCGAGTCGACAATGGCGTCGACGGCCACGTTGGACAGCATCTTCTGTTCGTGCAACGGAATACCGAGCTTGTCGAACATGTCGCGGATCTCGGGGTCGACATCGTCCATGCTGTCGAGGACGGGCTTTTGCTTGGGTGCTGCCCAGTAGCTGAGTGCCTGGTAGTCGATGGGCTCGATGTCGAGCTTGGCCCAGTCGGGCTCTTCCATTGTCTTCCAGGCTTCGAAGGCTTTGAGCCGCCACTCAAGCAGCCAATCGGGCTCGTTCTTCTTGGCGGCGATGAGCCGGACGGTGTCTTCGGTGAGACCCGGGGGCGCGATGTCGGTGTCGAGGTCGGTGCTGAAGCCGTACTCGTAGCTCGCCTCGGTGAGCTCTTCGATTTCTCGTAGTGATTCACTCATCGAATTTCCATTCCGTCAGCGAACGTCTCGGTCGACATAATTGGGTGCTCGCGATGTTCTTGGGGGGGCGGCTGCGTTGCAGTCTACGGCCGCATTGTTGAGGTGCATGTTTGCGGTGCGCTGTTGAGGTGCGAGGTGTGCTTTGGTCAACACTCGCTACGTTAGCAATATTTCGACAGTTTCAAGTTGCGAAACTACAAAAACTGCCTACATCGGTGTAGCCTTGGTGTATGGCCACCGCGATCGCTGCACTCTCAACCACGCAGCGCCGCGTGCTGGCTGCGGTCAAACGCCTCGACGAGGTCACCGCCGACGAGCTAGCGGAGGCGCTAGAAATCTCTGCCAGTGCGGCCCGCCAACACCTCAGCGCCTTGCGCTCGGCTGGGTTCGTCGAGGCCCGCCAAGACCGAGGCCAGCCAGGTAGGCCAGCGGATCGCTATCACGCCACCCTGCTTACAGAACCGCTCTTCGTCGCCTCCGACGCCAACCTCTCCGTCGAGCTCCTCGGCCACATGCAAGACGAAGACCCGGAACTAGTCGACCGGGTGTTCGAGCGCCGCCGTCAGCAACTCGCGGCCGATGCCAAACAGCGGCTGGCCGACAAGCCAATCGGTGAACGTATCGATGCGCTCACCGAACTCCTCGATGCCCAGGGCTACCTGGCCGACTTCGAGCACGTCGACCAAGGCCACTACCGCATCAAACTCCACAACTGCGCCATGTGGGAGGTGGCCAGCCACTACAAGCAAGCATGCACAAGCGAGCTGGCCTTCATCCAAGACCTCATCCCCGACGCCACCGTGCGGCGGGTCACCCACAAGACCGCCGGCGCCCACAGCTGCGCCTACGAAATCAGCATCGGTAGCTAGCGCGCTGTCTCAGCAAGGCTTATCTGGCTAGTCAGAGGCCCGAGAGATTTCGACACCATCGGCCACCTCGTCAATAAGGCCGCCTTCTTCGATCACAATCGAGATACCTGGCCCACCGCCCGAGCCTGTGCTGGGGGTCCTCGACACTGTTGAATCATCGACCCGACGGTTGGCACCAAACGGTGTTGGTACCGGTTCACGCTGTATATCCCGCCCTGCCGCAGATGGGCTCGACTCGCTCGATGACCGCTCTCCTGTGGTCCGCGGCGGCCTGTCATCGGGGCCAACTGGGGAACTTGTGGTCGCCGGCGGCTCAGCAGCCGGCGGGCTCGATTCGCCCAAGATGCGATCAAGCGCGACCGCGCCTGAAACCATTGCAGCAACTGCGGCGAGCGCAATAAACCAATTTGTCAGTTTGCCCGGTTTGGTGCCCACGAGATCCCGCCTGCGCGTAGGGGACCCACCGCAGGCTTGTAGCTAGGAACAACCCACGTCTGGTGGGACACGTGAGGATGGCCAGACACTACTTCTGGCTATCTTGCCGAACAACCCGAAGGGGAGACCACACGACCGATGGCCACAGTCGCCGTAGTAGGGTCGCCGACCATGACCGCCGAAGACGACGCAGTCGATGGTCCAGTAGGCCACGCTCTTTGGGAGCGGGCCGACCAAGTGCTGCCCGGTGGTGGTGTGTACCGGACAAGGAGCGCCGACATGGCCGGACGCGGGGTGCTGCCCGGGTTCATTGCCCAAGCGCAGGGCTGTCGTTGTGTCGATGCAGATGGCCGCACCTACATCGACTTCCTCGCCGCGAACGGTCCCAACCTGCTGGGCTACCGCCACCGCGAGGTAGAAGCCGCAGCTGAGGCAACACGTGCGCAGCTCACCACAGCCAGCATGCTCCCGCCCCAGCTCGTCGAGGTGGTCGAACGGATTCTGGCCACTTGGACCGATATGGGCTGGGGTGTGGTGGCCAAGAACGGCTCCGAGGTCGTGACCCTCGGGGTACGAGTTGCCCGCCAACACACCGGACGCACCCAAGTGGTTGGCTTCACCAACGCCTACCACGGCAACGATCCCGAACTTGCCGTCGGTGCGCCCGAGGGGCCACTCACCCACATCACCTCCGATGTGCAGCGCATTGCGTGGAACGACCCGCAGGCATTGGTCAACCACATGGCCACTCACGGCGACTATGTCGCCGCCATCTTGCTGAACCCGCTGGACCAACGGCCATTGGTGGCCACCACGGCGCCTTCCCAGGACTTCTTGGCAGCTATCGAACAGGCGAGGGATCAGTTCGGCGCGCTGTTGGTCTTCGACGACGTCCGCCACGGTCTCAGACTGCACCCCAACGGTTCGCACCACCTCTACGGACTCGAACCCGACCTTGTCGCCTTAGGCAAGGCCCTCGGGAACGGCCACGCAATCTCTGCGCTCATGGGACGCAACCACGCCCGGCGCGCCGCCCGCAAGATCATGTTCACGTCCACCTACATGTTCGAAGCGCCACCGATGGCAGCAGCCATGGCCACGTTGGACATCTACGAACGCGACGCGGTCTTCGACCACATGCAACGGGTGGGCCAGCAGTTCTGCGACGGCATTGCCTCAGCTGCCACCGCCACTGGTCACAAGGTGGTGCTGTCCGGTCCGCCCACCATGCCGACGCTTCAGTTCGGCGACGACCCAAACCACGGCCGGGTCCGCACCTTCTGTCGCCACGCGGCAGAGAACGGCGTGCTGATTCACCCGTTCCTGAACTGGTTCATCTCGGGAGCTCACACCGAGGCCGACATTGACCTAGCTCTTGATGCCCTCCGCACAGCCTTCGCCGCCACGCCAACCGCCTAGGGGGAGCTGGCCGGGGGGGGGGTTATTCGACGTTGAGCCCTGGTAGGGAACCGTCGGTGCGCCAGTCTTCGAGGATCTGGAAGAACTCGATGGGACCGCCCCCAAACGACGTGTCTTGGCGAGCTCGTTCTGCTGGCTTGCCCTCGTTGTTGTAATAGCCGGGGGTGCAGCTCTCAAGAAACGCCTCACGCTCACGCGCTCGAGAAACAATGGTCTCGACCCATTCGGCCTCTGCCTCTGCGGTGGCTTCGACGACTTCGGCGTCGTGCTCCAGCGCATGGTTGACGATGTAGGCAATGTGCTGGGCGAGCTCATCCAGCATGTGGGGGTAGTTGACGGTGAACCCGCCCTGAGCCGGGCTGAGGATGAAGTTGTTGGGGAAGCCGTGGACCTGCAAGCCATGCAACGTGCGCAGGCCGTCTTGCCAGTACTCGGTCAGCGACACGCCGTCGACACCGTAGGTCTCGAATCCAGCACGACGGGCAAACCCGGTCCCCACCTCGAAGCCGGTGGCAAAGATGATGCAGTCCAGCTCGTAGTGCTCGCCGTTGGCCACAATGCCAGTTTCGGTGATGTGGTCGATGCCTTTGCCGTCGGTGTCAACCAGGCTCACGTTGGGGCGCGTGAAGGTTTGCAAGTACTCATCATGGAAGCAGGGGCGCTTGCAGAACTGCCGGTAGTACGGCTTCAACGACTCGGCGAGGCTGGGGTCATCAATGATCTGGTCCACCCGCGCTCGGACCTCGTTCATTTTTTCAAGGTCCGCCGTCTCTAACAGTGCCTCGAGATCCATGTCAGGGTTGGCGCTTCCCGAGCTAACAAGGTGGATGAGCTTGCCAATGATGTCGGTCCAGCCATCGTTGACCAAGTCTTCCGACCGTGGTTGACCAGAGACCAAGGCGTTGAAGTTGTCCATGCGTTCCTTGTGCCAACCGGGCTTCAAGCTTGCCGCCCACTCGGGGTCTGTGGGCCGGTTGTCTCGCACATCAATGGACGACGGTGTGCGCTGAAACACAAACAGCTCTTTGGCCCCCTCGCCCAAGTGCGGCACACACTGCACCGCAGTGGCGCCCGTGCCAATGATGCCAACGCGCTTGTCGGCCAGTTTGTCGAGGTCGCCGTCGGGGTGGCCGCCCGTGTAGTTGTAGTCCCAGCGGCTGGTGTGGAACGTGTGACCCAAGTAGTCGTTGATGCCCTTGATGCCGGGCAGCTTGGGACGATGCAGCGGGCCATTGGCCATGGCCACAAACCGGGCCCGAATAGCGTCGCCCCTGTCGGTAGCGACAATCCAGCGGTTCGAGGGCTCGTCCCAACGAGTCTCGGTGACCTCGGTCTGGAACAGCGTCTTGTCGCCAAGGGTGTAGTGGTCAGCCATGTTGCGGCTGTGCATGAGGATCTCGCGAGCCTTCACATACTTCTCGGTGGGCACATACCCCACCTCTTCCAGCAGCGGCAGGTACACGTATGACTCAACATCGCACATGGCGCCGGGGTAGCGGTTCCAGTACCAGGTGCCGCCAAAGTCGCCGCCCTTTTCGATCAGGCACACATCGGTGATGCCAGCCTCCTTCAACCGAGCGCCAGTCAACAAGCCCCCGAACCCGCCGCCAACGATGGCCACATCCACCTCATCAGTGCGAGGCTCACGCTCGATCACCTCGTCTAAGTACGGGTCGTCCACATAGTTGGAGAAGTCGCCTGTGACCTCGATGTACTGCTCGTTGCCATCGGCCCGCAACCGCTTGTCGCGTTCGAGCCGATACTTCTCGCGCATCGCCAACCGCTCTTCGTCAGTGATAGCAGGTGCTGGCTCAACGGTTGTCATGGCATCTCAGTTCTGGCCGGGATCAACGAAACGGTACTGATACGTGCCCCTGCCAGCAAGCGACCCTGTGTAACCACCCCGGCACCCGAGCGTCCCGTACCTAGAACGAAAGGTCTCACGATGCACCCATTTGATTCAGACACCATTAATCGGCTCGCCGCAAAGTTGGACGCCTTGCAGCTGGCCAGTGATGAACGCGCAGCCTTGGACGCCATCATCGACCGAGCGGCCGATGGCGGCGACGAAGTAGAAGGCTTCGCGAACTTGGCTGCCGGTCCAGGTGCTGGGGCTGCAGCTCCAGTCGCCGAGAGAGAACGCAAAGCCAAGCCGCTCGACTTGAGCGTCGGAGCGACTCGGATCGCAGACGCTTTGGGTTTCAAACTGCGCTAACGCTGCGTCACGCGGGCAACAAGTTGGTCAACCACTGCGCCGGCGACATCCACGCCAGCCAACTGTTGCGCCTCAGCGAAGTTGCACGGCGAGTTGACCTCCAGAACGTGCATGTCGCCGGTTTTACCAACCAGCACGTCGACACCCCCGAAATCCAAGCCAAGGCTGATGACAGCGCGCACGGCCGCAACGGAGACATCCTCGGGCGCATCTTCGACGTAGCCCGCAGCGGTGGTGGGTGCATGGGTACGAAAGTCGTCCGGGACCATCTCGTTGCGATATGACAACAACACGCGTTCGCCCAGAACAATGCAACGCCAGTGGATGGCGTCGGGCACAAACGCGGACAGCAACGGAACTACGCCGGCGGCAGTTAGGTAGTCGATGAGACCAAACAGAGCTGGCTTCGTCTCGGCCAGCATGACGCCGATGCCGCCCTCGCCTCCTGGGACCTTCACCACAACGGGTAGGCCGCCAAGGCGTTCTACCGTTCGGTTGACCGCACCGCGGTTGTGGCCGCTGCAGAGCGAGCATGCGAGGACGGGAACACCTGCCTGCTGCATCTGGTGCACGCTCGCAGCGGGGCCTCCGGCCAAACGCCCATCGCGAAGCCCGGTCGCTCCCTGACCCGCCAGCTCTCGGGCCACAGCAGATGCCAACCCGCTTACCCCGGCTTGGTAGAAGACTTCCCCCGGGCGCTCGACCGATTCCCCCAAGAACTCGTAGCTACGGGCACGATGCGTCACGAACTCGAGATCACGGGCTAGGCAAGCCGAGCGAAACAACTCTCGCGTTGCGGGCGGCCCGCCGTCGGTAACGAAATGGAGCTTGGGCATGTCCCTAGGGTAGGTGCGTGCCCGAACGGACACCCAGACTCGTTTGCCGTCTATTCGTCTGTGTCTCCGGGGCGGAAGTACTCGGGGCGGCTCACGTGAGTCTCGGACACAAACATCACACCAGCTTGTCCTTCGAGGACTTTGCGTACGCCAGCGATGAGCGGCTCTGCGATTTCGATAGGGATAATGCTGATCAGTAGCGACAGGCTGTTTCTGTCATTAAACAGGAGTCGCCCTTCGTGCTGGCCACCGTGTCCGAAACCCGACACGCCGTGGAGCGCGGTGTATCCCGTCGCTCCAGAGCTGAGAAACAGGTCTCGAATGGTGGGCACGTGCTCGCCGTCGATGACGACTTCTATGCGTGCCATTGGGGTAAGTCCGGGCCAGGTGGTCATGTCATCTCCGTGTTCGGGGTAAGGGTTGGCTGCGGGTCAAGTGGTCGGGGGCTGGCAACCCAGGTCCCCTTCGGGGTGCGGGTAGACCAGCGTTCATGAGGATGTGACCGGGCAGCCAGCCGCAGCCACGAACCCTCGGTCAGGGCCTGAAGGACTGGGTTGGCCGCGACAATACTCTCGATGCGTTCCAGGTCGGCCTGGATGACGGCCAGCAGCCGAACGGGCTGGTGGAAACGTTGTCCGTCGACATGGGTGCTTTGTAAGGGGAGCCCCACCCGCAGATCCCCGCCATCGCCGGTGACGACGCCGGTTGTGCCCAACGGGTTGTGGAGCAGTTTGTTGCCCGCCCCGAAGACTTCGGGATCGACAGTTGAGAAGTAGTACTGCGAGCTGATCCAATGTCCCACGACCAGCGGCGCAGTCATGATGGTCTCGAGCACTCGGCCCGTTGGGTCGTCTTCGGCGTTGTAGGTGTGCAGGAAGCACCGGCCTTCGAGGTCGAGGTCGGCGGTCACTGAGCGCGGGCCAATCACAAAGGCGGCGTTGCGGGCCAGGCCCCACTCGGGCCGAACTTGGGCCCAGTCGCTTCCCCGGTCGCGCACCTTGGTGCTTGGTCCGGGTAGATGGGTCGAACGGTCGTGGGAGTTCCGGGCGCTGGCCTCGGCCAGCAAGGACGCAAGGTCGGTGATGTTGGGTTGAAACTCTGCGGGCGCATCGACAGTGTCGAGAAGGGCAACGTGATCGCTGGCGGTGTCGTGAAGCCCAGCAACAAACCATGTCTCGTCCGGGATGGTGATGCCCCGGCCCACAAGGCCGTGGCGCACATCGGGGGAGTTCAGCAAGGCTGCCACCGCCCGGGCGTTGTCGTCGCCGGACGCGCCTGCACAAGCGCCGCATTCCAAGGCTGTCGCGTGTGGGTTGTTGACGGTATTGCTGGTGTGACCACACAGCATCACGAGGGCAGCGAAGTTCTTGGTCAGCCCCATGGTGTTCAAGACCGCTTCGGCAAAGAACACCCGCTGCTCCAACAACACCTCATCGTCGTCGAGGACCATTCTGGTCGCTGGCGCACTCGGGGGTGAGGCCTTCGGGGGAACCAGCGTCTTCAAGGCCGCAGTTGGGCCCGCCAACCAACCTGCCGTTTCGGCCAGGGCAAACGGAGCGCCCGCTCCGTACTTCGCGGCTTTATGAGCGCTCTGGACGCTGGCAAGCACCCGCTCTTGGGTCAGCCGTTTGGCTACCGAGTCAATGGTCTGGGGTCGAGGGTGTTCTGTTGCTTCGATTGCTGGCGAAACCAACACCGGGCAGCGGGCTTCGGTGTGCTCCCAACCGACACGCCGGATGCGCATCGGCACACCAAAGAAGCCTGCGAAACCAATGGTCTCTACGTTGCCGATTGCTTCGAGATGGCGCCGCAGCCCTTCGGAGCGAACATCGATACAGAACACGAGTTGCGCGTCGGGCTTGTTGACGCTGGGGCCAGGGTCTAGCCGGTCGATCATGCTGAGCAACCGCTCGTCCATGTTGCGTTCTTGGGCGGCAAGCCACAACGATGGACGACTGGCGGCAGGCACCTTGGCAATCACGCTCGAGATTGCGTCACGGTCGAGCTGTGTCCCCGTGGGCGCCAGAGCTTTAGCAACGGCATCGACCCGCGCGTCCAGTACTTCACCATCGGTGGCAGCCTGGTCCGTGGGAGCAGTGCGAGGAACGAGACCCGATCCAATGACCACGGCTTCGAGCGCAGCGCGAACAGCCACAACCTCGATGGGTGCCAGTGGGGGTCGACCCTCATCGGGCTGTGCCCATTCGTTCCGCCATTTGGCCAAACCCGTCCAGCCGGGAAGCTGGCTTAGGTGGCCTCGCAGTTCGTCGGGCCGATCCTCGTCGACGACGCCGCAGCGCTGCAAGGAGATGTCGATGACCGCGGCAGGTTGTTTGGCAAGGGGGGCCAACCATGTCGTATCGCTGCGCTTGGTGATGGCGCTGAGCCTTGGATCCTCGGCCATGAGGCGCAGGCACATCCCGACGAACGTTTTGGCCTTCGATGCCTTCGCCACTTGAGACTGCTCCACGAATGCGGCCAACCAAGACGCCAAGACGCTGTCGATCAATGCTGTGAAAGGTTCTGATAGGGGCCCATGACGCTGCAAAGTCGTACCAGCGTGAGGTGTCGGCTGAGCTTCTGGGCCGTGCAGAAGGTCGGCAACGATGATGTCGACCGGCGAGACGGTGTGGCCGTCGATCATTAGCGCTGGCTGCTCGCACAGTTCGGTGAAGTGGTAGTAGACGACGTGCTCGAGGTCGGCCGCCCGACTTAACCCAGCCCGGTGGTCTTTGCGGAACTCGTCGAGGCTGAGGTGTGTCTTGGCGCCCAGCCACTTGCGTGCCACCGCCGCAGCTTCCTCAAAGCCCATGGACTCCAAGCCGCCAAGCGGGTTAACGGCGACGAACGATGCCAGCGGCCACTGCGGCGCCACGATCCGGCTGGCGCGAGCGACTTCTGCTCTGATTTCTGCGCGGCGAGTACCCGAGGTCGCTGGCGTTTTGGCTCCGGGTGCCGTTGTTGTGGGCGGGGAAGTGGTCGTGGCGTGCACCGGGGGTGCCGCAGTGCTGGTAAGGGCCACGGTGGTACGAATCCAAGCTTGCTTGAGGGTTTGCTGCGGTGCTGTCCCGATGAGCGCTGAACCCAGCAACGCGGCCGCAAGCACGGCGAGGACGATGATCAGTTCGGTGGCACCAACGACGGTGTCCAAGGAGAGTCCTGCAAAGGATGGCTTGAGGAACTCTTCGACGAGCCGAAGGCTGCCCACGTAGGCGAAGGCGCCTGCCAAAGCGAGGACAACCGAGGTGATCGCTGAGGCGGCGAATGGCAAGGGGCCGCGCTGAAGCCAGCCGGATATGCCAAAGGCGATGCTCAGCCACGCAAACACCACGACCAGGACGCGGCCGGCGTCGGATACTTCTGGTGGGATGAGCCAGATGGCCAGCGCCACCGACGCTGTTGCCGCTAGGGCTGACAACGCGAGCCGGGTGGCAGGGGTTGGCGCGGGGTGGCCGATGGCACGCCGTTTGGCACGCAGACCGCCAGCGGCGGTATCGCCAGAGCCAAGGAACAGCGTTGCCTTGTACATGCCATGGCCTGCGATATGGAACACCGCACTGCTAAAGGCACCAACCGCACACTGCACCACCATGAACGCCATCTGGGCCACGGTCGACCAGGCCAAGCTTCCTTTGATGTCTGAGCGCAAGATCGAAGCCGACGAAGCGACTATCACGGTGATGACGCCCAGGACGAATGCCAAGATGACCGCTGCCTCAGAGGCAACGAACGCCGGGGCAAATCGGAGAAGTAGCAGGCCAGCCCCACTGACTAAGCCGGCGTGCACCAACGCCGATACTGGCGTTGGTGCAGCAAGGGTGCCGATCAGCCAGCGATGGAATGGGACAAGCGCCGAGCGAGAGGCTCCGGCCACTACGACGAGAAGGGCAACGACGTGCAGCCAGGCGACGCCAGCAACGGTCGAATCCTCAAGCTCGGCCACAGCGTTTGTGGCATTGCCGGTGAACAGTCCATCGCTGGTTGCTGTGGCCGCAATGACGGCACCAATCAGGGCAGCGTCGCCGATGGCAAGAGTGGTCAGGATTCGGCGTTGGGCGCGCTTGGTTGCCTTTAGCGCCCGTTCGAAGCCGACAAGCCCAACAAGGGCCCAGCCCGACACCAACCATCCGACGATTAGCAATACCGGCGTTGCGGGCACGACTACCAGGGCCGATCCCGTTGCTACTACGCCGATAAGGAAGAAGTACTGGGGGGCGCGGCCGTCGTTGTCCAGGCTTCTCGCAGAGAACGCAGCCACGACGGTGGCGGTGGCGGTGATCACCACGAGAAGAAGCGCCCCGACGCGACCGAGAGTCATGTCGAAGGTGTCGAGCGTTGCGGCAACGCCGCCGCTATCCGCGGCGCTGAGGACAAGAAGCCACACCGCTGCGGCCGTCGACGCGGCGCCTCCAATGGTGAGGGCGCGGCCAGCGCGGAGGGGGCCCCTCTGAGTCAGCGCGATGACGCCACCAACGAGGTGGCTCAGGATTCCCACAAGCAACAACATGACCTAAACATATGCATTATGTTTCATGTGTTGCAACTTATGTATCAAATTTCGTGAAGTGTGTTGCGATTCGGTAGTATTGGTGCATGGCAGGAGAACCCACAAAGCGTTCCTGGACCTTCCTCACCAACCACGCGCACGTGCTCCTGGCGATCGCACAAACACCCAACCTGCGCGTCCGAGACCTCGCCCAGCTCGTCGGGGTGACAGAACGAACCGCCATGCAAATAATCGACGACCTCGAAGATGGCGGCTACGTCACCCGTGAACGCGAAGGCCGCCGCAACCGCTACCACATTCAGTACGGCCACCCGCTCCGTCACCCGCTGGAAGAACATCATGACATTGGCGCTCTTCTCGACGCGGTCTCGCACCAAACCCAGCCCGACGACACATAAGGACCTGCGCGGATCGGCCATGGTCACCGCACAGGTCCTTACGCTTGTTGTCCGCTCTTGGCCCTGCGGGCCGGGCCGCTTGGGTCCCCGGGTCCTGGTGTCTCAGCCAGCTTCGCTTACTCATCCGCCAGGCCCCTAAGCTCTCGGTCGCACACAACAAAGGCGTCCGCAGCTATGTCACGGTTAGAAGAAGAAGTCGCGAAGCGGGCCCTGGCTTATGTGCTAAACCCACCCAGCGCGCCAAACGACGTCGTCCGTTACGCAAGCCCCGATCAACTCGTCGCTGCGTTCCAAACTGCCACCGCGCTTGGTCTCGAAAACGACGTTGCCGCCGCCGACAATCAAGCGCTCATGGCCGCAGTCGACCTCGTGGTCAAACATTCCATACACACCAGCCACCCGCGCTTTCTCAATCAGAACTTTGCCGGGCCAGACCCCATTTCGGTGGTCGGTGATTGGCTTGGAGCCGCACTCAACACAACCGGCGCAACGTATGAAGCGGCGCCCGTCTTCACCCTCATGGAAAGCGCAACCCTCTCCAAGCTGGGCCGACTCGCCGGCTACCTCGAGCCCGCCGCCGACCAGCTGCCAACGCTCCCGCCCGGACTCTTCTGTCCAGGTGGATCAACCGCAACGCTCTACGCCCTCCAACTCGCCCGGCATCGCCGCCAACCCGACATCGTGACCACAGGAGCCTCCGCCGACCGACTCACCTTGTTTGTGTCCGACGCTGGGCACTACGCAGCAACCAAGTCGGCGGCCCTTCTCGGCCTTGGCACCAACGCAGTGGTGAAGGTGGCATCGGACAACAATGGCGCCATCGAGCCAGCCGCCCTCCGCGAAGCCGTAGCCCGGTCGGCCCAAGCAGGAAAAGTCCCGTTCGCCGTAATCGCCACAGCAGGAACAACCGTCACCAGCGCATTCGACGACATCAACGCCGTCGCCGACATCTGCCAAGAACACGGGCTTTGGCTCCACGTCGATGGCTGCTACGGCGGATCTGCATTGTTCTCACCCAAGCACCGCCATCTTCTTGCCGGGGTCGAACGCTCCGATTCCTTTGTTTGGAACCTGCACAAGATGATGGGCATGACCCAACAGTGCACAGCCCTGCTGGTCAAGGATCCAACTCAACTCGCCGCATGCTTTGCGGGCCAGGCCGACTATCTCTTCCAACCCGACAAGCTCTACGCCGACTACGACTCGGGCGACCGCACCTTTCAATGCGCCCGCCGCATCGACGTCCTCAAGCTATGGCTCAGCTGGAAGTACCACGGCGACCAAGGCAATGCATCCCGCGTAGACCACGCCGTCGAGATGGCCGACTACACCCGTGGCTGCATTGCGGCATCGGGTGGCGAGTTCGCAGCCATTGTCCCGGGCGACTTCACCAACGTGGTCTTTGCATGGGTGCCCAGCGAGCTTCGCCCCTGGCCTGCCGAAGGGGTCCCAGGTTTAGAACCTGCGACGCACACCAGGCTGCACGCGCTGCCCCCAAAGATCAAAGCGCGCATGCAGGCCGAGGGCACCGCAATGGTGGGCTTCCAGCCCGTCCACGGCCTCAACAGCTTTCGGCTCCTCTACATGAACCCGGCAGTGACTACCGCAGATATCGATGCCGTGCTCGACCGGATTGCCGAGTACGGCCGCGCTAGCGACCAGAGTTCTCGCTAGGACCCCAACCACACCAACGCCTGAGCGAGTGACAGACTGGCAGCATCTTGCATGCATCAATAGCCCCAATCCAACTACGGGTGGGTTCACTCTTCGCACAGTCAAGCGACGACGTTCTCGCCGACGGACCGCTCACCAGCAGCGATTGGTTGTGGGCTGGTTCGATCCTGCTGGCCGCCATTCTTGTGGCCATCATCACCTCCAAGCTGCTGCGTCGCGCCATCGCTCACGGGCTCGGCCCCGGATTCGCCGCGCTCATTACTTCCCGCCTCATCGGGTACGCCATCTTCCTGGTTGGCTTGTTCTATGCCCTCACCAGTCTCGGGGTGCGGGTAGGGCCGCTGCTCGGCGCCCTTGGGCTTGGCGGTCTGGTCTTGGCCCTCGCGCTTCAGCGCGTCGTAGAGAACTTCGTGGCATCAGTCATCCTTCAAGCCAGGCGGCCATTCACTGTGGGAGACACCGTCAAGGTCGACGGCCATGTGGGGATTGTTGCTGATGTGGATTCTCGCGTCACCCTGCTCCAGGGGCTCGACGGCACTCAGATCCGGATTCCAAACGCGTCAGTGACCGGCTCGACCATTATCAACCTCACCCGCGAACCCATCCGTAGAAGCTCGCTCTCGGTGGGTGTGGCTTACGACAGCGACCTCCAGGCGGCCGCTGACACGCTTGCGGTCGCAGTCAGCCGCGTGCCGCGAGTGCTCGACTCACCCCCAGCGACCGTCAACCTCGACGGCTTTGGTGAATCCAGTATCGGATTCACGATCCTGTACTGGCACGGAAGCGCAGTGCCCGCTGAATTGGCAGCCCGTCACGATCTTGTGATCGCCGTTCACCAAGCGCTGGCTGACGCAGGCATCACGATCGCGTTTCCCCAGATGGTCCTGTGGACCGCCGGCGAACCTGAGCGGCCCTATGACGATCCGCTGGCTGAGATCCAGACCCCCTACCCCGGGCTCGATCAAGTTGCGCCCCAACGCCGGATGCGTGCCCCGCGATGGCGACGCAGCGGCCCAACCTCGCCACCGTCGCAACCAGATGACTAACGCCGACGCGTCGGCCCGAGGCCTCTGGGGCCTTGTCAAGGCGGTGGCAGAAAGGGCCTCACGGCATCACAGTCTGCTCTTGGCATCGGGCGTGGCCTTCACCAGCGCGCTGGCGCTCGTTCCCGCCCTGATCTCGGTGGTTGCGCTCTATGGCCTTGTGGCCTCGCCAGCCGATGTTGAAGCGAACCTCGGCGGTCTCACCGATGTATTGCCCGACGCTGCTGCCGAACTGATCATCACCGAACTTCAGGCCTTGGCCACCACCGACCAGACACGAGTCACCATTGGGCTCATGATCGGCCTCGCTGGTTCTGCATGGGCAATTAGCAGTGTCGTGAACTCGATGGTCATCGCGATTCGGGTGGCACACGAACAGCCCAGCCCGCACAATTGGGTGCAGGGGCGGATCTTTGCGCTGCGCCTAAGCGTTGTTGCCGTGGTGGCCTCAGCCGTCAGCATCTGGCTGATCGTCGCTATCCCAGCTGCCGAGGATCGTTTTGGCTTCCCAGGTCCTTTGGCAGCAGCGGGAGCCCTCGCCAGATGGCCGATTGTTGTCTTTGTCTCTGTGGCCGCACTGGCGTTGCTCTACCGGGTCGTCGCCGGACAAAGAGGGCGGGTCCTGGGCGTGAGCGCAGGGACCGCCTTTGCTGCTGGCGTCTGGATGCTGAGTACCTACGGGCTCAGCCTTGCCTACCAACACATTGGGCGGTTGCAGTCGACGTTCACCACCCTGGGCGCTGTCGCAGCGCTGCTGATCTGGTTCTACTTCTCCGCCGTAGCGGTAGTGCTCGGCGCCGAGTTAGACGGCGAACTCACGCAGCAAGTCCCACCTCTTCAGTAGTCCCGGCATGGTATGGCGCCAACCAAGCAAACGGCGGCGTGGGCTTGGGTGCGCACCAATCCGCCAGCTCGTCTGGAGTCGGGTCGGCGGCCAATGGCCGATACACGGTGCATCCGTCGGGTGCACTGATCGGGGCTAGTGATTCGGAGGTTTGCATGCTTTTTCCTTTGTTTATGGTTTGGGTTGGGTGGTCGAGGTCACGGCTGCCCGGCCCGGCTAGCCGAGCCCAACGGCGCACGCGAGCCAGTACGTGGGAAGCCCCACCAGCAGCGCCATGCTGATGTTCTTTGTTCGATGTGCTGCGAGGCCGCCCAGCACCACTGCCAGAAAGTCGGCGCTAGCGGGCAGCGCAACGTCGGACCGATTGAGGAACAGCGATGAGGCAACGATTGCGCTCAGAACCGCTGGCGAAATCAGGCCGATCGCGAGCTCAGCTCGCTGCGATGTGCTTAGGCGGCCGCCACAGAAAATCATGGTGCTCCGCAGACCAAATGTCACCAGTCCACCCAGAGCGAAGGTCAACAGGACAGTCATCGTTGTCCCCCGTTCCAACGAAGCCCGGCGCCCACCCCAGCCATGGCGGCCATCGGCAACGCGCCGGCTCCAAGAACTCCAGCAGTCGCAACAACTAGCGCTCCTGCGATCAGACCAGCGATGCGTTCACGTTGGCCCTTCGCTGCCATGGTCAACATGCCAACAAACGCAAGGGGTGCCGCAAGGTGAAGTCCCAGGGCCGCTGGCAACGAAGCGCCAAGCCGGAACGCAACTACTTGGCAGCTGATGAACGTCACTACAAGGACGGCTGATGAAGCGAGGTAGTACTGGCGGCGCCAGGTCGGTGAGCCCTGCTCGGCGAAGCGTTGCTGACAGAGCATGAAATTCTGGTCGACCAACGGGATTGCCAGTGCGAGACGCCACCGAAGCGGTTCTCCTGAGAACCAGCGAGCCAGCCCGGCTCCATAAAACACGAACCGCAAGTTGATGAGTGCCACCATGACCACGGTGATAGCTATGCCCCCGCCGGAGTCGATCAGGTCGATGGCGGCCAACTGGGAAGCACCAGCCAGCAGGGCCGCCGTTCCGAAGCCAGCTTCGATCCCGGAGAGTCCAGCCGAAGCGCTCGCGGCTCCGATGGCGAACGCGAACGGGACGAGGGCCAAAGCAAAGGGCACACTGTCTCGTGCCCCGTGGCGAGCGGCGTCTCCCGAGGTTCTTTCGCCCTCGGTCGCGGGTAAGCGTGCTGTGAGAGCCATCAGTGCGCTTCCACCAAAGCTGGTGCCGCGCCAACCGTATCGCTGAGGGCCTTGTCGGCAGAGGCAAGTTCGCTTGGGGTTGGGCGCCGGAAGGTTTCTTGGGCAATCCAATCCAAATATTCGTCGTCGCCGAAGAGCGCGGAAACCGCTTCTGTTTGGCTGCGGTGACCAGCGAGGACCGAGCGCTTCTGTGCTAGCGCGGAACCATGGAGGTCGAGAACGACTTCGATGTCTTCTTGAGACACGCCCGTTGGTTCCTCGGTCATCCAGATCCCAAAAGCGTCGTGTCGTTGGCGCCAGCGATCGAGCCATTCATGCGTCTTGGCTGCATACCAAAGCTCCCCACGGCCGGCCTGAAGCCAGGCCGCAGTTGCCAGGGTGCAATTCGCCACATGGTCGCTATGCCCCGTGATGCCATCGGGACCAAAGGTCACAATGACCTCGGCTTGGGTTCCGTCGATGACCGCGGCGATTGCGGCCACGGTCTGGGCGAAGGGCGCTTCTGCTACGCCGCCGTCTGGGATGCCGAGCGAACGGATGTCGCCGACTCCGGCTCGTTCCATCGCCGTGCGAAGCTCGCTCTGACGTTCGAGGGCCCGCAGGTTCTTGGGCCACGGGTCGTCCTCAGGGAACCCCATCTCGCCGTCGGTGAGGGTCAGCACCGTGACCTCGCCTCCGGCTGCGACGGTGCGCGCCATCAATCCTGCTGAGAGATAGCTCTCGTCGTCGGGGTGTGCCCAAATGCCCAAGAGGCGTTGCGGGGTGCGGGCCCGCGCCTGCGGGTTGCCGAAGTGCGGGGATGTGATCTGGTCGCTTGTCCGTTCCATGTCAATCACCTTGAAGGATCGACGCAGAAGAAGCTTGAAGACGATCTGAGGATCTTGTGGAGATGTGGCCAATGCAGCCCGTTGGAACCACTAGCTTGTGCTCGGACGAGCTCGGAGGAATGTCATTAGATACAACCGACTTGGTCGCACTGCGCTCCAGGTAAGCCAGTTCTGCCTCGGCACGATGAACTTCGGGACGCACACCGCAGAGGCTGACGCCCGAGAAATGCTCGATGCTGGCCTCGAGCAGGGCCTGAATTTTGTGGACACCGCAGATCAGTACGGGGGCGTGGCCGGCGGCGGGGTCACGGAATCGATAATTGGGAGATGGCTATCCCAAGGCAACGGCCGGCGCGAACAGATAGTACTGGCCACCAAGTTGTACGAGCCGATGTCAGAGCGCCCGAACGACGCGGGCCTGTCGGCCCGCCACATTCGCCTGGCCTGCGACGCCAGCCTTCGACGGCTCCAGACGGACCACATTGACCTCTACCAGATGCACCACATCGACCGGACCGCCCCATGGGACGAGGTGTGGCAAGCGATGGAAACCCTTGTCGCCCATGGGAAAGTGACCTATGTCGGGTCGAGCAACTTCCCGGGTTGGACCATTGCCCAGGCCAATGAAGCAGCCAAGTCACGTCACTTCCTCGGGCTGGTGTCGGAACAAAGCCTCTACAACCTCACCGAACGCACCATCGAGATGGAGGTCATCCCTGCGTGCCAGGCATATGGCGTTGGGCTGCTCCCCTGGAGCCCGCTGGCGGGAGGATTGCTTGGAGGCGTGACTGCCGAAGACACTGACCGAAGGTCGTCGGCAGACTTCAAAGCACGTGTTGAGGCTCGACAACAGCAGCTCACAGCCTGGGAACAGCTCTGCGCAGACCTGGGTGAAACTCCAGCGAACGTCGCAGTGGCGTGGCTATTGCATCAACCTGCGGTCAGTTCGGTGGTCCTGGGACCTCGAACCCTAAACCAGCTCGACTCGTCGCTTGCCGCTGCGGAAATCTCGCTCGACAAGGGAACGCTGCAAACCCTCGACCAACTGTTCCCAGGACCAGGACCCGCACCGGAGGCATACGCGTGGTAGACACGAAACAAGTCACGTACCTACGTGACAACAACGGCCTCAAGGGTCTTGAGGTTCTGCAACCAAACGAGGTCGAACGAGCAGTAAAGATCTTTCGTCGCGACGGCTTTGTTGTAGTGAAAGACGTTCTCAACGCCGACCAAGTCGGCTATCTCGCCAACGGCGTTGTGGAAGTAGCCGACGAGATCATCGCCCTTGACAGCGAAAGGCAAGGCAACCGCGGGTCGCACCGATACTCGTTTGGCGGGTCAAGCGTGACACGCAGCATGCTGCACCGGCCCGAATGGCAGATGCTGGTGGACATACCCGCGGTGACGGCCATCGTCACCGCCATCTTTGGATCCTCGGACTACTCGCTACGTTCCGCCAGCGGTGACTTCTGTCTGCCGGGAGCAACCACCTACCAGCCCTTGCACTCAGATATGGGTGATTGGAAGAGCGCCGACCGTACCCCGTTCAGTTCGTTCCACGACCCCACCGGAGCCATGACCACGCGAGACATCCCCTGTCCGTACGTGTGCGTCAACTTCTTACCCGTCGACCAAACTGCGCTGAACGGCCCAACGCGTCAGATCCCCGGCACTCAGCATTCGCGTGCACCTATCCCCACACTCGACGAAGAACCCGAGTGGATGCGACTCAGCACGGTGTGCCCGGCCCCTGCAGGAGCCGTTCAGATCCGCGATGTTCGGGCCTGGCACGGCGGCACCCCCAACGTGTCCGATGACCTGAGGGCCATTCCCAACGTCGAGTTCTACGCACCATGGTTCCGCGAGCCCACGCTGCCTGGCATCTCCCACGGCGACTTCAAGAAGCTGTCGCCCCACGCGCAACGCGTGGCTCGCTGTCACGTCGCCGACTCGTCCGAAAGGCTAGTCACGGGCTACCACCTCGAACAGCTTCCGCCTCGCCGACCTTAGGACCTGCGCGGATAGGCCATCGTCACCGCACAGGTCCTTAGGCCATTCCCGCTCTTGGCCCTGCGGGCCGGGCCGCTCGGGCCCAGGGTCCTGGCGTCTCGGCCAGCTGCGCTCACCTATCCGCTAGGCCCCTTAGTTTTCAGACTTGGACACGATCCAACGTTCAACTCTTGCCGCAGCCCGCGAGTCGGCGCTGTCGATGATGCGAAGGTCAAGCATTCGCTGCACTGTCTGATCGGCGAAGGTTGCAGCCAGGTCGGCGCTGTCTGGGGTGGGCCTTGTGCTTGTCACTTCTGGCGAGCCCGAGGACAACAAGGCCTTCACCACATAGTCGACATTGCGTCGCGACAGCGATACGCCGGACGCCTTGGCCAGGTCGCGGGCGGATCTCGTGAGCCGGTTTATCGT
>JAUIIS010000179.1 GCA_030431575.1 Acidimicrobiia bacterium | reverse complement strand
GGGGACCATGCCCGCGTGGTGCGCAGCCACTCCCCTTTCCAGCTGCGCCACAAACTTGTCGTAACCCAACACCTCAAGGTCGCCTGGAGGTAGGTGGCGTGCGTGGTGCTCGGCTATGAGACGGATCTGGTCGCGCTCGTTGGGTTCGGTGAGCATGACGCCAGCATCCACCAGTTGCTTTGCGGCGTCGTCACAGCCAGCTCGGCTAAAGATGAAGTTGATGGCGGGCAGCATCTCTTCGTCTTCGAGACGGTTGAGCACATCTGCGCGGCGGGGCGCAGCGAATCGTCGCTGACGCCGTTCGCGTTGTTGTCCTTTGCCCCGGTGGGGCCGCTTCCGTGGCTCGGTGAAACGATGGCCCTGGGGGTTCGCTCCCTCGTCGACTAGCACCGGCAGGAGGTGTTGGCGACCCCCTTCCTTGTCCTCCACGAGGTAGAGGTTGGTGAGGTCAACGGGCCGTTTGTGGTGCATGACCAACTCCGTTGGGCCACGGACCGAATCGATCCACGACGTCAACTCGTCGGCGTTGGACACCGTGGCAGACAGGCAAACAAACCGGACATGTTCTGGGGTGTGGACAATGACTTCTTCCCACACCGGCCCCCGGTAGGGGTCTTGCAGATAGTGGACCTCGTCGAGCACAACGTACTGAAGGCCGTGCAATGTCGGCGAAGCGCCGTACACCATGTTGCGCAGAACCTCGGTGGTCATGACCACAATGGGGGCGTCGCCGTTGATTGACGTGTCGCCGGTAAGCAGGCCAACAGCGTCCTTGCCGTGCTGTGCGACGTAGTCGTGGTACTTCTGGTTCGACAGCGCCTTGATGGGTGTTGTGTAGAACGCCTTTGTGCGCGTTGCTAGTGCGAGGCGAGCCGCATGATCGGCAACCAGGGTCTTGCCAGAGCCGGTTGGCGCTGCGACGACCACTGATTTGCCGGCGTCGAGGTGATCCAACGCCTCGGACTGAAACGGGTCCAGTGCAAAGCCGTACTCTCGGTCGATGGGGGCGTTTGGGGTGTCCATGGGTGGCTGGTCGGCTACGAGCTGACGGCTCGGCGCTTACGGCGCTGGCGAAGGATTCCAAAGACTATGGCAGCTTCGTAGAACAGGTACATGGGGCCAGCCAGCGCAATGAGGCTGATGGGATCGCCGCTGGGGGTGATGACAGCCACCAAGATGACAATGCCCACCAGCGCAAGCCGGCGCTGCTTGGCCAGCATTTGGTAGCTGACGATGCCAAGTATCTGGAGGAAAACCAGCACCAACGGAAACTCGAAACCCAGGCCGAACGCCAGCATCATCTTGATGGTGAACTTTATGTAGGCCTCTGCCCTGAACTCAGTGACCAGGTCGGGGCCACCAATGTCGATCAGGAACTCAAGGGCGCGTGGCATGGTCCAGAAAGCCAAGCTGACACCCATGGCAAACAACAGCACGCCCAGAGTCACAAATGTTATGCCGTGGCGGCGCTCGTGGGGGTAGAGGCCAGGGCTGACGAACCGCCAAGCCTGCCAGAGCCAAACCGGCACGGCGAGCCCGACCCCGATATAGCCTGCGACGAGCATGCGCGTGGAGAGTGCTTCTAGTGGCTCATCGACGCGCAGCGTGCAATTGGCATCGCCCAGGGTGTCGCAGTAGGGCTCGACAATGAAGTCGATGACGTCGAAGTAAAGGAACCAGCCCACAACGGCACCGATCGCAATTGCGATGGCGCTGCGGATCAGCCGACTGCGTAACTCGGTGAGGTGCTCGATGACCGTCATATGGCCGTCGGAGCCCGCTGGGGCCTCGGTTTCGGCCACTACTGGTCACCCTCTCGGGCCTCGTTGTCGAGCGCCTCATCAGGTTCGGTTTCCGCTGGAGCAGGCACGTCGTACATGCCGGCTGCCTCTGCGGTGCTGATCTTGGGTTCGTCGATCCCAGGCGCGGGGTCCTGTTCGGAACTGACCACCTTGGCGCCTCGGTCGCGTGCGTCCTTTTCGGTTGGCTCGTCCATGGCAGTACGCAGCTCGTTCTGGAAGCTGCTGCTCATGCGACGTAGCTCGCTGGCGACCTTGCCTACCTGTCGGGCTGCTTCGGGCAGCTTGGCGGGTCCCAGCACAATGAGCGCGACCAACATGATGACCAGAAGTTCGCCACCGCCAATGTTCAACATGGACTCAACCTAGGTGGCATTGGGTCCCTGCCGGTCGGCGGCCTGGATGGCTCCATCTAGGCGGTCAGCTGACTTCTGCAGCATCTGAGTAGCAAAGATCGCAAGCACCACCATGAGAACGAGGCCAAGCGCGAGGCCAGTCAGGAGCAACACCATTGCCGCTCAGGTTAGCGGCGCAGCCTTGCTGGGTAGTTGCCAGACCTTGGGTTTCTCGCTGCAGGCGCGGTTGCAGCGAGAAGTTGGGTAGCAAGGAGCCAAGTCAGGAACCCAGTGCGTGTAGTTGGGTCAGGAACCCAGTGCCTGTAGTTGGGTAGCCAAAGCCTCGTCGTTGGCAAGAAAGCTGTGGAAGTCAATCAGGTCGTCGTGACTAATTGGATCTCCGCTGTGAGACTCGAACAGTTCTGCTGGCAGTGCCCAGGTGATGAACTCCACTCCTGCCGCTAGCAGGAGATCGATAGTGCGTTGTTCGGCCTGGCGCACGACCAAATCTGCACAATCGGGGCATTCAAATCGGTATTCGCCCTCGTCGTTTGAGACACACATGCGGACTGTCACGTCGGCGGTGGTGAGTTGAACATCACCGCATTTTTCGCAGCTCGCCCGTATTGTCGCCATAGCCCCTCCCTGGGTCTTGTGGTCGTGGAGGATCAATCGGCGCGGGTGCTGGCGACTTGAGGCGTCCGGGGTGCACAACCAACGATCAGCTAGTCCCAACGGCCCAAACTCGGACCCGCCGACTACCCTCGGCGGGGTGAGTGAGCGTCATGCATCAGTTTTGTGGCCGCCGATCGGGTTCTCGCTTGGCGGGGCCAGCGCCCACGAGCGCCCCAATACCGCCGCAGCCTTTGCTTTGGCGCTGCGTCTCGGCGCTACCGGGTTCTCGAGCCAGTTGTGGTTGAGCCAAGACGATGTGCCCCTTCTTGCCCTCGATGGCGCGCCACGGCGTGGTCTGCGCCGCAAGGCGCTTCGAGAGACTGCTTCTGGCGACCTCCCAGACAATGTGGTCACCCTTGAGGCCCTCTACTGGGCGTTGGGTACCACAACGCCGCTGCATCTGGCCATAGGCGACCGAGAAGCGCTCGAACCCGCGTTGGCCATCGCCCGTGCGGCCAAAGACGAGAACGGCCGTTCAGCACTCGCATCGCTGTGGCTGAGCCATCCTGACTGGGAGTACCTGGCCACCCTGCGACCACACGTTGGCGAGGCCATGCTTTTTAACAGCGGCCGCCTCGACTCGTTAGGAACTGGCCCCGAACGGCGAGCCGCGCAGCTCGGTGCAGCTGGGATCGATGGCATGTCAATGCACTTCACCGACTGGACTGGCGGGCTGGTCATTCTGTTCCGCCGTTTCAAGGTCTTGGCCATGGCTACAGGCGCCGAGCACCCTCGACAACTCGACGAAGTACTCACCATGGGCGTGGACGCTATTTCGAGCGTGCACGCCGACCGCCTCAACGATGCGTTGCAACGTCTGCCTACCGCAAACGGCTAGGCCGTCGCTCGGCCTGGCCTAGAGGAACGAGATATCGCCGATTGGCCAGACACGCAGGAAGGCGCGCCCCACAATGAGGTCCTCGTCGACGGGGCCGAACCAGCGACCATCGCGTGAGCCGGTGCGGTTGTCGCCCATCACAAAGACATGCCCTTCGGGGATGGTGCACGCTGTTGGTGTGGGGTTCTCGCAACCAGTCGTGTCAACGAGGCCCTGGATTGGCATGCCCGCGGGCACATAGGGCTCTTCCAACCGTTGGGTGGTGTCGCTTCCGGCTTGGGTGATGAATACCGTGTTGTCCACGATCTCGATGGTCTCGCCTTCGAGCGCAACAACGCGCTTAATGAGGTCGTCTTCGCCGGATGGTTGCGTGGGCGGGCGGTTGAACACGATGAGGTCGCCCCGGCCAACGTCGCCAAACTCGTAGCTCAGTTTGTTGACCAGCACTCGGTCGCCAATCATCAGCGTGGGTTCCATGGAGCCAGACGGGATGAAATACGCCTGCATCAGGAATGTCTTGATGACCAAAGCAACTGCCAGGGCGCCAACGATGACCGCACCCCATTCCAAGAAGCTCCGGACACGGTTGCCGTCGTCGTCGAAGGTGTGCTCGGGCGTGGGCTCGTCGATAGCCATGGCTTGGTCCCAGAGCTCATCTGGTGAGCCGGGCGCCGCGGGGCGGGCGGCGCCGGCGACCTCCTGCTCAGCCACTGCGGTGGCGGTCATTGGGTATGCCGACGCGAGGTCTTCGGGGGTGGGCAACCGGGGCTCGCCGGATGTATCTGGGACAGCAGTCACACCAGGACTGTCGGCAGCGGGCGGCTGCTCTGGAGGCTTCGCCGGAGATTCGGGCTGTTGGGCCCGCGACGCAGGCTCTCCCTGTGGTGCTTTGGGTTCGGTAGAGCCTTCAGCACGTTCGAGCGCTCGACGCACAATGTCGTCGACCCACGCTGGGTCATCTGGTGATGTTGGGGGCTGATTCGACACTTTAGGCAGGCTAGCCCAGACCTAGGTGCTGACGGGGCCCACCCCAGGAACTTCCCCGGTGTACCTAGACCTGGTATCGCGCCAGCACGCGTGCGGCAGTGGTCGCCAGCAGATCTTCGGGCAGATCGCCTGTTGTGGACTCAACGGTGGCATCGGGACCCAGGCGCACCAGGAGTCGTTCGAGCCAGGCTTGGGCGCTGATGGCCAGGGTGACACGCAACCCGCCGTTGCTGAGTTCTGCAACCGATTCCACCGGGTGCGCCTCTGCCACCCAACGCGCTTGGGGCGACAAGAGGAGGGTGACTCGAGGATCGTCGGGGTGCGGTTCGAACACTGAAACGTCACGTACCGACGCCGGCCGGTCAAATCCAGAATCGAGAGCGGTGGCTCGCCGAATGCGATCGACCCGGAACAGCCTCTCGCCTTCGGCGCGGTGGCAATAGCCAAGCAAATACCATTCGCCTTGGTCGGACGTCACCCTGTAGGGGTCAACCACACGCTCGGTTATCTCGTCGCGCCCGTACACGTAGTACTCGAGTTCGACCTGCACTGTGTTGTCAACGGCGTGGCGAATGGTGGCAAGAACGCCTGCATCGGCAGCGCCGAGGTCGATGTCGAGGTCGTCGCCAGGGTTGATGCCTAGCGTGGAAGCCACCTTGGCGAGCCCTCGGGCCAGGGGGCCGTCTGGGTCCGCGCCAGGGGCGGCAAGCAGGCTTGAGCCAGCAGTGACCAGCGTCAGTGCCTGCGCAGGTGTCAGACGAAGTGGACGCTCGAAGTATTCGGCATAGCGAATCCAGACCTGGTCTCCGTCGAGGACCACTTCGATGAGCTGGTCGGGGGTAAAGGGGTACAAGCCGACCATAAACAAGATCTCGTCGAGATCACTGAGCAGCGTGGACTCTGGGTAGTCAAACCGTTCTGCAATCTCAGCCACAGTGGGACCGTTGTTTGCTACCACCCACGGCACGATGGACAGCAATCGTTCGAGCTTTTCACTTGCACTGAGGCGCGCCATTACTGCCTTGCCCCCGTGCCGCCCTGGCCTACCAGTGCGGCAAGCCAGTCGATCATGTCCTGACGTAAGTCGGGCGGATCGAGGATCTCGGCGTGCTCGAGGAACGTCAGCGCAAAGCCGCGGAATGCCTCAGCGTTCGTGACCTCGACTTCAAGCACAACCGAGCCGTCTTCGCGTTCTTCGGCCGGTTGGCCTATGTGATGACGCGCCCAGGAAGCGTGGTCAGCGTCGATAAGGAGCCGAGCAAGGCGGGGCGGCTGATCACCCAATTCCCAAGGTTGCTTGCGCACGCCGGTTGAGGGTGCGTGTCGCTCAAATGCGCCAGAGGGGCCAGCGGTGATGTCGCCCGGAATCCTGTCGAGGCGGTAGTGACGCTCGCCTTGTCGCCCGCGGTCGAACCCAGACAAGTACCATCGGCCACGCATGAAGTCGAGGCGCCAAGGTTCGACACTGCGGTCCTCGTCTTTGTAGCGGAAGCGCACTACCTGGCGCTGGCCAACCGCGCTAAACAAGGTGGCAAGACGGGGATCTGTGGGCACCGACGCCAGCGCAGTGTCGGTGGCGGTGGGTACCGACACCCCGCCGAGCTTGCGCATGGCCTCCGCGCTGGCGATGGTGTCGACCCGGATAGCGTTGGCTGCGAGGTGAAGCGCCGCAAGCTCGTCCGGAGCAAGGCCAGGGTCTCGCATGTAGTAGTCGGCCTTGCGAATGCGGTAGCCGTCTTGGGGCGGGTCGGTGTTGGGCAGCGGTTCGAGACTGATGGGTACGCCCATCTCGCGCAGGTCGTCTTTGTCGCGCTCAAAGGCACGCCGGAACGACGCGTGCGCCTCTGGATAGCCCTCGATGCGTCGCTTGAGTTCATCGGCAGTTAGCGGCCGCTCGGTTTCGAGGAGGGCTGCCATGAGGTTGAGGAGACGTTCTAGCTTGGCCATGGGTTGTCTTGATGAGGCGAGTGCGTGAGGTTACAAGCTCTCAATGAGCTTCTCGACACGCTCGTCAAAGGCTTTGAACGGGTCCTTGCACAAGACGGTCCTCTGGGCCTGGTCATTGAGCTTGAGATGCACCCAGTCGACCGTGTAGTCGCGCTTGCGCTCTTTGGCGCGGCGGATGAACTCGCCTCGCAGGCGGGCCCGAGTGGTTTGGGGTGGGTACTCGACGGCTTGTGCAATGTCGGCGTCGGCACAAATGCGCTCGACCATGCCGTGTTGTTGGATCTTGTAGAACAGCCCGCGCTGGCGGTTGACGTCGTGGTACTGCAGATCGATCAGTGCGAGCTTTGGGTCCGCTAGTTCGAGTCCATGCTTCTCGCGGTACCGCTCGACAAGGTGGTACTTGGTGACCCAGTCGCATTCGCGTTCGAGGCTCAGCGGGTCCTTGGCCAGCCCCGTCAGGCAGTGCTCCCACATTTGCAGCGATTGCTTCTCTTGGGGTGATAGTTCGCGTCGTTCGGCGTACTTGAGGGCTCGTTCCAAGTATTCGCTCTGGATGTCGAGCGCGCTGACTTCACGTCCGTTGGCCAGACGCACCCGGCGCCGGCAGGTGATGTCGTGGCTGATCTCGCGGATGGCACGAATGGGGTTTTCGAGCGTCATGTCTCGAAGAACCACGTTTGGTTCTTCGAGCATCCGCAACAAGATGGAGCATGCTCCAACCTTGAGATAGTTGGCGTACTCGTTCATGTTCGAGTCGCCCACAATGACATGCAGCCGCCGGTAGCGTTCGGCGTCGGCGTGAGGCTCGTCGCGGGTGTTGATGATGGGTCGCGAGCGGGTGGTTGCGCTGGAGATGCCCTCCCAGATGTGCTCG
>JAUIIS010000178.1 GCA_030431575.1 Acidimicrobiia bacterium | reverse complement strand
CGGCTGGTACCAAGGCTGCCCAAAGGGCGGCATTGGCAATGATGAGCGTTTGGTGCAATGGGGTGACCTCAACGTGTACTTCGAGCGCAGTGGCAGTACCGGCGTTCTGGTGGCCTGGGGTTTCGATCTGCGCCGCGAAAGCAACGGACTGCCCGGCATTGACAGCCTGTACCTCCCTGGCGGCGCCACGCTGGGCGACCCAATCGAAGACGTCGCCGACCGTGCCGGGCTGGCGCCGACCGAGGCTGCCGAATTTGGTGTGACCACCGTGGGCGTGGCCGGGTACGAGATTTTGGCCGACAATGACCCTGGCGCACGTACCTGGGGAGCCTTCGTCCCCGCCATTCCCCGCTGCGTCTAGAGAGCTGCTGGGGCGACCGTCGGTATCACCTTGTAGGCTCGCAAAACGATGGCCTACCAGTCTCTCTACCGCCGCTATCGGTCCGGAAAGTTCTCCGAACTTGTGGGCCAAGCCCACGTCGTTGCTGCCCTCAAGAACGCGATCACCGAAGACCGGGTTGGCCATGCCTACCTGTTCAGCGGGCCTCGCGGCACCGGCAAGACCAGCACCGCCCGAATCCTCGGCAAGGCGCTCAACTGCACAAACCTGGGCGACGATGGCGAGCCCTGCGGAGTCTGCGACTCTTGCGTGTCGTTCGAGTCTGGTACCTCCTATGACCTTCAAGAGCTCGACGCGGCGTCCAACAACGGTGTCGAAGCAATCCGCGACCTCATCTCAAAGGTGGCGCTAGGTTCGCCCGGGCGGACCAAGGTCTACATTCTCGACGAAGTCCACATGCTTACCTCGGGTGCCGAGAACGCCTTGCTCAAGACCCTCGAAGAGCCCCCAGAGCACGTCGTGTTTGTGTTGGCAACCACCGAGCCTCACAAAGTCGTCCCCACCATTCGCAGCCGCACCCAGCACTTTGAGTTCGAGCTCATTGCCGCCAACGAGCTCGAACAGCACGTCCGTTGGGTAGCCCAAGACGCCCAGCTCGACGTCACCGACGAGATGATCGACCACGTGTTGCGTGTCGGTGGAGGATCGGCCCGGGACACGCTTTCGGCGCTCGACCAGGTGGTGGCCGCTGGCGGCGTGCCACGCGACGAAGACGCTATCGATGCAGTACTGCAAGGGCTTGCCAGTAGCGACCCCGCAGCAGTGGTAGCCGCAGTCAGCGAAGCCCTCACCGCCGGGCGAGACCCTCGTGTCATCGGCGAGACGTTGCTGGGCAGGCTTCGCGATGCCTTCCTGTCGGCTATGGGCGCACCCACAAACCATCTTTCAGACACCCAGGCGCAGGCGGCCCAGGCGGTAGCCGCGCAGATGCGACCCGCCGCCATCACGCGGTCGCTCGAGACGCTGGGAAGCGCGCTGATCGACATGCGTCAAGCACCCGATCCCCGGGTGGACCTCGAGGTGGCGCTTCTGCGTCTGGTGCGGGCCGACCTCGACACGGATCCCGCAGCGTTGCTTGCCCGTATCGAGGCGCTTGAGGCTGGCGCTGTGGCGGCACCGGCTGCAGCCGCTGTGCCTGCCCCGGCGCCCGCTGCGCCAAGCGGCGACGCACCCCTAGCTCCTCAGCCCAGCGATCCCGTCCCGGCGGCGCCACCCCCGGCGCCCAAGGCAGGAGCCAGTCCAGCCGATACTGCTCGCGCCGCTTTGGCAGGCAAACGCGCCAGCTCGCCAACCCAAACGTCGCCCGAAGCTGCTCCTGCGCCAGCCCAAGACAGCGCCACCGCTGCACCAAACACTCCGCCCCCGGCCCCTGCGCCCCCAACCCCTGGGGCAACCCTGGGCGCTCGTCGCGGAAGCGCACCCGCACCCAACACATCCGAACCATCGCAGGACGCGCCTCAACCCGATACGCCCCAACCCGATGCGCACGCAGCGCAGCCGGCAGAGTCGGAGCCACCGGCAGCCGCTGCTCCAGCGCCGCCGGCTCCAAGCTCCGCTTCGGCAGCAGGTAGCGGCCTTACCGTCGATGCGTTAACCGCAGCATGGGACGACGTCCGAGCCGCGCTTCCCGGCCGTGCACGGTCGCGCTTCAGCGGTGGTCGCTTCATCGATGTAACCGGCACGGGCGAAGTCATATTCGGGCTTCCCAACGCGATCCATCGCGACCGGTGCCAAGAGTGCGTTGGAGACGTAGCCGACGCACTCAGCGGCCGGTTCGGCCAGCAGGTGGTGTTGACCCTCGTGGTCGACGGCGACGCCACACCTCCACCAGTTCGTGCGGCCGATCCCGCCGGCGCAAAACCAAAGCCAACTACCCAAGACGAGGCCGAGGTCGACTTGTCGGCCCTCACCGATGCCGACCCCGACGCTGCGGGTGGCATGGATTTGTTGGCCGAAGCGTTCCCTGGTGCCGAGCTTGTCGACCCCGCCGATCTCGGCGACCGCTAGTCGTGCCACCGCAGGAGCCCTTGGTCCTGGCAGACTGAGGGTCGTTTCCGTTCGTGAGGACCTTCTATGTCAGACCAACAGCCCTTTGATATGAACGCCCTGCTGCAACAGGCCCAAGAGATGGGACAGCAGCTCATGGCTGCCCAGCAAAGTGCTGCGTCTGAGACCTTCGAGGGTCAAGCTGGCGGGGGAGCAGTCAAGATCGAGGTCACGGGCGGTTTCGAGTTCCAGTCGGTCACCATTTCGCCGGCCGCTGTTGACCCCAACGATGTCGAGATGCTGCAAGACCTGGTGCTGGCTGCGCTCAACGATGCCGTAAGCCAGATAGGCCGCGATGGCGGTATGGATCTTGGGGGCATGGACCTTGGTGGTCTGGACCTCGGTGGCCTTCTTGGTGGAGGGGCCGGTGGCTTAGGCGATCTCCTTGGCGGCGGACCAGATGCCCTGCCTTCAGCCGACGAGGACTAGAGGCGCACATGGCCAGCGTCTACACCCCGGCTGTTCAGGCCCTCATTGACGAGCTTGGCCGTTTGCCGGGCGTGGGCCCCAAGTCGGCTCAGCGCATTGCGTTCCATTTGGTCAAGCTGCCCGAGGTCGACGCTCTCCGGCTGGCCGATGCCATCAGCGACGCCAAAGCAAAGGTTCGTTTCTGCGAGGTGTGTTTCAACGTGAGCGACGAGGTTCGCTGCGAGATCTGTTCCGACGATCGACGCGAAACCAACGTGATCTGTGTGGTCGAGGAGCCACGCGACATTGTGGCCGTCGAGCGCACCAGAGAGTACCGGGGCCGCTATCACGTCCTCCAAGGTGCCATTAACCCCATCGAGGGGATCGGCCCAGACCAGCTCCGAGTCAAAGAACTACTCGATCGGCTCCGAGACCACAGCGTCACCGAAGTCATTTTGTGCACCAACCCGAATATTGAAGGCGAAGCGACGGCTATGTATTTGGCGAGGTTGCTTGAGCCGGCAGGCATCACGGTCACGCGGATCGCCAGCGGGCTTCCTGTTGGTGGCGACCTCGAGTATGCCGACGAAGTAACGCTGGGTCGGGCCCTTGAGGGCCGGCGCTCGGTCGACGTTTCCTAACCATCCCAGCGCGTCTCTTTGGGTCCTTGCTGTCCTTTTGCGCGCCCGGACGGACACTTTGTGCGTTCTTTCACGAATTCGACATCTTTACGCATGGCAAACGTAACAACCTTCGATTGCAACGTTTGCGCTGGTGAGAGAGCTTTTCTTGGCGCCTTCAAGGAACTTCTTGACCTTTTGATTGTTACATCGTAATGTAAATGCAACGTTCAGAACGGGGGGTGGCCACGGCTCTTGTAGCCAGGGACAGTGGTCGCCAACTGTTAGGTACGTCGAGGTGTCACCTCGCTGGAATCGTCGGTCAAGTCCGCCCGCGCCCGACCCAGTGAGGTGGCACTTCGGCCAATTTTGGACACAGTTCATTCCCCGGCGGCGTGCACCAAGTCCCTTACCGCGGTCCTCACCGCTATGAGCCCGGGCCTCGCCGCACGAGTCCGGCGCCGGCGTTCTAGCACTGGCAGCGCTGTGGCATATGCTTCGGTCCAGAGCAAAGACACCAAGCCGGTGTCATAGGAGCGAGACAATGATCGACCAACTGCAAGCAGCAGTAGCAAGCACCAGAAGCGTCCTCGAAGGTGTCAACGCCGACCAACTCGGCGGGCAAACTCCGTGCGCATCGTGGACGGTTGGCGAATGCATCGACCACGTCATCAACGCACAGGGCTTCTTCCTCGCCGGCTTGACTGGTCAGCCACCAGCAGCGCCCGGCCAGTTCAGCGACGGCGACTACATAGCCGCATACGACGAAGCCACCAGCGCCGTCGTTGCCGCCTTCAGCGAACCCGGTGCGCTTGGACGCATGGTCCAGATGCCCTTCGGCGAAATGCCTGGCGCGGCCGTGGCTGGCCTAGCCACCAACGACACCTTCACCCACGGCTGGGACATTGCCAAGGCAACCGGCCAATCCACCGATCTCAACCCCGAACTAGCCGAACAGGTGCTGGCAATGGCCCGCCAGTCCATCCAAGAAGGCTTCCGTGGTCCCGAGGGCGCAGCCCCATTCGGCGCCGAACAACAAGCACCCGAAGGCGCATCAGCAGCCGACCAGCTGGCTGCCTTCCTCGGCCGCACGGTCGCTTAACACCGTCGAAGCCAAGCCAAACGTGGCCCAGGCGGAAGACGCTTCGGCACGTAAACGCGTTCTCGGCCAGCATGGGGGCATGCAAGAACAACCCCCACGCTGGCTCGAGGGCGTCACCGTTCTCGACCTCACCCGATATTTGGCGGGCCCCGCCTGCACACGCTTACTTGTCGAGCTCGGCGCCGATGTCATCAAAATCGAGCACCCGCCCTACGGAGACCCAAACCGGGCAAACCGACCCCGAATCCAACGCCGGTCGGGCGCCCACATTCAACAAAACCGGGGCAAGCGCAGCGTCTGCATAGACATCACCACCAACGAAGGTGCTGCGGCCATACGCGCCATGGCTGCGCATGTCGACGTTGTGGTCGAGAACTTCAGCCCCGGGGTGCTCGATCGCCGAGACCTCGGGTACGAGGCATTGCGCCAGGTGAAACCGGACTTGGTGATGGCTTCGGTGAGCGGCTTCGGTCAAAGCGGTCCGCTTTCTAGCCGTCCGTGTTTCGATGTCATTGCCCAGGCCTACGCCGGTCTCATGCACCTCACCGGCGAACCCGACGGTCCACCGATGTTCGCCGGTATGGGCATCGCCGACACGAACGCCGGCGTCCATGCCTTTGCTGCCATTGGCCACGCCTTGTTCCACCGAGAGCGGACCGGGCGCGGTACCCACCTCGATATTGCCATGGTGGACTCGCTGTTCCACATGCAACAACAAGCAGTCCACGAAGCCTCAATGACCCCCGGTCAGCCGCAACCGAGTCGCGCCGGCCGACACTTCGCCGCCATTTCACCTGGCGGCACGTTCCGAAGCCCCGAGGGTTGGGTGGTCATCATGTGCATGGAAGCCCAAATGGCAAACCTGTGGGAAGCCATTGGCCGCCCCGAACTTGGGGAGGACCCCCGGTTCGGCTCATTGACCAGCCGCATCGAGCATCGAGATGCGCTAACCGAGATCATCGAGACCTGGATGTCGGGCTTTGGCACCGACCAAGAAGTTATGGACGCCCTCGAGGCCGCTCGAGTACCGCACGGCCCAGCGCTTACCCCGGAGGCAGCGCTGACCCACCCCCACTTTGTCGAGCGCGGCGTGGTGAGAACCGTCAACGACCCACTAGCCGGCGAAGTGACCATCCCCGCATTCCCGTTTCGCTCGTCCGATGCGCTGCCGGACGACAACTACCAGGCACCCGCCCTCGGCGAGCACAACCACGACGTACTCACGCAGCTAGCCGGCCTCGACGCCGAGACCCTGGCCGCCTACGCCGAACAAGGCATCATCTTTGCCAAGGACACCTGACAGCCAACGCTTCGACGGGGCTGTCGGGGACGTTCAGAACACGTGCCCCAACGCATCGAGAAACGCCGGCCTAATGGCCGCTTCCCAGTCGTAGCGCGGCTGAAGCGCTCGCATGCCTGCCGCAGACGCCGCCAGAACGTCGGGGATCAAGCGATCGATGCAATGCGCGAGGTCGTCCACGGTTTGGCCGTACCGAATGTCGGCGCCGTCAAAGACCTCGTCGAAGAACGCCCATTCTGAGGTAAGGGCGGCCACGCCAGCACCAATAGCGTCAAACGCTGTGCCGGTTGTCAACATCCCGTGCGGCGCAAAAGGCAAAACTAAAGCGTCAAATGCTGCGAGGCGTTCGTGAAAGCGGGCCTCTTCAACGTGCCCATACTCGGCGGTGATGCGCTTGTCGTTTGGTACGTCGACATCGTTGTCGCTGCGGATTACCAGGTGGAGATCTTCGCGGCTGCTGGCGGCAACGGCATCAACCACCAACTGAAGCTGTTTCTCGGCCCGAGGAGCACCTACAACGCCCAGCCGCAACCCAGCCGGCGCCCATCGCTCGCTCTGCTCGACCTCGGTACGAGACGTCTGCCGCATTCGTCGGTACCGCCTACCCCAATGCCCGTGGGGAATGACGACGTGGCGCGTGTGCGGCCCGTAGGCGTACGTCGCCAGCGCCACGTCTCGGCCATAGGCCGTGTGATGAATGACAACGTCGGCTGCTTGGGCCCACAGTTGGTAGCACGCCGCTGCGTTGTCGCCTTTGTCGGCGTGGGGGACCAGGTTGTGCTGAGTCCACAAGATCCGGGTGCCTGTCTGCGCCACCACGTCGAGAACCGCGGCGGTGCGGTCCGGGTCGGTGCCGGTCCACCACTCGGGCCAAGCGAGGTGCAACACGTCGACCTGGCCAAGCCGATGCGCCAACGTGTCATCGGGCCAACCGGCTGACACCGCAACGACATCGTTGCGAAGCGGTCCGTACAGAGCCTTGTCGTAGGCGTGCCCTTGGATGGTGCTGGCAATGACCACGCGTGGGGTAACCGACCAGGTGAAGTCGATGTCGTTGGCGACGGGAACTTCGATCTGGTGGACACGCGGGAGCGGCCCCCAAAAACTTCGCCACTCGCTAAGGCCCGACGTATCGATGGTGTTGATGCGACAGTCGGGGTGGTCGGCCTGCACATCTAATGGCCGACCGGGAGTCTCGGCCACGGTGATGCTTAGGGGCCCAGGCAGTCGTTCGGTCTCGAACCGCAGCCGTTCGTGGACCCGCAAGGTGCGACCATCTACTTGGTACGTGGCTAGCCGCGAACCTTCTACGTCGACCTCCGTAGGCCCAGCACCGACGCGGGCCCAACCCTGGTGCTCCATGGTGAATGCCCCAGCTTTGGTACCCGCTCGGCTTGGAAGCCCGGCTGGGGCAATGGCACGTCCCTGGCGCTCGGACCCGGCGCTTCGACCTTTTGGGGCAATGACCGGCAGCATGGTTGGGTGCGCTCCGGTCGGCTGTTCGAACAGCCCTGGGCTTCGTGGCGACGGCAAGTATTCAGCGGAGAACCCGGTGATTGCCGGAAGGACAAATGCCAGGCCTGCCGAG
>JAUIIS010000177.1 GCA_030431575.1 Acidimicrobiia bacterium | reverse complement strand
ACTGCCATGCGTCATGCGGCACGCAGCCTCGAGATTGCCGAACTGGCGGTGCGCCACCGAGACAACGGGGTCGTCGGTTTCGACATAGCCGGCGCCGAAGCCGGTAACCCACCGACCCGACACCTTGATGCCTTCCAGTATGTGCACCGCGAGAATTTCCACACCACCATCCACGCCGGCGAAGCCTTCGGTCCACCATCCATTTGGGAGGCCATCCAATATTGCGGCGCCGAACGCCTCGGTCACGGGGTGCGCATCATGGACGACATCACCACCGACGCAGACGGCAACAGCCAGCTTGGCCGACTGGCCGCCTTTGTCCGAGACACACGTGTCCCCCTAGAGGTGTGCCCAAGTTCCAACGTGCACACCGGTGCCGCAGCATCCATTGCCGAACACCCCATCAAGGACCTCGTCGCCCTGCGCTACCGCGTAACCATGAACACCGACAATCGCCTCATGAGCGCAACCTCCATGAGCAACGAGTTCGGCGTGTGCTGCGAGGCTTTCGATTGGAGCTGGCACGAAGTGCAATGGCTGACCATCAACGCCATGAAAAGCGCTTTCATCCCCTTCGACGAGCGGCTTGAGATCATCAACACGCGAATCAAGCCTTGGTACGCCAGCCGGACAATGGTGTAGCTAGTGCCGTATCAGGAAACGTTTGCGATGTTCGAACGAACCTTCTCCGCCACCGGCTGCGTACTCGCAACCTCCATTCCGGATAAGGAGTCCACGGCTGCTCGGGCCTTGCCGGATGACACAGCATCTCCGCCCCAACACCACCTACGTTCCCAGACACGGCACTAGCACCGTGAACACCACAGCATCGCCGGCAATACCCAGCGGCCGTAGACCCATAACCACAATTGGCCTCGACGCAGACGACACGCTCTGGGAATCAGAAGTGCACTTTGTCGACGTCGAAGGCAGGTTTCGAGAACTCATTGCC
Source organism: Acidimicrobiia bacterium (assembly GCA_030431575.1). Classification (GTDB taxonomy): domain Bacteria; phylum Actinomycetota; class Acidimicrobiia; order Acidimicrobiales; family UBA8592; genus JAUIIS01. The sequence continues at coordinate 6,579 of JAUIIS010000177.1, read as the reverse complement.
CGCTACGACCCAAGCGACGACATCCAAACGCACCTCTTCGCAGTCGAGCGGCACAACCTGCAGTTCTTTGGCTACGGCGTGAAGTCGTTCACGCTATCCATGATTGAGACCGCCATTCAGCTCACCGACGGTCAGGTCAGCGGCGACGACGTGGCGAGCATTGTTCGTTGGGGCAAAGAAATGATGCATCACCCGGTGGCACTGCTTCCCGACGTCCGCCAAACCGTGGAGACCTTGGCTGGCACCTACCGGTGCCTCATCATCACCAAAGGCGACTTGTTGCACCAAGAAGCAAAGGTGGCCCAATCGGGGCTAGCAGAGCTGGTCCACGGCGTGGATGTGCTCACCGAGAAAGACGCCCCCAGCTACGCCAGAACCCTGGATCGCCACGGTGTCGCCCCAGACGAATTCCTCATGGTGGGCAACAGCGTCAAAAGCGACGTCCTGCCTGTCCTAGAACTTGGGGGCCACGGCATTCATATTCCGCACGGCGTCACCTGGGAGTATGAGGCTGACCACAACGGCAACCCCGATACCCACGGCTACCACGTGCTCACCGCTTTCTCTGATCTACCCGAGTTCATCGCGAAACTGCAGGTCAACGACTGATTCGAGCCTAGCTGTGCAAGGGCACCACTTCTCAAAGCACAATGCTGTGGCGGACGGAGCCAACAACACCGTGAACAGGCACGGTTACTGGAGCACCGGAATGACAAGCAATGGTCGGGGACTGGGAACCAACAGCCGCCCTGGTGCGTGTATACCCCATGACCACCGTCGCGCTCCCGCCGCTGCAGCTTCGCTGGTTGGCGTCCGCACAGCCCTTGGCCGGGCAAAGCGCGGTAGCTGTGGCCACTGACGCAGCGTTCGAGGCCTTCTACCGAGCAGAATCCGACGGGCTGTACCGAGCGCTTTCCATGTCGCTCAGCAACCCCGAGCTTGCCCGAGAAGCCACCGACGAAGGCTTTGCCCGCGCGTACCAGCACTGGCGCAAGATCCAGGCCTATGACAACCCCGCAGGCTGGGTCTACCGAGTGTCGCTTAACTGGGCCCGCAGCCGACTTCGCAAAACGAAGCGCGAAGTCATCACCGACGAGGTCAGAGACGTTGCCGTCAATCCCACAGCAAACCCTGGTCTCACCGAAGCCCTGGCCGCGCTGCCTATGGAGTTCCGCTCCGTGGTTGTGCTGCGCTACCTGATGCAGTGGTCAACCGCCGAAGTGGCCCAAGCCCTCCAGGTCCCCACCGGCACCGTCAAGAGCCGACTCTCACGCGGGCTCGAACAACTGCGCAGCTCGCTGGGCGAAGAGGCGGGACAATAATGGACGATTTCGAGCGCAGACTCGCCAACGACCTCCGGCGCCAAGCCGATGCCATGCCCAGGTTTGCAGGCAACGCCGAAGTAGTGGCCAGGCGTGGGCGCAACCGCCGCTGGGCTGTGCGCGGAGCAGGAGCCTTTGGAGCGCTGGCGATCTTGGGTGGCGGCGTCGGCATCATCATGACCGCCGCCGACGACACCCCAGACGAAGTAGCCACCGAATTCGCCACAGTGCAAGTTGCGCCTGCACCAACGCCTACCCCCACTCCAACGCCGGACCCTCGACCGCTGGTCATTCCCACTCCCCCGGTGCCAGCCGTCGTCCCCGAAGACCCCACCGCAGCGTCGCTTGTTGTAGCCACCGGCTGGGGCGTGGGCCTGGTGCGCGACACCGGCGCCCAGTACGCCCCCGTGGTTTGCTGCCAAGACGACGAACCGCCCTGGTGGAATCAGACGGGCGCCAGCGACACCGACCCAGCCGTAAAGCTCGACAAAGGCGCTGTTCGTGTCCGAGACGATCTTGACGGCGGCCTCGTCGCCGCCACGCGCAATGCCCTGTACTGGGTCAGCGCCGATCAGGGCCTTACCAGCCAAAGCCCTCAACTTCTAGCCACAGTCGACCAAGTCAACACCGACCCTGGCGACACTGAAACCTCCGGCGAACAAGCTCAGCCCGCGGCCGCTGACGAAACCAACCCCTCCCAAGCAGCGAACAGCGCTTCGCTCCAGCTTTGGGACGTGGCCGAAGTGGGAGGCCAAACCAAAGTTCTCTACTCGGTTGTCCAGCTCGACCCCAACAACGGTCAAGCCCGCACCTCCACGCTTCGCGCGGCCACGCTCGCAGCGGACGCCGCGGTCACCGAAGACCTCGAGACCAACAGCTGGGACACTGGCGACGAAACCTGGTTCAGCTACAACGGGGCGTCCTGGTTGCCCGACGGCGGCTACATGTCGCTCAAGACCCAAAACGGTGCATGCGGCTGGATCGAACTCAGTGGGCCCCAGGGGAGCGCCACCGATCTGTCAGCCCCCTTCCCCAAACCAGCCGACGGCGAACCCTGCAACCGATTCATAGCCGCAGCAGCAGTCGACGACGCAGGCGAACACATCGCGGTGTCAGAGATCGAGGCCGGTATCCCCCAGGTGGCCACCTACACCTTGGACCGCGCCGCGCAAAAGACTCGAGTGTTCCTGAGCGACAGCGTTGAGCCAGAAGATGCTGGCAAATGGAGTGAGCTTGACTTTGGGAGCGGCGGTGTGCTGGTGGGCCGAGGTCTAGGACTCGACCCCGCACAATGGCCTACCGCCGACGAAACAGTGCTTGTCACCAACGACAGCAGAGAAGCCACGCCCATTGGCTACATCGGCTATGTCAGCTGGCCTCGCAGCGTTATCTCAACTGCAGACCTCGAACCCGTCGACGTGCAAGGACCCCTGTACTTCGGCGCTCGCGTGTTCGCCGAAGCACCAGACCAGCCCAACACCCCAGAAGCGGCCGAAGAACCCGCCGCAGAACCCCCAGCTGCACCAACCGAACCCGGCGATCCACAGCCCACAGCTGGCGCCGAAGACGAACCCGAAGACTTCCGGGTCCCCACCGGTGCGGGCGTGGTCACCATCGCCAGCGATGCACTGACGGGAACCGACGGCTGCGCTCGCAGCGCCACCACTCCCCCAGACGACGAACCCGTCCGCTACCGGGCTTGCATCGGCGAAGACTTCGCCAACGCCGCCAAACGGCTGGACGCCGCGTTCGGCACCAACCCGGACACCTTTGCCCCCAGAAGTGACCCCAGCCAAACCCCTGCCGACACGACTGACGCAGAAGGCCCCGATGCAGCCATCACACCCGAACCTCAGACCCGGAAACAAGCCGGAACGTTCACTTGGCAAAGCCGTACGCGACAAATCACCGTCGAAGTACAAGACGGCACTGTTACCTCGGTGACCTCGGTGCCAGTCGGCGCCCTCTCGAGCCCATTCAACCGTGACCTCACCATTGGGCAGGTGCTCCAAGCACTGGGCGCCCCCGCCAGCATCGAACGCACCGACGGCGCTACCGCAGCCGTCACCCTGCGCTATGACACCGAAGCCGGGACCGTGGCCTACACGTTCGTCGACACCAAGACCCAACTGCCGCCCCTCGAGGGCAGCTTCGACGCAGGCACCGCTGCCTACGACGACCTCCCCATCGTGGCCTACAGCGCCTCCTAGAGGTGTGCCCACAACTCAGCGTGCACATCGTTAGCGCTCGAACCGGCACACCGACCCTTGCCGCCTACTGGCCCCGCTCGGTGTGCCGGCGCAGCAGCCGATCGGCGCCAGCATCCAAACCCGGGAGCTGAGGCTGCGCCGCACCACGAAACGCAGCCAACGCATCGAGCACCAACTCTTCAACTTCAACCCATGACTTCGCACGCACCCCATCGAGATGACGGTTGTAGGGCTGGTCGAAGATGATGACCTCGCGGTTATCGGCGTGGAACGCCTCGATGTTGTGCGGCCCGTCCTCGACGTACACGTTCGCGTCAATGGCCGACTTCGCCCCAATGAAACACAAGTCCCGGTAAGGGATCTTTGCTGCATCCAGCCACGCCGCCGTATCGCCAGCAGCCACCGCATGGCCCCAATTCACATACAGCCGGTGACTAATGATCCGGATCCAAACCCCCTCATCAGACAACCGCCACAGCGTCTCGGCCACCCCATCCATGACGGGCATGTCGCGGAACATCCGGTAGTCCACTACCGCCTTCTCGTGCAGGGCTTCAAACTCGTCATTGCTCAAACCCCATTCGGCGAAGCTCCACTGGCGCTCCAAGGGCAACGATTCCGGGTCGACCCCCTTCTCCTTCGCCACAATCTCACGAAAAATGCTGGTGTGGTCGCCACACACACCATCGAGATCAACACCAAATACAAACGGCCGCTCGCTCAAGGAACCTCCACAAGACAACCCTGACCACATGGCCAGATCGCCAAAATGGTACTTGGTAGGGCATGCTGTCTAGATCACCACAACCGTTGTCGATCATCCCCTCGTGGCCGAGCGCCTCACCCGCCTGCGGAACCGGGCCACAAAACGCGCCGGATTCCGCCGCAACCTCCACGAACTCTCGCTGTACCTCATCTACGAAGCACTCCGAGACCAACCCTTCGTCGAGATCGACATCGACACCCCCATGGCCCCCGCCAGCGGCGTCCAAATCGCCGACCCGCCACTCATCGTGCCCATCTTGCGCGCCGGCCTCGGCATGCTCGACGCCGCGCAAGAACTCCTCCCTAACGCCCGCGTTGGTTTCATCGGCGCCAAGCGAAACGAAGAAACCCTCCTCCCTGACGCCTACGTCAATACTGTCCCCGACGACCTCGACGGCAAACGCGTCCTCGTTCTGGACCCAATGCTCGCCACCGGCGGATCCCTCATCCACACCTGCAACCTGCTCCGCGAATCCGGCGCCGGCCACATGACCGTGTGCTGCGTCCTCGCCGCCCCCGAAGGTGTCGAAGCATTCGAAGCCGAAGGCTTTGATGCCCACACCTTCACCGCCTCCATCGACGACGGGCTCAACGAAACTGCCTTCATCATGCCCGGGCTCGGCGACGCCGGAGACCGCCAATTCGGTTTGGCGTGAGGCTCGTTCCGTCACCGGCTTCACTCGCGCTGCGGATTACCCACTGCCCGGCGAGACAGACTCACCGTCGGGACCGGCACAACTTGCGATGCTCACACGTTTCCCAACGGGGTCGGGTGTGGTGCATTTCATTTCGGCGCAGACCTGCCTCACACCCACCGAACGAAATGAAATGCACCACACCCGACCCCACACCAACGACCCGATAAACCAACACTTACCGGACCCCAGACACGGAGCGGCTAGGGCGCCAGGAGGCCCTTGGAGACGGCGAGGTCGTGGAGCGAAACTTGGCTGCGGGCCCCTAGGTGGCTGATGACTTCGGCAGCGGCGAGGGATGCCAAGTGGCCGCAGGCGGCGAGGTCGAGGCCGTGGGTGTAGCCGTAGAGGAAACCCGACGCGTACAGGTCGCCGGCTCCTGTGGTGTCGACAACGTTGTCCACCGGTTCGGCGGGGATTTCGATGACCTCTTGGGGGGTAACGACAAGGCTGCCTTCGGCGCCGAGGGTGATGCAGGCAATTTCGCAACGGCCTTGAACTGCGGCTACTGCGGTGTCGAGATCTTTGGTTTCGTACAACGCAAAGATCTCATCGTCGTTGCCGAACAAGATGTCAATAGGGCCATCGACGAGTTCGAGCCATTCGCTGTGGTGGCGCTCCACGCAGAAGCTGTCGGACAGCGTGAACGACACCTTGTTGCCGGCAGCGCCGCAAGCTTCGACGGCTTTGCGGATGGCTTGCTTGGTGATGTCGATATCCCAGATGTAGCCCTCGCAATACAGCACCTTTGCGGAAGCCACCAGGCCGAGGTCGACGTCGTTTGGGTGGAGCAAAGAACTGATGCCCAAGAACGTGTTCAACGTACGCGCCGCATCGGGGGTGACCACCACGAGGCAACGCCCCGTTGGCGGGCCATCGGTAGCCGAGGTCATATCGAAGTCGACCCCAACAGCGCGAATGTCGTGCCCGAACACGGTGCCCAGCTGGTCGTCGCGCACCTTGCCGATGTAGCTGACCTTGCCGCCAAAGGACGCCACGCCCGCCATAGTGTTCGCAGCGGATCCGCCCGAGGTCTCGATAGCGGGCGCCATCTTGGCGTAGAGCCGTTCGGCACGCTCGGTATCGATGAGCGTCATAGCGCCTTTGACAAGGTCATTGTCGGCTATGAAGCTCTCTGGTTCTTGGCTGATTACGTCGACGATCGCGTTCCCGATACCAACGACGTCATAGTGCTGTTCACCCACGAGGATGCCTCCGCTTTGGCGCGTAAGGGCACGACCTTAGCGGCACGCACCCACCGAACGAGGAACTGTCCTAGGCAAACAGCGTGTGTCACCGTCACCAGCGCCGAGTGGCCAGTACCATCCAAGTGCCCCACCATCTTGACCCGAAGGAAGTTGTGTCCGCCCCGTCCCCTCATCGGCTCCCCCGAAGCGTCACGCCAAGCGCTTACACACTCGTCCTAGAACCAGACCTCGCCGAGGCGACGTTCTCTGGGACGGTCACCATTGACGTTTCTATACACGAAGCCACCAACGAGATCGTGCTCAACGCAGCCGACCTTGTCGTCACCGAAGCCATTGGCACTGACGCCGATTCCATCATTGCCTTCGAAGCGGCGACCAA
>JAUIIS010000176.1 GCA_030431575.1 Acidimicrobiia bacterium | reverse complement strand
CAACCCGTAGGACCACTTGGTCGATGGCATAGGGAACAACGTTCGAGAACAGCCCTGTGGCCAAAGCCAACAACAACAGCGTGGGCGTGCCCGTCGCGTCCGCCGCTGGCCCGACACCAACCAGGCCCACTCCCAGCGCTCCAGCGCCCATGGCCAAGGCGAGCGCATCGGCGTTGTCGGCAATAGCTGAGACTTGGTGGCCAAACACGATGTAGCCGGCCCAAGCCGTTCCGGCCGCCATGGCAAAGAACACCCCCCGCATGTCTCCCGCTGGCGTTACGTCGGCCAGTAGCAGCACACCGCCAGCAGCTAGCGCCACGCCAAGGGCCGCCCGCTTGGTCCTGCTCCCAAATGCCGCCACCGCGATTGGCCCGGCGAACTCGATGGCCACTGCGGTCCCCAAAGGCAGAATCTCGATGGCCAGATAGAAGCAGAGGTTCATTGCGCCCAGCGCAACGCCAAAGGCAACGATCCATGCCCACTGCTTCGGCGTGTAGGCGCGAAGCGAAGGCCGCCGCCATGCCAGCAAGATTGCGGCGGCGCCGGTCACCCTCAGCCATGCAACGCCTGGGGCGTCGATCTGGTCGAACAATCCCACCGCAATGGCCGCACCGATGTACTGCGACAAGGCCCCCGCCGCGAACAGGACTTCGGGCGCCAACCGAGCTTCGGGGTTCAGGTGCGGGTCGTCCGGGTGCATCGAGCAGCAGCCTAGGAGGCCCGGGCCGCGAGACCGGTCGTTTGTGGCCGCGGGTCAGTCGCATACCTCGGCGAGCAGTGAACTGGCTTGGGATCGTGACCAATTCCACTCGGCTAGCGACGGCTGAGCGGGCGTGTGTCCCGCGCAGAACTGGCGCAGGATCTCAGCGACCTGGACCTCTTCGAGCTGGTCGAGGTTCGCCACAAGCGTCGGGAGGGCATCGGCCGAAAGGTTGTGTGGGCTCAGGTAGTCGATATCCACAGTCTCGGGATGATCGACGGCCCATTGGACCACAACTGCTTCTGGGTTTATCGCATTCAACAAGTGCAATCCGCAGAGCGCTGTAGCTGCGCACAGAGGTCCGAAGCGGTCGCGCCAGCTGCCAACTTCGAGCGCACGAAGGGCAAAGAGCACAAACACCAGCCCTACCCAAAGCACAAACAGGAGGCTGTAGAGCCGGAGCATGGTGAGGCCAAACCGATGCACGTAGGTCAGGGTTCTTACCAACGATGACGCCACGATGCCCAGGGTTGCCAACGAGGTCATGGCGGTGAGCACCCGAAACTGGTGATGTTGACGTTCAGAACCGACTTCGGTGCAGACCTCCAACACCAACAGGACGGCGAGGGTCAGCGTGCTTGCCCAAAGCAACGGAAAGAAGCCTTGGTGGACCCATGCGCTTGTGTCGGCGGGCTCGTCGAGGACTGCTTCGGCGATCCCTACCGCACCCGCTACTTGGACGACGCAAAACACAAAATAGAGGAACGTCACAGCGCACAGCACTACCGTTGCCTCCGCGGGCCTGAGCACGAACGGCAGCGGACGAGACCCAAGCTCGGTCTCGCGTGACGCTCGATGTATGAGCGCAAGCACACAGAAGGCTCCGGCGCCGACCCAGAACGCATGGCTCATTGGCTCTTCCGGGGACAACTGGCCCAGCAGAGCGCGGCTGAGTCCGTCGCTAGCGAGCAACAGTGCGCCCAGCATCGCGACCACCGGCGTTGCTACGGCGAGTCCTCGAACGACCTCGCGGATGCGTTGACGTTGCCATGAACGCAAGGACATGGCCCCGCGGGCGACAAAGGCGGGTGTCTCCGCCAGGTCTACCGCCACGTCGATCGGCTGGGCGAGGAAACGTTGCAGCCCCAACGCCCCAAGCCGGCGATGATCGGAAAGGGTGCTGGCCGTCAGAAGGAGCACGGCGCTGGCTACGAGGTTGGCTATGATGAGCCAAGGCGACGCCCGTATGGCGCTCCACATGCCAAAGCTGGCGGCGAGGGCGAGCAGGCCCAAGCTGGAAAAGCCGTGAAACCGCTTGGACATCGCAAGACCAATGGCCAGGCTGCAGATGAGTGTTGCGACGCCGAGTCCGACGAGCTCGCGTACCACGGCATCGAGGAGGATCCCGCACACGCCGGCGGCGAGCACCGCGCGCCGATCGAGTGGGTGGTGGTCCATGCCCCCACGAGGCCATCGTCTCCTGGGTTTGGGCTGTGCTCTGTTCGCCACCGGGGGAGGGGCCAGCAGGGGCCCCGTGGGCGCTGGAGGTGAAGATTGAGGAGGGGTTGGCTTAGTGGGATTCACGTGCAGATCCTTTGCTGGAGGCGCGTCGAAGCAACGCCTTAGGTAAAAGTCGATCTTGTGGGAGTGGCCGCTGCCGCTGCGGTCGGTGGGTCTGGGGCTTAGGCAGGTGCGATGGGGACGGTGATCGTTACCGCAAGCCCACCCTTTGGGTGATTGGAGGCCCTGATGGTTCCGGCCATCTCGTGGATGAGCCTGGTGGCGATGGCCAGACCGAGGCCGGAACCGCCGCTGGCGGGGGAGCGGCTTGACTCGAGCCGACGGAATCGATCAAACATCCGCTCAAGGTCCGCTGGTGCCACCCCATGCCCGTGGTCTCGGACCTCGACGGTAACGACGCTATTGCTGGCTGTGCTTGTGAGCTCAAGCGGCTGGTTTTCTTGATTGTGCCGTAGGCCGTTGTCCACCACATTGGCCAGCACCCGGTGGAGGTTCGTGGCACTGCCGCGCACCATCACGCCGTCATCATGTGACACAAGCTTGATTTGCGGCTTGGGTTGGCGCTGCTCAGCCTCGGCCACGACCTCCACAAGGACACCATGCACAGCAAACGTTTCGAGAGCCGACGGCGCGAGTCCTGCTTCGAGCTTGGCAAGCTCGGTGAGCTGACTCACCATTGTGCCGAGCCTCTTGGTTTGAGCGAGCATGACCGTTAGCTCGGACCGCCCCGTGTTCGAGACGCCGTCGATCATGTTTTCGATACTTGCCTGCATGACTGCTACCGGCGTACGCAAGTCGTGGCTGATGTTGGCGAGCACCTCGTTACGTTCGGTTTCGAGCGCCTCAATACGCTCTGCCATGTTGTTGAAGGCGTAGCCAAGCGTTGCCAGCTCGTCGTGGCCATGTACCGGCACCCTGTATGTGAGGTCATTTGCTGCGAGAGCCTCGGTTGCTGCGGTCATGGCCCGAAGCGGAGATGTAATGCCTCGGGCCAGCACCTGAACCAAGGCGAGGGCCACGATGACCGACGCGGCGACGGCGAATCGAGGCTTGAGATCTAACCAGTAGGCCACAGTTGAAGCGGCGATCGTGACGGCGATGGCCGCCAGAATGACTGCGGTGAGCTTTAGCTTGATCGATGGCAACCGTTGGAGCGGCCGAAGGCGACGTAAAGGGATGATGCGGTCAAATACAGCGGCCGCCCATTCGAAGGCGCGTTGGGGCAGCGGTAGCGGACGCTTGGGCGGTGATGCGACATTCATCAACCAAGCTCCAATGCGTAGCCGACACCGTGGACGGTTCTGATGACTCCATTGCCGAGCTTGTGGCGCACTGAGCGGATATGACTGTCGACGGTGCGCGCTCCGGAGATGATGCGGTAGCCCCAGACCTGTTGAAGCAGCTGCTCGCGGGCGAGAACCGCACCGTCGGCTAGTAGCAGTGCCCAGAGCAGGTCGAATTCAGTGGGAGTCAGGTGGACGGCTTCGCCTTGCCTGCGGACGGTGCGGGTTGCTTCGTCAATGACGAGGTCGCCATGGATGTAGCGATCGCGCTCGATCGGCGTGGCTCGCACGCGCCGCAGAACGGCTTGCACGCGCGCCGTCAAGACTCGTGGGCTGAAGGGCTTAGCGATGTAGTCGTCTGCACCCACACCCAAACCGACCAACATGTCGTTCTCGCTATCTTTTGCGGTCAACATGATGATGGCGGTTTCTTGGACAGCTCGAATCTGCCGGCAAACCTCCAGGCCATCAAGTCCCGGCAGCATCAAGTCGAGAATGACCAGGTCCGGCCTCAAGGCAAGGCTCCGGGTAACACCGATGGCGCCATCTGGAGCTACTTCGGTGACGTAACCCTCGCTTTGGAGCCTCGCAGCCACCAGGTTGGCGAGATCTGGGTCGTCTTCGATGATTAGGATCGTGGCGGTCATTAGGAGACGAGAGTACGGACCGAACGTGGAGAAGTCCCGCCGGGGATGTGAAGATTCCGTGCAGCCGTCTGAAACCAGCCACACGTGCTGGGAGCTAACTCGGCTTCGGACCTGCGCGGATAGGCCATAGTCACCGCACAGGTCCTTACGCCGTTCCCCGCTCTTGGCCCTGCGGGCCGGGCCGCTCGGGCCCAGGGTCCTGCCGTCTCGGCTAGCTGCGCTCACCTATCCGCTAGGCCCCTTAAGGGCAACTGAGGGGGACGCCATGCGTCGCTTTCTGGCCAAAATGTCAGCTGGGGCCAGTAGTGTTCTGCTGTGCCTGGATATACAACTCTCGAACAAATCAACGCTGCCTCGGACGAGCTCGAGGCTGCACTTGGCGACTGGCAGCGCCCTGCCGCCTATGGCATGGGCGTGGCCACAAAGGGACCCAGCGGCGACATTCTCGACGTCTGGTATCCCCAACCCAACCTGGCGACCAACGCGTTCGTGCCCGCAGCGTTGGCCACTGCCACCGGCTACCGCAGCGGTACCGAGACCTTTGAGATGACCGCCGAACAGGTGGACCAATTCATCGAAATCTGCGCTCCAGCCGAGTCTTACGCTGCTGTCCCGCACCCAAACCTGGCAGCGGCGCGTGTCATGCGTTCGATGCTCGATGCCGAACCACCGCTAGGCGGAGAGCGCCTGGTGGTCGCCAGCTTCATTGGCTCGCTGGATGATGCACCCATCAACCCCATCGACTCCTACCTGCGCCTCCACCTGCTTTCCACGCGCCTGGTCGCTCCGCATGGCGTGAGCGTGGAAGGCATCTTCGGCAAGCTCACCAACGTTGTGTGGACCAACCTTGGCCCGTTCGAGGTGGAGGGCTTTGAGCTCAAGCGCGGCCAGTTGCGCGCCATGGGCCACAACGTGGTAGTCAATGGCGTCGACAAGTTCCCCCGCATGCTCGACTACGTCACACCCTCTGGCGTGCGTATCGCCGACGGCGGCCGTGTCCGGTTGGGTGCGCACCTCGCCGAGGGCACAACCGTCATGCACAACGGCTTCTGCAACTTCAATGCCGGGACCTTGGGCACCTCCATGGTGGAGGGCCGCATCTCTGCTGGCGTCGTGGTGGGAGACGGCAGCGACGTGGGCGGCGGCGCGTCCATCATGGGGACGCTCTCCGGCGGCGGAACCGAAGTGATCTCGGTGGGCAAGGACTGCCTTATTGGAGCGCAAGGCGGCATCGGCATTTCCCTTGGCGACAACTGCATCGTGGCCGCAGGCTGCTATGTCACCGCGGGCACGTTGGTAACAACACCCGATGGCACCGTCGTGAAAGCCAAAGAGCTGTCAGGCCACGATGGTCTCATGTACATCCAGAACTCACAGACGGGAGCGGTCGAAGCCCGGGCCCGCAAGAGCGGCTCGAGCTGGCAAGGCCTCAACCAAGACCTGCACAAGAACTAGGGGTTCGTCTGCGTTTGGCTACTGCGCACGGAACGCAATGGTGTGCCAGCCGGTGGCTCCATCGGGCGCCACCGCCGTGCGTTCGGGCGTTTGGGTATTGCCCTCGCCATCGGTCGCCCGCACGGCCACCACGTGGTCGCCAGCCGGGGCATCGAACTCGTACACCCACTGGCGCCAAGCATTGCTGGAGGGCTCGTCGCTGAGACGGGCGTCGAACCAGGTGTCGCCATCGAAGGAAACTTCGACCTTGGAGACCGAGCGGTGCGGCGCCCACGCCACACCGGCAATCGCAGTTGGGCCCGCAGGCACCGTGGTGCCATTGGCGGGGACATCGATACGTGATTGGGTCTTGATAGGGCCCTCTTTGGACCAGCCACGGGGAATCCAGTAGCCATCGAAGTCTTCCCACGTGGTCAGTTGGATCTCGGACAACCACTTGGTTGCCGACACATAGCCGTACAGGCCAGGGACCACCAGCCGAGCGGGGAACCCGTGCTTCACGGGTAGCGGCTCGCCGTTCATGGTGAGCGCCACCATGGCTGGGCGTCCGTCCAACGCGATTTCGGTGGGGAATCCGCCGGTCCAGCCATCGACAGAGCGCCCCACCACCTGGGTTGCGCCCTCTTGGACACCGGCCATGTTGAGCAGGGTGTCCAACCGGACACCAGTCCAGATCGCGTTGCCAACCAAGCCACCACCCACCTCGTTGGATACGCACGACAGGGTGATGACTTCTTCGACCTGGTCCATCGCCGCGAGATCGTCGTAGGTGAATTCGATCTCCTCATCGACCATGCCTGTGATCTTCATCGACCACGTGGCCGGGTCGACTTGGGGCTTCCTCAACGCAGTATCGATGAGATAGAAGTTGTCGCTCGGAGTAACCAGCGGGCTGATGCCAGGGACGTCGTCCAACGACCCAGGCAGCGTCACCGAGGTTGGAGCAGCAGCCGGATCGACGCCCAACGATGCTGCGATCTGATCCCTCGCGGCCTCGACGTTTTGGCCTCGGCGAAGTGCCCGTCCTAGTCCGGTCCCAAAGACGGCCCAGAACGCGGCCCCGCCAACAATGCCAAAGAACGCTCGGCGTTGCGACGTGGCAAACACCGGGTTGGCGCCCTCAGGCACTGCTTTGAGCGGAAGTCTCGCCAGAAGCAGGCGCAGCACGACGATGCCCACGATCGCCGCCAGCCCGGCCGAAAACCAAGAAAGTGCGTTGTTGGAGAGGGCCGCCCGAGACGCGGCCCACCCCCCAAGCAGTCCGAATGCGGCGAAACCAATCACCCCGGTACGCGGGTTTGTGCGAGAGGCAATGCCAAGGATGGCACCGACGATGAGCGCCGCGATGCTGATACCCCAGATCAGCAATGTCTTTTGGCTGGTACCGAACGTGTCGATGCTCCAACGAACAACACCGCCGGGCGTTTCATCGGTAAAGATCTCACCCACACCCACTACGAGTGAAGGGATTTTCTGCGAGAACCCCGAAAGGACTTCTCCGGTGGCAAGTGCTGCACCTGCGGCGAGTAGACCTGCCAACGCGGCATGAAGCACCGGGATTGGCTTCGTGGTTTCAGGTACCGAAGGCCGAGACGAGGTCTCGCTGGCGCTGGGGGCAGAGGGTTGTGCTGTGTCAGTCATGGTGATGTATCAGGAAGTAGATGCATTGGTTTAACGCTGGTTGAGCCGGATCAGTTCCTTGGAGTTTGGTACTTGGCAACGGTGCGCCAAGATGGGTGCATGCTGTTGGCGTCACAGACAAGAACTGAACCCGGGTGAGCACGCCCGAACACCCGACGACACTAGACATTGTTGGCTGGCAAGCTTACCAATCCGGGCCGCCGCCACCGGGTGTTGGCCGTGTCCGCAGGGTCGACCGCGGCGAGGTCGATGTCATCACGCTTGACGGCGACATTCGGGCCCTTTCAGACAGCAACCGGGCGCAAGACGTCGTGGCCCCGGCCACTGGTGATTGGGTTGTGGTCACCAAGGGCGAGCTAGGTCTAGTGGTTAGCGAGGTATTG
>JAUIIS010000175.1 GCA_030431575.1 Acidimicrobiia bacterium | reverse complement strand
AGCCGAGTTCTACAACACCTACGGCCTCCACGTCGTTCCCATCCCAACCAACAAGCCCATTGTCCGAAAGGACGAGGTCGACCTCATTTTCCGCGGCGAGCAAGCGAAGTTTGGTGCGGTGATGGATGACATCGTCGAGCGGCACAAGGCTGGCCAACCCGTGTTGGCGGGCACGATCTCGGTCGAAAAGTCCGAGCTGTTGGCCGGTTTGCTGGAAAAAAACGGCATCCCCCACGAAGTCCTCAACGCCAAACAGCACACCCGAGAAGCAGCCGTGGTTGCCCAGGCCGGGCGCCTCGGCTCGGTAACGGTGGCCACCAACATGGCTGGCCGTGGTGTCGACATTGTGTTGGGCGGCAACGCCGAAGCTCTGGCCGAGGCAGATGTTGTTGCCGAAGGGCTCGACCTCCAAAGCGAAGAGGGCCAGGCCCGCTTCGAGGAGCTGCTCGCAAAGTACGAGGCCGACTGCAGCGTCGAAGCCGAAAAGGTCAAGGCCCTGGGTGGCCTCTATGTGGTGGCTACAGAACGCCACGACAGCCGCCGTATCGACAACCAGCTACGGGGCCGCTCTGGCCGCCAGGGTGACCCCGGCGAGTCTCGGTTCTACCTGTCGCTTGAAGACGAACTCATGCGCCTGTTTGCCACGGGCGCCATGGATTGGGTGATGAAGCGAGCGTTACCCGACGACATGGCGATCGACTCCAAGATGGTAACCAAAGCCATCGAGCGAGCGCAGAACACCGTCGAGCAACGCAACGCAGAGACCCGCAAGAACGTTCTCAAATACGACGAGGTCATGAACGAACAGCGGCGGGTTATCTACGCTCGACGCGAACAGATCCTCGAGGGCGCCGATCTGCGAGACGAAGCACTCGAGTATCTGGCCGAAGCCATCGACGCCACAATCTCCACGCATTGCGTGTCGGATTACCAAGAAGAATGGGACCTCGATGGGTTGGCTACCGAGCTCAACACCTTGTGGCCAAACGAGCTTGTTGAAGGCGACCTGGTGGACTTCACCACCACAGATGCCATCTACGAATTCACCATGGCTCAAGGCGTGGCGTTCTACGCAGAACGCGAGGCCGAGATCGGGGTCGACGCCATGCGCCAGATCGAGCGCCAGGTCATGTTGCGCATCATTGACCAGCGCTGGCGTGAGCATCTCTACGAGATGGACTACCTCAAAGAAGGTATCCACCTGCGAGCAATGGGCCAGAAGGATCCGCTGACCGAGTGGCAACGCGAAGGCTTCGAAATGTTCGGGGTCATGATGGCCTCAATCGCCCAGGACTTCGTTAAATACATCACCCACATTCAGGTCAACGACGAGAGCGAACAGGCGCCAGCCAAAGACGAGGCGGTCGCCACCGACGTCGAAGAATCCGGCCCCGAGCCTGGCTCAGATGGTGTCGCGTCTATGACAGCTGCGGCCGCAGCTTCCCCCGAGACCGCAGCCAAGGTCACCGCCGCTGTCGACGATGCCCCCAAGATCGTTGAAGAGAATGTGGTGTCCAGCCGCACCCCCATCGTGAAGTCCGAGATGGAGAAGACGCCACGTAACGCGCCCTGCCCGTGTGGGTCGGGTAAGAAGTTCAAACAGTGCCACGGCAAGTAGTCGCACCCAAACATGGCTGACCTTTCTGACCAGTTGTCCGAAGCGCGTCGGCGCCTTGGAGAAGCAGAGCAGTATCTGCGGATCGAGGAGATTCGCGATCGCCGTATAGAGCTCGAAGACCAGGCCGCTCAGCCCGATCTCTGGGACGACATGGAGCGCGCCCGCAAGGTCAACCGCGAGCTAGCCGAGGTCACCGAAGACACCGACATGTTCGACCGGTTGACAAGCCAAATCGAAGACGCTGAAACGCTCAGTGAACTGGCTGCCGAAGAAAGCGACTCTGGACTCGACACCGAGATCCTTGAGACGCTGGCGGAAGTCGCCAAGGCTTTCGATGAACTCGAGCTGCGGTCGCTGTTCACCGGTGAGCACGACGAATCCGACGCCGTATGCCAAATCCAGTCGGGCGAGGGCGGCACCGACGCCCAAGACTGGGCCGACATGTTGCTACGCATGTACAAGCGGTGGGCCGAGGGCAAAGGCTTCGACTTCGAGATCACCTCGATCAACGAGGGTCAAGAGGCCGGCATCAGCTCTGCGGAGTTCATTGTCCGGGGCAGACGCGCCTATGGCATGTTGCAGTCCGAACATGGCGTACACCGACTCGTGCGCATCTCGCCGTTCAACAAGGAAGCCAAGCGCCAAACCGCGTTTGCGTCCATGAGCCTGGTGCCATTCTTCGAGGAGGTCTCTAATGAGGTCGATATCGATGAAACCGAGCTGCGGATAGACACGTATCGATCTTCGGGCGCCGGCGGCCAACACGTCAACGTAACCGACTCGGCTGTACGCATCACACACCTGCCTACAGGCGTTGTGGTGTCGTGCCAAAACGAGCGCAGCCAGCACCAAAACAAAGACCGCGCCATGCAAATGCTCGCCGCGCGTCTGCTTGATTTGGAGCGCCAGAAACGCGAAGACGAACTCGCTGCCATCAGTGGCGAGTCCAAGAAGGTCGGCTTTGGCAGCCAAATTCGCTCCTACGTCATGCAGCCGTATCAGATGGTCAAAGACCTCCGATCCAACTACGAAGTGGGCGCAGTCGATGGGGTGCTGGGCGGCGACCTTGACCCGTTCATCGAGGCGTACTTGGTTTGGCTGCGCGGCGGCGGTGCCGACGCCCCGGCCGAGGACACCTAACAGGTCATGGCGCCACCTGATCGCACTATGGCAGTAGTAAGATCTGTCTTCGCCCGGAACGCCCCCCGTTACCCCCAACTGGCGCGCGCCGAGCACCTCTCATCATGATCAAGCTCGAATCAGTTACCAAGGTCTACAAGGGCGAAGTGCTTGCCCTCCACGAAGCCAGCTGCGATATCCAGAAGGGCGAGTTTGTCTTCTTGGTTGGACCATCTGGCTCGGGAAAGAGCACGTTCTTGCGCCTGTTGAACAAAGAGGAAGACCCAGACAAGGGTCAAATCTTTGTCGCTGGCAAAGACATTGGTCGGCTCAGCCGCTGGCGTGTGCCGTACCTACGACGAAACATTGGCTCGATCTTCCAAGACTTCAAGCTGCTGCCAAACAAGACCGTGGCGCAGAATGTGGCCTTTGCCCTTGAGGTTATTGGCCGCCCGAAGCACGTGGTTAAGACGCAGGTGCCAGCAATTCTGGAGCTAGTTGGTCTGCAAAAGAAGATGCACAACCTGCCTCATGAGCTGTCCGGCGGCGAGCAACAGCGGGTG
Source organism: Acidimicrobiia bacterium (assembly GCA_030431575.1). Taxonomy (GTDB): domain Bacteria; phylum Actinomycetota; class Acidimicrobiia; order Acidimicrobiales; family UBA8592; genus JAUIIS01. The sequence continues at coordinate 4,420 of JAUIIS010000175.1, read as the reverse complement.
TCCATCGCCCGCGCGTTCGTGAACCGGCCCCTCATTTTGTTGGCCGACGAACCAACCGGAAACCTCGACCCTGCAACTTCTGTGGGCATCATGCGCCTTCTTGATCGCATCAACAAGACCGGGACAACAGTGGTCATGGCCACTCACGATCGCGGCATTGTTGACACCATGCGCCGGCGCGTCATCGAACTCGACCGGGGCCAGATTGTTCGAGACCAAGTCCGCGGCGTGTACTAGTGCATTCCTGCGACTTCTTCCCCCACAGCGTTGACACGCCCCGACCCAGGTGGTCCCGATGGCTCTGAAATTCGACTACGTCATTCGCGAAACCGGCCGCAACCTTCGTCGAAACCTGACACTCACGGTGGCTTCGGTGCTCACCGTCTTTGTGTCGTTGGCTCTTCTTGGTGTGGCTTTGTTGTTGCAAAAGGGTGTCTCCAACGCCACCGACCGCTGGGAAGATGGCGTCGAGTTCATCATTTTCTTACAGCCCGATCGTTCTACGTCCCAACAAGAACGCATCGAGTCGATGTTGGAGCGCCAGGTTCCCGGTGCCATCGACCGCTACCGCTTCGTCACCCAACAAGAGGCGTACGAAGAGTTCAGCAACGACTTCTTCCCGAACACTCCTGAGATCACCGATCTGGTGACCCCAGAGATTTTGCCGCCGTCCTATCGCGTCGTGCCAACCGAACTCGATGCCGAACAAGTCGAGGTTTTGGCGCGCTCGTTCGAAGATGAACCTGGCGTCCGTCGCGTTATCAGGGCTACCGAAGAGATCCGAAAGATAGAGCGCGCCACCGATGTCGTTCGCTGGATTGTGCTGGTGGCGGGCATCATTTTGCTGGCTACGGGGCTGTTGTTGATCCTCAACACCATCCGGATGGCAATGTTTGCGCGCCGAAGAGAGATCGAGGTGATGAAGCTGGTTGGTGCCACCAACTGGTTCATCTTGGTGCCGTTCATGCTTGAAGGCACTGCACAAGGCATTATGGGTGCAGCCATGGGATCCGGCGCGGTCTACGGCGCAAACCGCGCCTTTGCGCGCTGGTTGGCCAGTGACAACGTGCTCAATATCTTGCAGAGCTTCGCCGTCGACTCCGGCGAGGTATGGGGCATTGCCCTGCTGCTCATGGGCATTGGCGCCGCTGTTGGTGCTGTCGGCTCCGCTATTGCCGCCTACCGCTGGCTCGACGTCTAAGCGGTTCGTGCTGCACGCCATTGGCGACCAGCCGCCGGCGTTGTACACCCAAGAAACAAAGGTTCACCGACGTGGGCCAGATGGCCTACTTGGGGCTACTTGGTGGGTCAGCTTTTGCCCCCATAAGCCGATTGCTGAGCAGTGCCGCCGAACCTGTTGTCCCTCAAACAAGCCTGCTCGGCAGGACTCGTCGCAGTCCTGCTGGGCGCAGTGGTGGCCATCGGCGCGCCCGACAGTGCGTGGGGCCAAGACGAGCCCGCAGCCGACAGCGTTGATGCCGAGGTCGATTCCGGCGTCAACGATGCCGACGCCGCGGACGAGGTAGCGAAGGACACCAAGAAGAAAAAGAAGAAGAAGAAAGACGACGAACTCCCGGTCTGCGGACCCGACGACCCGCCCACCACCGGCGACGGCGAAGAATCGGCCACGGGCGGCCTGGTATCGGACGGTGAAGATGGGGCAGAGCCAACGTGCACCCCTGCGCCACGCTGTGGTGCCAATGAAGTCGACCTTGCTCCCAACGCCGACGATCCAAGCTGCATTGGCCAATCCCAGCTCAACGCTTTGGTCGCAGACTTTGAAGCAACCGCAGCCGAAGAAGCTGAAGCCCTAGCCGAACTCGCCGAGGCGCTCGACGTCCTCGACACGCTTCGGCTCCAACTCCTTGACCTGCGCGCCCGGATGGGAGAAGTGCAGCTGCGCCTCGCTGCCGCCAAAGCCGACGCCGGGTTCGCTGCGATTCGGGCCGCCACCGCCAAAGAGGGCATGGACGATGTCGCTGCGGTGCTTGCGACCGAAGAAGACTTGCTGCGCACCCAAGCAGTTGAGGCCTACATCGGCGGCGGACAGGTGGAAGCGGCTACATCGGCCGCAATGCTCGACCTCGAGGACTACAGCGCACTAGAGACCGCCCAGGAATATGCGAGCGCCGTGCTTGGCACCCAGCTCGACCAGGTCGACCGGGTCGAGAGCCTACGCAACGCAGTCGATGCGCTGGGCGCAGTGGTTGCGGGCATCGAGGCCGAAGCCGCCGACACCGCAGACCACGTCGCGGAGATCGAATCGACGGTGGGCACGTTGTTGAACGAGCAGGCCCGTTTGGTCAGCGAAGCTGAACTCGAAGCCGAAGCCGTAGCCGAACGCATTGCCGAGATCCAGAGCCGCAAGCAGGACTACGCAGAGCAGCTGCGGGTTCAGGGCGCCGGTGGGGGATCGATTGGCGAGGCCCTTCGTGTCTCACAAGCCGGCCAAGAGCCACCGGCGGTGAGTGTGGGGCTGCTGGCCATGCCGTTGGAGAACACGGTGATGGGAAGCCCCTTTGGGCCTCGCGTCCATCCGATCTTTGGAGACGCTCGCCTGCATGCAGGAATCGACATGTCGGGCAACGCTGGTGACCCCATCCTGGCGTCGGCTGAAGGCATCGTTGTCTTGGCCGAACCCACGAGCGGCTACGGCAACGTGGTCGTCGTCGACCACGGCAACACCATTGCCACGCTCTACGCCCACATGACCGCTGATGCGGTGAACGTGGGACAACGCGTCGCCGAAGGCGAGCTGCTCGGCTTTGTAGGCTCGACTGGCTTTTCAACCGGACCTCACTTGCACTTTGAAGTGCGCTTGGCGGGCACGCCGGTGGATCCCATGCTGTACCTGCGTCCACCCAGTACCCAGCCCCTCAGCTAATGTCCCTAGGTGTGTGGATCCGCACACGGCGGGCCCGCAATGAGCTACGCCAGGGACAGTAGGCCAAAGGGAGCTAGAGAGATGCCACAAGAGGTTCGAGGAGTCGTCGCGAAGAGCGTCGGTGCCCCAGTAAGCGTTGAGACCATTGTCATCCCCGACCCTGGGCCTGGCGAGGCCGTTGTTGCCATCCAAGCATGCGGCGTCTGCCACACCGACCTCCACTACCGCGAGGGTGGCATCAACGACGAGTTCCCCTTCCTCCTTGGTCACGAAGCCGCAGGTCTGGTGGAGTCCGTCGGCGAAGGCGTAACCGACGTTGCCCCAGGTGACTTTGTGATCCTGAACTGGCGCGCTGTTTGTGGCGACTGTCGCAGCTGTCGTCGTGGTCGCCCGCAGTACTGCTTTGCGGCCCACAACGCCACACAAAAGATGACCCTGCTCGACGGCACCGAGCTTAGCCCGGCGCTGGGCATTGGGGCGTTCGCAGAAAAGACGCTCGTGGCTTCTGGGCAGTGCACCAAGGTGAACCCTGAGGCCGGCGCTGAGGCCGCCGGTTTGCTTGGTTGTGGCGTCATGGCAGGCATTGGTGCCGCCATCAACACCGGCCAGGTTGGCCGCGGCGACTCGGTGGCCGTGTTTGGTTGCGGAGGCGTGGGCAACGCTGCACTCGAGGGAGCCCGGGTCGCTGGCGCCCACACCATCATTGCGGTCGATATTGACGACAAGAAGCTTGAGTGGGCCAAAGAGTTCGGTGCCACTCACACCATCAACTCCTCTCAGGTCGATCCGGTCGAAGCCATCCGCGAGCTCACCAACGGCAACGGCGCCGACGTGGTCATCGAAGCCATTGGGCTTCCCGAGACCTACAAGCAGGCCTTCTTTGCCCGCGACCTCGCAGGCACAGTTGTGCTTGTTGGCGTCCCCAGGCCAGACATGACCGTCGAGTTGCCCTTCATCGAAGTGTTTGGACGTGGGGGCGCGTTGAAGTCGTCGTGGTACGGAGATTGCCTACCGAGCCGAGACTTCCCCATGCTCATAGATCTGTACCTTCAAGGTCGCCTCAACCTCGACGGCTTTGTGTCTGAGACCATTGCCCTCGACCAGGTGGAGGCTGCGTTCCACAAGATGGAAGCCGGCGAAGTCCTTCGATCGGTTGTCGTGCTGTGATCGACCACATAGTGACGTCAGGCATTTTCTCACTCGACGGAGAAGACTTCGACGTCGACAACAACATCTGGATCGTGGGCGACGATCGCGAGGTCGTCATCGTTGATGCTGCCCACGACCATCGGCCGATCCTTGAGGGGGTGGGAGATCGGCGGGTCAAAGCGGTCATCTGCACGCATGCCCATAACGACCACATCAACGCGGCCGCTGCGCTAGCCGACGAAACGGGCGCGCCGATTTGGCTCCATCCCGACGACACCATGCTGTGGGAGATGGTGTATCCCGACCGGCGAGTGGACGACCATCTCCGCGATGGTCAGGTCATCAAGGTGGGTGGAACAGAGATCACCATGTTGCACACTCCGGGAC
>JAUIIS010000174.1 GCA_030431575.1 Acidimicrobiia bacterium | reverse complement strand
CTGCTACCCCTGGCTTCAGTTGGGCCGGGTCGGCTCTGGCCACGAGTTCGAGGGCGAGCACCCTGGCCAGCACTTCGACATCGTCGGCCAGGTAGACGTCGGGTGGGTCGGAGCGAACAACGGCGTAGGCCGCCCCCGGCATGACCTAGACCCCGAGTCGTTCGAGGTCGGACTCGGACCAGAAACCGACCAACGGCGTCGTTTGGCCCTGAGCGTAGGCTTTGAGGCGAGCTAACCCAGCGGGGTCGTAGAGTTCGACAACGTCGAAGACACCTGCGGGACCAACAGCTCGTAAGGCCTTATCGCCTTCGCTGTTGCGACGGGGCAGGTTTGAGGTAACCACAAGCACCTTGTGCGTGGGGTCGTCGGACTTGAGCACGTGGACCCGCCCAAGCAGCTTCCACAGGGTGTCGGTTCTCAACAGGCCAGGTCGGGACGTGGTGAATGCCCCGGAGACGTCGATGTACCACTGCGCTGCGCCATCGGCGGAGGTGGCCAGGAAGTTGAACTGCAACCCAACCGAGCGCACCTTGGCTTTCTGGTCGACGATGAACCCGGCTTCTTCGAGTTGAATCTGGGCGATGTCTTGGGCCTTCTTGCCCTCTCTCACCGCCCGCGACTGGAAGTGCTCTTGGCGTTCGTCGTGGCTGAGGTCGGCCATGAGCTCGACTTGAAGCTCGAGTTCTTGTTGCTCGGCCAGCCCGGTCTCGACGTGGGAGATCTTGGTGCGCCGTTCGCGTTCTTGGGCCACACGATTCTTCGTGAGCTCGACATATTCGGGTTCGAGGTCATAGCCAACACCCACCCGGCCGGTGCGAGCCGCAGCAACCAGTGTGGTACCAGACCCCGCGAACGGGTCGAGCACGATGTCGTCTACGTAGGTGTACAAATCTATGAGCCGCCTGGGCAGCTCTACCGGGAAAGGAGCAGGGTGACCCACACGGGTAGCGGACTCTGCATCTATCTCCCAGACGTCTCGGGTGACGTCGACAAACTCGTCGTTGGGAATCTTGGACTCCCAGGGCAGGCCACGCTTCTTGCGCTCGGCCACTGAGATGGCCCGGTCGAAACGGCCCTTGCTGGCCACGATGACCCGCTCGGTAACATCTCGCAGCACGGGGTTACCCGCTTTGGCGAACGAACCCCAGGCACACGATCCCGACGATGTTTTGCCCTTTTGCCAGATGACCTCGCCGCGCAACAACATGCCGAGATCGTCCTGCAAGATGCTGATGACGTCTGCCGAGAGGCTGCGATAGGGCTTGCGGCCGAGGTTGGCAACGTTGATGGCGATGCGCCCGCCCGGCTCGAGCACCCGGTTGCACTCGGCAAACACGTTTCGCAGCATGTGCAAAAAGTCGAGGTAGGTGGTGGGGATGCGGTCGGCGTTGCCGTCGGGGTCAGCAGAAACGGCGAGTTCGTATTCTTTGCCCACAAAATACGGCGGCGAAGTAACCACCAACGCAACGCTGTTGTCTGGCAATTGAGACATGTCTGTGGCGCTGCCCAAGAAACACTCGCCTTGCCCCAAATGAGGGACCGGGCCGTGGACCGTGGCATCTGCGGAGATCGCCGGCGGGGTGAAGCGCGCATAGAACTCTGAGGCATCGTGGCTCTCGCGCCGCCCGGCGCCAAATGCCGATGTTTTTGTGCCTCGTGGGGCGACGCTGTCTTCAGCCATGTGAACCACCCTAATGAGCTGGTGTGACAGTTACAGGTATCACGCGTTCAAGGTGCGATTGCGCGCAAGAAATGGCATCCTTACGGTTCAAGAAACGTCAGGGAGATTCATGGCTTTCAAGGCAGGCGATCGCGTTGTGTACCCCCACCACGGGGCAGCCATTATCGAGAAGACCGAAACCAAAGAGGTTTTTGGCGAGAAGACCGACTATCTGGTCTTGCGCATGGCGCACGGCGAGATGATGCTTTCGGTCCCTGTCGACAAAGCCGAAGAGGTCGGCATGCGTTGGCCCATCAGCGGCGAAGACGTCGAAGACCTCTTTGAGGTCCTCCAACGCCGCGACGTGCGCGAGCCCGCCAACTGGAGCCGTCGTTTCAAGAACCACCAAGAGAAGCTCAAGTCTGGCGATGTCTACCAAGTAGCAGAGGTTGTTCGTAACCTCGCCTTGCGCGACCGCGAGAAGGGCCTTTCAGCCGGCGAGAAGACGCTCTACAACAAGGCCCGTAGCGTCCTTGTCAGCGAACTCAGCTTTGCCCTCGACGTCAGCGAAGACGACGCCACCGAAAAGGTCGACGGCGCGCTCGTCTAAGTCTCACGATCCCGCCCGAGGGCGGGGTCATCCGCCATCACCTGCTGGATCGAGCGTGGGTTCGAGCCTATGACACCGGCGGATCACAGGTGATTTCAGTGCTGCCGTCAATCGTAAACATGGCCGACAGGTCATACGCGTCAGCTGCGTAGTCGATCTCGGGAGTTCCAGGTGTGTTCACCGACTGGCTGGTCATCCCCACAATGGCGCCGTCGGCACCGCGCCATTCGAGCGACCCCCACAAGGTGCCTTCGCTGTCATTAGGGATAGCGGTTTCGTAGAGGACGACCGCACTAGTGCAGACCCGCAACGACGCGGTGGGGGTGGGGAAATCGTCACACGCGCCCGGTGCTGCTGGGGTGTTCGTCACGAACTCAAAGCCGCTGGCAGTCTGCAGTGAGTTGCCCGGGCAGAGGCCCTCTAGATCGGCCATGCCCTCTCCGTGATACAGCGCAATCAGGGTGCCATTGCTGCCGTTGTTCCAGTAGACCTTCACCTCGCCTCCGATTGGATCGCCAGAGTGTTGAGCCAACACTGCCCCAACAAATGACTCAGCGATCTCACCCCGCACGGCTTCGGGTACCTCGGTTGGTTCGGGTTCTGCGGGTTCCTCGGTCGGTTCGGGTTGCTCTGTGGGTTGGGGTGCCTCAGTCGGAGCAGGCTCTTCAGTTGCTTCAGGAGCCTCGGTTGGTGCCGGCTCCTCGGTGACCTCCGGGGCTGGGGAGGGCGCGGGCTCCTCTGTTGAATTCGGCTCTGTGGTTTCGGTCGCCGTACTGTCATCGTCATCGCCGCTACAGGCGACTCCAAGCAATGCCAAAACGCCAAATAGGGCTACCAGAGCCCTGCGGTACTGATACCTGTTCATGGTTTCCTCGCCATTCCAGAACCGGTCCCGCACCGGTCCCGCCCAAAACCCTAACGCTTAGAAGAATGTCTGGATAGGGGTGGCGAGTTGCAGATCGCCGACACGCGGCACCGATCGCCAGCTTTCTAGGACCAACCGAGCTGGTCGCCAGCGTTGAGCTTGCCGCCCACGCCCTTGGTGCGTTGGCTCATCGTCACCGATGCCGTTGTGTCGACGCCACTTGGCGAACCCGGGACAACCACGAACACCCCTGCGTCCTTGCGCTTGGCGACGTCTTCTCCGGGGACGCCTACCAGCACAGCCCCGAAGCCGTCCCCGAAGAAGTCGGTGACCCCGACCGAGGACCCAAAGGCGTCGCCTCGTTGGGTCTTGCTCGAGATGCCTTTGCTGTCTTGGTCGATGAACTCAGAAGCCAGAACCTCGAAGCTCCGCCCAAAGGTGATAGTCACCAGCGCGCCCACATCGTCTGCACCTGGAGCGCCGACCAGGAGCTCGTAAGCACCATCGTCGTCAAGATCAGCAGCGGCGAGCGCAAAACCGAATCCGCCACCGCTGCCTGCTTCGCCAGCTACGCCACGCTCGCCCAACGCGAACACGATGCTGGCTGCCTGGCCAATGCCCTGGCTAGTGCCCGGGAGCACGTCAACCCAACTGTCGCCGCCAAATTCTGCAACATCGTCGGGTTCGTCGCGTTGGCTGCCTGCGGCCCCAATGACGAGGTCGCCGATGCCGTTGTTGTCGAGGTCGGCCACCACCAGCGCCGAGCCAAAGCCAGCGTCCTTGGTAGCTGCGCTTTCAACAACCCCGGCGCCTGGCCTAATGACTTTTGCGTTGCTGCGCTGCAGCCCACCTGGGCCACCAGGGACTTCAATGACCATGCCTGCGTTGGCGGCGCGCCCAAACTTTTCACCCGGGGCCCCAATGTAGAGCTCATCGAAACCGTCGTTATTCGTGTCGCCAAACGTAAGCGCAAAGCCGAGCCAGTCGCCGGGTTCGTTCTTGTTGGGCACCCCACGTTTGCCCTGGTGGATGACCGAGGCACCGCTTGTGCTTGTGCCCGCAGGGGTCCCGGTCAAGACCGTGACTGCACCTGCGAACGCCCGCTTTTTGAGCTTCTCACCGGGGGCGCCAACAGCGATCTCGTCATAGCCGTCACCATTGGGGTCGCCGGTGGCCACGGTTGCGCCCCACCAGTCGTTGCGTTCAGACTTTCCTGGCACCCCAGCGGTGGCTTGGGTGAAGATCCGGTCTCGGTCTGTGCTGATGCCGGCTGAGCTGCCATAAAACACGTGGATAGCGCCGGCGTTGCCCCGGGACTTCCTTGCTTGACCTGGCACCCCAACAACCAGGTCGCTGTACCCATCGTTATCGAGATCACCGCAGGCGACGTCGTGACCAAAGCGTTCTTGCGCGCGGGCCTTGCCTGCGACGCCGGGCTTGTTGCGGTGGAGCTGTGGGGCTTGGACCTTGCTGCCCTTGGGTCCGCCGTAGAGGACCGTTACTGCGCCGGCATTGGCTTGGCCTTTGATTGCTTCTCCTGGCGACCCCACGCCGGCATCGCCGTAGCCGTCTGCGTTGAAGTCGCAATCGGGCGTGGCTGGAGCGAGTTCGGCTGAGTCGAACCGCAGGGTGACCTCGCCGTCCGCCACGCCACCGACTTGCACCAGATAGGTGCGGCCCGCCGTGACTTCAACCTCAAGCAAGCTTGTGCCCGAAGCCGTGCCTGCGTCTACGCATGCCCGTTCCACCAGCGGTAGCCCGGGTGGCGTGGCCCACAAGGCCATGGACGGACGGGTGACAGCCCCGGTCGCCGTGACCGACACCGTGGCATCCTCTTCGGGCTGTACCCGGAACCAGACCGTGTCGAACGCTGCGCCACAGCTGGCTACGGGTTCGGCAATCTCGACGGTTGCGCCCGCGGTGCTCTGGGAGATCTCAGAGGGGTAGGCCGTCACGAGGGTGGCGTTTGCTTGGGCATCGTTTGCTGGGGCGGCTGGCGCTGTGGCCAAGAGATCTTCTATGGCGGCCCGCAGGTTTGGCTGGGGGCCGATGTCGCGCGAGTCGACGCTGGTGTCTTGGGGTGTGCCCGTGGCCCTCAGCAACGCACGGAGCTGCGAAGGTGCCAACGGGATGCCGGCTTGTTCGGCGATGCTGGACAGCGATGCTGATCCCCCAGCAACGATGGCTGCGGCCGCAGACGTGCCCGAGAACGAGGCCGTGTACTGCTGTTCCGCTGGCACGCCCCCATCGACGGGGTCGCCCTCGGCACCGGTGGTCCAGACGCATGCGCCGTGGGCTTGTACGTCGACGCGTTGCCCATAGTTTGAGAACCCAAGCCGTCCCCGGGCGGGCTGATCACCCAAGGTTGTGCAGCCTTCAGGGTTTCCACCGCCAACCATGATGGCGCCGGAGTCGGGCAGGATTAGCGCGTCATCAACGTTGCGCGCTCCATTTCCCGCCGGCTCAATAACCGTCATGCCCGAGCCAACAGCCGCCACGATGGCGTCGTGGTAAGACGGCCACCATTCAACAGGTAACCATCCCGGGGCGCACACAGCGCCGCTTAGAGGCACTGGACAAAGCTGTTGTTCGATGAGTATCACGTCGCCTGCGCTGCCGCTGGCGGCGGCGAGGTCGATTGCGTTGGCTAGGCCATCGCCAGAGGCGGGAATCACCGTGGAGTTGATGAGCGCCAACTGGGCGTTGGGGGCCAGCCCACTGACGCCTTTCGCGTCTTCAGTTGCGGCGAGGACACCGACTACCGCAGTGCCATGGTTGGCTCCTGCAGCGGGATACTCCGGCGTCCCGTTCGGCACCAAGGCGTCTGCCAGGCCAGGGATGTCTTCGTGGCTGGACGTCCAGCTGAACTCGATATCGGTGACTTTGACGTTGGTGCCTCGGCCCCCCGCAATGGTGTGCGCGTAGTCGATATCGATTCCGACAGGGGCGGGGTCGCGGTAGAGCTGGGCGGCCTCGTACAGCACCGGCTGGGCAGCGAAGGCCAGAGAAGGGGTGGCCAAGACGGGTTCGGGCAAAGCAGCCTCGACGCCGTCTATGGCATTGAGTGTGGCCACTAACCGCGCTGACGCAGCCGGGTTACCAACCTCGACGCGCAGCCAGTTGTTGAGGTCAACTTGGGCAACGCCTGTTGCTGCTTCGCGACCGTTGCGCTCCGCATCGAGTTGTGCGGGGTTTCGCTCGAACAGAGGCGCTATCTCTGCGTCGGCGGCAGCCAGCGCTCCCACCAACTTCTGAGCGTCGGGGGCGCTTACCCCGTCGATGCCGGTGTTGGCCAAGAAGACGTCGGCGCCGTCGGCCAGCTTCACGTGAAGCGCTTGCGCATCGGCAGTGCCGGTGACCTCAAGAATGGCATCGACATCGATGGCTTGGCGGGTGTTGGGCTGGTTATCGGTATCGGTGCCCCCCATGGTGTCACCTTGCTGGCCATGGGCCGATTGCGCGGCGGCTGTGGCTGGTGTGGCTGTGAACAGCAGAGCAACGGCCGCCCCGGCAGCGAAGGCTCTGCGAGCGCGTCGATGGGCACTGAGCCGCAGAGCGTGCGTCCTAGTCGGTGAGTTCTTCACGGTAGGTGAGATTTGGTTTCTGGGGGGACCTGCGCCGGTGGTCGATACACCCCGACAGTGTGCCCGACCCAACGAGGAAATGCGTGTCGTAGCGCCTGGGACGCTGCCCTATGGCACCACCCAGGTCTTGTTTCGCCGGAGACAGCGCGATCAAGAGATCCTGGGTGGCGCTCAGGGTGTGGAAGGCCTACTCCGCGCTTCTACCCAGCTTCGATCGGCGCGCTCGTGCCACCCAGGAGCCGCCCGCCCTCATTGGGGCCAGATGGACTACCTATTGCGACCGCATCTCCGGCACTGGCAGTTGCTTGAGCGATCCAGAAACAGTTCGGCGATATTGGGCCTAGCACACACGATCTGACGCTAGAGTGTCCCACCACCACGGGACGTGGCGCAGCTCGGTAGCGCACCTGCTTTGGGAGCAGGGGGTCGGGAGTTCAAATCTCCCCGTCCCGACAACACAACAAAGCCTGGTCAGAGCCCTCATACGCTCCCAGGCCGTTGTCGTCGGCTTCGCCGGGCGCAGTCTGGTTGGACAAGAGCCAACGAGACCGGCCGTCTCCACAATGTCGAAGAGTTCGTCTCGCGATGCGCTAACCAGTAGCGTCGCCTTCATGGCAGTCGCACTTATTACGGGTGGCGGGAGCGGTATTGGGGCGGCAACAGCCAGACGGTTGTCCAATGACGGCTGGTCTGTGGCCATCACCGGCCGCCGAGCCGACCCGCTCAAGGTCGTGGCTGATGCCATCGACGGCCTCGCTATCCAGGCCGACCAGTCCAGCGCAGACGATTGTGCCCGAGCGGTGGCCGAGACCGTTGCCCAGTTCGGACGTCTCGACGCTGTGGTGGCCAATGCCGGCATCGAGGCAATGGGGTCCGTCGACGAGCTTGATGTCGAAGCTTGGCGCACTGTCATGTCCGTCAATGTCGACGGGGTCATGTTCCTCGCTCGAGCCGCAATCCCTGCGTTGAGATCGACCAAAGGGTCGATCACCGTGGTGTCTTCGGTGGCGGCGCTCACCGCAGGACGCCACTATGCAG
>JAUIIS010000173.1 GCA_030431575.1 Acidimicrobiia bacterium | reverse complement strand
GTCTAGGAATACGACTGGGGTTGAGATCAGGCCCAGCTGATTCCACGTAAGGATCTCGAACGTCTCGTCAAGGGTCCCAAAGCCGCCGGGAAGGGCAATCACGCCGTCGGCGAGCTCTGCCATGCGCGTCTTCCGAGCATGCATCGATGGCTGTACGTCTAGTCGGGTTAGTCCCTGGTGTTCGACCTCAAGGGCCACCAGCTGCTCGGTCATGACGCCCGTGACCTCGGCGCCTGCCGCCATGACGGCATCTGCTACCACTCCCATGAGCCCCACGTGTCCGCCGCCATACACCAGCTGGTGACCCTCAGCAGCAATGGCCCGGCCGAGCGTGGCAGCGGCCAACGTGAAGGCTGGGTCGGTTCCAGAACTTGAACCACAGAAGACGCAAAGCTGTAAGGGTGGGGGACTCATCGGCGCAGTATCGCATGGTGGCCCCCCGGCCGAGCAGTCATTTTCGCCCAGCCGTAGCCCAAACACGGCCCCGTCGGCGTAAGAAGATGGCAGCGGTGACCACGCACGGTTGTGCGACGTGGGTGCCCGCAAAAGCGGCGCACGACTTCTAACGTGGGGGAGTGAACGAACCTCTCCGCCGGCGTTTGGGTCAGCGCACAACGCCTGTGGGTGTCTTGCTAGTCCTGGCTCTCATGGTTGGGGCGTGTAGTGGCACCATCACGGTTGAGCACGATCAATCCTCCCAAGGCGACACCAACGCGGATTCGTCTGACCACGCTGGTGGCACGCCTTCAGCCGATGCCGACGGTGTCATCACCTTTGACGACGAGGATCAGCCCATCGAGGGTTTCGACGGCGACATCACAACCGGCACGCTGGACAACGGGCTCACGTATTTCATTCGACCCAACACTGCCCCGGGCGGACGCGCAGAGCTGCGCCTGGCCGTCAACGCAGGTTCGCTGCAAGAAGACGACGACCAAAGTGGCGTCGCTCATTTCCTAGAGCACATGCTCTTCAATGGCACCGAGAAGTACCCAGCGAATGAGCTAGTCAGCGTGTTAGAGAGCTTTGGCAGCGAGTTCGGCCCCGACGTCAACGCGTACACCTCCTTTGACGAGACCGTGTACCAGCTCTCCTTGCCCACCGATGACGACGAATTGTTCGGGCAAGGTCTCGACGTGCTCTACGAGTGGGCCACCAATGCCACCATCAGCGACGAGGCAGTGGCCGACGAGATTGGTGTCGTCGTGGAAGAGTGGCGTTTGCGTGCACAAGGGTCGGCGGGGCGCCTTAACACCTTGTACGACGACCTCTTGCTCACCGACACGGCCTACGAAGGTCGCCAGCCCATAGGCGAGATCGAGTCGTTGGAGGCCATGACCGCCGACAAGATTCGCCGCTTCTACAACGACTGGTATCGCCCAGAACTCATGGCCATCGTTGTTGTGGGCGATATCAAGGTTGGCCCCGTTGAGGACGCCATCAAAGCCCGGTTCGGTTCGCTGAAGAATCCCAACAACCCGCGCCAGCTACGTACTGCCAACGTAACCCCCATCACCGAACGAGGCGTAGGCCAGTTGGGTGACCCCGACCGCCCAACTGCATACGTCGAGGCCACGTTCGCGCAACCTGCCTATGTGCTCGACACCATCGGCGAGGCCCGGCGCAGCGCTGGGTTTCGCGTGGCCTCACTGATCGTCGACACCCGGCTCGCCGACGACCTCAGCCTCGGCGCAGCCCCCTTCTTTGCCGCGTACAACTCGTCCACTCCGCTAGCCCGCGAGCTGGCCGCGCCTGGTCTGGTGGCCGAAGCCGAGCCTGCCAAGTTGGCTCCCGCTTTCAAGGCACTTTCAGACGAATTGCTCCGCATTCGCCGAGACGGATTCTCCGAAGCCGAGGTCGCACGAGCCCGAGCCACGCTGGTGGCGCAACTCGATCAGCGAGAAGCCAGCGCTGCGACCACCCAAGATGCCCAGCATGCAAGCGCCATTGTCAACCATTTCCTCGGTGGGGGCGTCCTGTTGACAGTGGAAGAGCAGTTGGCGCTAGAACGCCGGGTCCTCAGCGACGTGACCCCAGCGTTTGCCCAGCAGGAGTATTTGGCGGTGATCGATGCCGCTGAGCCCCGAATCGCTGTGGTGGGCGACATCGCCGACGTAGATGCATTTCCCTCCGAGGACGTGCTGTACGGCATCCTCGACAATGCCGATAGCAGCAACGTTGACGCACGCAACCTCGACGCCGACGTCCCCGACACACTCATGGAAGCTCCGCCAAAGCCGGCCAGCGCGGACACCGAGCGGTGGGACGACCTCGCGGCCACCAAAGCCGTCTTCCAAAACGGGGTGACCGTCCTGGTCAAAGAAACCAGCATCGACGAGAACAGCTTCGACCTATGGGCGGAGATCCCGGGCGGAACCTCTGCGTTGGATGAAGCACAACTTGCCGCAGCGTCGGTAGCTCCGTCGGTTGTTGTGAGTAGCGGTGTGGGTGCGCTCGACCAGCCAGCGCTGGATCGGGTCCTCTCCGACAAGGTGGTGTCGCTCAACGTCTTACCCGGCGAGACCGAAGCCTCGCTATCGGGCTACGCGTCGAGCGAGAACCAAGAAGTCCTGTTCCAGATGGTCAACCTGTACTTGTCCAGTCCCCGAGCAACCCAGCCTGCGTTGGAAGCCACCGTGGCGCAGCTGATGCCCTTTGCCGAAGAACCAGCGCAGCTCCCCGACGTTGTCGCAAACGACGCGTTGTTTGACCTCAGGTTGGGCGAAAGCCCGCGGTTTGACTCGTTGCCAGACCCAGCAGCGCTTGCCGAAGTCACCACCGCAGACGTCTTGGACGTCTATGACGAGTTGTACGGGAATGCAAACAGCATGGTGATCACCGTTGTGGGCGACGTGGACACCGACCGCACCATCGACCTAGCCGGCCAATACTTTGGCACCCTTGAGGATGCTGGATCGCCCACCCCGTGGGTAGATCATGTTCGACCCCCGGTCCCGGGCCGGCAAGAGGCCGAGGTGCAGGCAGGTGAGGACCAGCAGGGCCGGGTCTCCATGCTGTTGTCTGTCGAGGCCACAACCTCCCAGGAACGCGAGCTGCAACTCAGCATCGTTGAGAAGGTCATCGCTACCCGGCTTCGGGACCAGCTTCGTGAACGCCTCGGAGCCGCGTATGCCCCGTTCGCAGCGGTTGAGTCAAACGTGATCCCCGACGAGACCATCGACACCTACATTCAGGTCGACGGCGACCCGGAAGGTCTCGATGTCATCACCGACGAGATCGACGCCCTGTTGGACGACTTGCGCAACGGCGGCCTGACCAGCGCCGAGGTGGCTACTGCTGTCGAACAGGTCCGGAGAGATTCCGAGCTGGTGTCGAACAGCTACTACGTCAACCTGCTCTACTTCCAGCTCGAGAATCCCGACACGAGGGTGTTGCGTGTCGACGAGCGGGTCGAGTTTGTTGCCGATACCTCCACCGCCGACATCCAACAAGTCATCGACCTCGTGCTGGGCGACAGCGTTGTCGTGGTGAAGCTTCGACCCCGCTCGTAAGGTTCAGCATGCGCATTTCGTCTGTTGAGACCTTTGTGGTGGCCAATCCTCCTCCCAGCTTTGGTGGCCCCTACTTTGTGTTCGTCAAACTTGCCACGGACGACGGCCTCGTTGGTTATGGCGAGGCCTACGGAGCAACACTGCGCCCACAGCTGGTGGCCGCAGCAATCGAGGACCTCGCAGACCACTTCTTGGTAGGTGAGGACCCGCACAACATCGAGCGTTTCTGGCGACGCGCCTACAGCCGAGGGTTCACCCAACGCCCCGATGTCACCGTGATGGGGGCTACCAGTGCGTTGGAGATGGCGTGCTGGGACATTGTTGGCAAGGCCGCAGGCCGGCATGCCTACGACCTGCTGGGCGGCCGGGTGCACGACGGCCTGCGGGCTTACACCTATCTGTACCCCCAACAGGGAGATCGGGCCGACGTCTACACCGACCCCGACATGGCCGCAGAACGAGCGGTACAAGAGGTGGAACGCGGATTCACTGCGGTCAAGTTCGATCCTGCGGGCCCCTACACCGCCATGGGCGGTCATCAACCCACGCAGTACTGGGCAGACCTGTCCGAACGGTTTGTTCGCACCATTCGTGGCGCCGTTGGAACCAGCGCAGACTTGCTCTTTGGCACCCACGGGCAGTTCACTCCGGCGGGTGCGGTGCGTCTGGCCGCCCGCCTAGAGCCCTACGATCCGTTGTGGTTCGAAGAGCCCGTGCCGCCCGATGATGTCGATGGCATGGCCTATGTGGCTCAGCACACCTCGATCCCTGTTGCAGCTGGTGAGCGCCTCACTACCAAAGCCGAGTTCGCTCGCCTGCTCGAGAGGCGTGCCGTGGCAACGGTGCAACTCAACCTGGCTCGCGCTGGCGGTCTGCTGGAAGGCAAGAAGATAGCAGCCCTCGCCGAAGTATTTGGCGCTCAGATTGCCCCGCACTGCTACAACGGCCCCATCGGGTTTGCCGCCAACGTGCAGCTCGCTGCCTGCTCACCCAACTTCTTGATCCTCGAGTACATCGATGACACCGACGGTTTCCGGTCGCAATTGGTGAACACCGAAACCCGGCTTGAGGATGGCCGGGTCGTGCCTTCGACGGCTGCAGGCCTTGGTGTCACGCTCAACGAAGATGTTGCTCGCGCAAACCCGTACACCGGCGACGCCCTGCACCTCACCATGTGGAGCGACCCCATCGACGCCGCCCGTATAGATCGCCGCATCTGATTGCAGCGGTCAGTGGCGCCATCGTCTGGCCGTGCTATCACAGTGTCGATGCTGGAACGTCGTGATGCTTGACCCCAACGCAAAGCTCTGGATAGACGGTCGTGTTGTCTTGGCTGGAGAAGCCACCGTTGGGGCCACCGATCATGGCATCACCGTTGGCGACGGCGCATTCGAAACGCTGCAAGTAGTCGAAGGTGTCCCTTTCGCCGCTACGCGTCACCTGGCAAGGCTTGATACCACCTTGGCCGCCTTGGGCGTGCCTGCACCCGACCACCGGCTGTTGCGCAGCGCAATGTCTGAAGTCGTGGAGGCAAACAACGCAAGCACTGGGCGCCTCCGACTCACCGTGACCGCGGGTCCGGGCCCGCTGGGATCGGGTGCGGCCTTTGGGATGCCCACCGTCATTGTGGCCATCGAACCCCTAGGACCCAGGCCCGTCGCCGCTGCGGTGACCGTGCCGTGGACGCGGAACGAGCGTGGTGCGCTGGCGGGCCTCAAGACCACGAGCTACGGCGAGAACGTGCGAGCCTTAGCCTCAGCGAAGGCGCGAGGAGCCAGCGAAGCGCTCTTTGCCAACACACGAGGACAGCTGTGTGAAGGAACCGGTACCAACGTCTTTGTGCGCGTCGGCGACGACTATCTCACACCACCATTGAGCTCTGGGTGCCTGGCCGGGGTTACCCGTGCGCTGGTGCTCGAGCATTGCGGCGGCCGCGAAGCCGAGCTCCCCTTCGAGATACTCCATGAAGCAGAAGAGGTGCTGCTGGTATCTTCGACGCGCAACATCCAACCGCTTAGTCGCGTCGACGAGCGGAACCTCGGGGGCCCCAGCGTAGAAACCAAACGGTTGGTTGATGGTTTCGCCGACCTCCTGGGCGCCAACCTCGATCCATAGCGGGCGCGCTGAGCGCCGCCCAGGCGGAGCCCGCAGCCGCAGCTACGACAGCGGCGTGACCGTGACACCAAACAATTCGCTGAACCTGAGACACCAGCCCTCGCCGTCGCCCACCAACGAACCAAGCTCTAGCCAGTCGGCGTCAGAGACCCGGCCGCTTTGGCGCCCATCGACCATGCCCTCGGCACCCCACGCCACACCCCAGCGCAGCTGCCCCGGCGGAGCCTCAAGGCAATCTTGGATGGTTTGGGCAACAACCTCCGGGCCGATGTTCGCACTAATGCCTGCGGCATACATGTCGAACATGCGGTTGTAGACGTCTTTGTAGACTCCTCCGGGGTGGTCGGGATTCTTGGCCAAGATTGCCGTCCGCGTAACGCCCGGCTCGATGAGCGACACGCGCACACCGAACGCAACGAGATCGTGTGCCATAGATTCGCTCATGCCTTCGAGCGCCCACTTGGAACCCGTGTAGATGGGCTGGCCCACTGCACCAATGCGGCCCGTGATCGACGAGATCTGCACAATATGGCCCGAGCCCTGCTGGCGCATCCCAGGTAGCACAGCGTTGGCGCAACGCATGGGCCCCCAAACGTTGGCATCAAAGACCTGCTTTGCGTCGGCCACGGTGATGTCTTCAATAGTGGCGTTCATGCCCACGCCCGCATTGTTCACCAACACATCCACCGACCCGGCCTCGTCGAGGATCTGGGCAAAGCCAGAGGCCACACTGTCGTCGTCGGTTACGTCAACCACGATTGGGGTGACCTCAACGCCAAGCTCGGCCGCTTTTGCATGGAGCTTCTCGCCCTTGTCGAGCGAACGCATGGTGCCATAAACAGTGTGGCCTGCGGCTGCGAGATGCAGCGCGGTGGCCCGGCCGATGCCGCTGTTGGCGCCAGTGATGACAGTCGTGGTCATAGGTTCTCCGATAACGCAGTTGATGTGCGCAGTCACCGTACTTCGCCCGCACCACGATTTCTGACAGTGTCTAAGCTGGCGGTCTGCGCTGTCGAACGAGGGATGTGTCATGAAAGTCGGGCTGATGTTTGCCAACACCATGGGTTTCGCCGGACCCAAAGGTGCCGCTGAGTTGGCTCAAGCCGCAGAAGCAGCGGGGTTTGAGTCGCTGTGGACCGTCGAGCATGTGCTTTGGCCCAGCGATTACAAGTCCGAGTACCCCTACGCCGACAGTGGCCGCATGCCCGGCGACCACACCTCGGTCATCCCCGACCCGCTCATTTGGCTCACCTGGGCGGCGGCACACACTCATACCATCAAGCTGGCCACTGGCATCTTGATCGTGCCCCAACGCAACCCCGGCGTCCTGGCCAAAGAAGTCGCAACGCTCGACATGCTCTCGGGCGGCCGCTTGCTCTTCGGCATAGGGGTTGGCTGGCTAGAAGAAGAGTTCGATGCCTTGGGCGTTCCCTTCGCCAAACGCGGCAAACGGACCGACGAATACATCGCTGCCATGCGCGCCCTTTGGGCCGAAGAGGACGTCAGCTTCGACGGCGAGTTCGTGAGCTTCTCCAATGTCAACACCAACCCGAAGCCGGTGAACAAGTCTGTACCGATCGTTGTGGGTGGCCATTCGCGCAAAGCAGCCGAACGCGCTGGATACCTCGGCGATGGCTTCGTTCCGGGCGCCGGAGACATTCCCGAACTCATAGACGTCATGCGCCACGCCGCCACCGACGCTGGCCGCGACCCAGATGCAATTGAAGTCACGGCTCCACACCCTGGCCTGTTTGGCGAAGACCCTCAGGCCGCCATGCAAGAGCTGGCGTCGTGGGGGGTGCATCGCACCTTCATTCCCGCCTTCTTGTTGTCACGCGGCGAGGTCACCGAGAACGCACATGCTTGGTCCGAGCGTCTCGGAATGAAGTAACCGTGCCGGCCGGCGCTTGAGTACTAGGAAGGGCTAAGCCCCGCGAAGACTGTTGCGACGACATCATCGCCAATGAGCCTGCCCAGTTCGGGAGCGATGAGCGAAATCATGGCGACTCCATGAATGCCGGCCCAGATGGTGAGGTTCAACAAGCCGGTGTCTCGCTCCACCAAGTCGCCCTCTCCGACCGCAATAGCCACGTCCGCAGCAGCGGCCTCAAAAGCTTTCGTGGCAGCGGGTAGCTCGTTGTCGTCCTCGGAG
>JAUIIS010000172.1 GCA_030431575.1 Acidimicrobiia bacterium | reverse complement strand
GAAGCGGGAGAGCGCTTCGACGATTGCGACGCGAGTTCTTGGCTGCCATTCGGACCAGTTCTCCTCCACCCAGCTTCGGGTCCACGTGTGAACGCCGATGTCGGAGCCAGCAGCCGTCCAGGCTGTTGGCTCCCCGGTCGCTTTGTCGAAGAGATGCCCGGAGCTCTGGGCGACGAGGAGCTGAGATCGGTAGCGATCAGCTTCAGACTTGGTGCGGTGGGCCTTCTGGAACTTCTTGCCCTCGACGGCCCAGCGGACGATCCACGGACGCGCATACTTCGGGTTCGAGCGGCGGTCCTGGACGGACCAGATGCGAACGTCTGAGATGGGTCTGCTGCCGGCCATGTCGTGGGTACTCCGTGGGTACTGGATGATTCAACAGCACCTCGCAGTTCGCTGACCAGGGGAAACTTGCTCTGTCACAACATCCTCCGGAGCCGTGTGCGCAGGTTCGAATCCTGCCGAGGGCACGCAGCAAGAACACCCTCTGAACAGGGAAAACACCCACTTCGGTCCGTCGGTCGAGCGTCGTCGAGTGTTGCCGAATACCGGCCTGTAGCCCTGAGTTCTGGGTACTCTCTGGGTCCAGAGTAGGTACAACAGGTCCAGAACGGGTTCGGAGAACGTGCACACCCGGCTGGTGAACGATCCGGTCGACGACTTGCTGATCGCTTGTGGGCCACAGGCTGCGCTCGGTGGGTTGGGGTCCGATCTGGAGCTGCGATCAAATGCAACGATCGTGGATCACCCGTGTAGCCGGCGGTCGATGGCGTTGTCTGACGCTGAGACGTTGAGCGTTATTGGATACCTGCCATCGTGCAGGCATCAATGCCTGTCGGGCTCGAATTGGGGGAAACGGTCGGCTGTGAGTGGCGGTGCGTAGAGGAAGCCTTGCCCGAGTCCAACGCCCGCGTCGATTGCTGTGGAACGGTGGGCGTCGGTCTCGATACCCTCGAACAGGCTGCGCTTGCCGGCGTTGTGGATACTGTCGACGACCTCTCGGAGCCATCGAGGATCCGCATCGAGCAGCGAGCGGTCGAGCTTGACGAGATCGATCGCCGGGTGTGTCAGCGGTCCGTCGTCGAGAATGGCGTCGCCGTAATCATCGAGCCAGATCGCGTATCCGCTCGCCGACAGTCGTGCGAGCCGGTCGTCGAGGTCATCGATATCGATCCATGACCACTGGGGAGCGGTAGCGTTCGCTGAGTCGACAAAGAACTGCAGGTGAGGGATCTCCAGGGCCAGGCCAGCAGCAATGTCGTAGGGCACGGCCAACAACTGATCGATGCTGGCATCGTCAAGCAGCTGGCGCCCGCCCATGTTGAAACTCACGATCGGTCCCGCCCGCCCCGACGATGTAGCGATCCATACGGGCAGGAGCGATCGGGCGATGTCGATGATCGCGCCCGTGCTCTCGGCGTGAGGGATCCACTCGGAGGCGGGAATCAGGCCATGCCTGTGGTCTCGCCATCGGGCGAAGCTCTCGGCTCCGTAGAGCGAGTTGTCGATCAAGTCCACGACTGGTTGGAGGTGCAGCTCCAGCACGTCGGCTGGCAGGCCAGCAGCAAATGCTTGCTCGATCCACGCTTTGGTCATGATCGGTCCGCTTCGGCGAAGACGCCCGGATTGGCGTGCAACAGGCCGGCGGAAGGTTGCCTCCGCGGCATCGATCGATGGAGTTGCGACACGACCGCCACGTTAGCCAGCGTCGGTTCGCTGATAGGTGGACAGGGCGCTGTCGTGAGGCCAGCATGAAGGTCGGAACCCTGACCCGACAGAGACGAGGTCTCGGTCCATTCCTTCACGGCAGGCGATCGGTGGCAGAGCCAGGGTACAGAGTACCGACTGCCCCTGACATAGGCCTGTGAACAGGCAAGTGACCTAAATGACGTGCGACCTCCGGAGCCGTGTGCGGAGGTTCGAATCCTGCCGAGGGCGCCCTGTGTTGAACTAGACGCAACGCCCTGACATCGGCGATGCCGAGCAAACGCTTCGATGGGGGCATACCGCCCTGGCCCGAACCGAAAACCGGTTCGGGGTGTTTTGTTTGGCGGCGCTAGGACTCGGCGCCGTCGAAGAAGCCGGAGGCTTGCAGTTCGCGCCATAGCGTGCGGCCAATGGCAACTGACGGGGCGGCCAAGAACATGCCGACGACGCCTACCAAGAGGCCCCCAAGCACAGTGGTGAGCAGCACCACGATGGGGTGCAGCTGCAGCTTGTCGCCGAGCAGCATGGGTTCGAGCAGGCTCTCGAGACCGACGCTAACGGCCAGGACGACAACGAGCATCACAACGGCCAGCGCAAGCCCGCCTTCGGACAGGGCCATGAGTACAGCGAACGAGCCGCCAATGAAGCCACCGAGGTAGGGGATGTAGGCGCCGAAGAAGTTGACTACCGCAATGGCCATGGCCAGCGGTACACCGGCGATCGCGGCAACGATTCCGATAACGGTGCCTTGCACCAAGGCCAAGATGGTGCGCCCTTTCACATAGGCCCGAACGCTCTCGGCTGCATCGGCAAGGATGCGGCTGACCTGGCCTGCTGCCTGATCGCTGGCTCGGGCGCTAGCCCGGGCCGCTATGGCCGTTCCGTCTTTGAGTAGGTAATAGAGCAGGACCGACCCCAAGACGATGCCTGAGAGAAACCCGGTGGCTGTGCCAACAGCGCTCCCAACCGCAGAACCAACGCCGTCGCGCAACACGCCGCCAGATTCGCCCGAGCCAGATAAGACGCTGTCGACAAATTCGCTCAGGTTTGCGTTTTCGAAGAGCTCTTCGACCTCTACGACCACGGCATCGAACTGGTCTCGGAGTTCGTCGGCTTGATCGACAATGCCCACGACCACCGCCCCAATAGTGGCGGTGGCGATGGCAACGATCAACAAGATAACCAGAACCGCGCCGGCGGGTCGCGGCACGCGACGCTCTTGGAGCCAATCGACGCCCGGTGAAAACACCACGGCAAGAAACGCTGCCAGGGCCAGGGGAATGATGACTTCTCGTACTGCGCTGAGACCCAAAACCACGATCGCAGCCGCGGCGACGGCACCCACAAAGGCCCAGCTGATAGTTGAGACTCGATAGATCCACTGCGGCACCCCATGCGCTGAGGTCAGTAGCTTCGGGTCTCGTTTGGTCACTGGATCACTCTAGAACCAAGACCACCAAGCATGGCGAAGCTGACATTGACGACTTTTATTAGGCATGCTTTACAAATCCTCAAAGCCAGCCGCTACACTCTCGCCGATGCAGATGAAACGACGGGTACTCACAATCGCCACCCTCGCCGCGCTTATCGCTAGCGCCTGCGGCGGAGGATCAAGCCTGGACGAAGCAGCCGAAGCGATCTATAGCGGCTCATGCGCCGACGACAACGGCCAAACAGTCACGGTCTATTCCGGACGCACCGAAGCCCTCATCAAGCCGGTACTCGATGCCTTTGCCTGCGAAACCGGCACCAAGGTCGACGTGCGCTGGGGCGATTCCACCGAACTCGCCCTCACCATCAACACCGAAGGCGATCGCACGTCGGCCGACGTCTACCTCTCCCGTTCTCCCGGTCCAGTCGGCTTCCTCGAAGCCAATGGGCACCTTGGCACCATCAGCGACGAAGTACTCAGCCTCGTGGCCCCCAACAACCGGTCCGCAACCAACACCTGGGTCGGCTTCTCCGGCCGCAAACGAGTGCTCGTCTACAACATCGACACCGTCAGCGCCGACGAACTTCCCAACTCAGTCTTCGAGCTGACCGACCCCAATTACAAAGGCCGAGTGGCCCTGCCCGCCACCAACGGCTCCTTCGTCGACTGGTTTACCGTGTTCCGCGACCAGTACGGCGACGACGTAGCCACCCAGTGGCTCAACGACATGGTGGCCAACGATGCCACCTTCTACCCCAACAACCGCGCCATCGTCGAGGCCGCCTCGCGTGGCGAAATCGATATGGGACTCGTCAACCACTACTACAACTACCAAGAAGCAGCCGCCGCCGGCGACGACCATCGAGCCGCTAACCACGACTTCGACGACGACGACATTGGGTCGCTGCTTATCATCACCGCTGCCGCCATCACTGCTACCAGCGACAACGTCGAAGCTGCAGAGAACTTACTGACCTACATGCTCTCCGAACCCGTGCAGCAGTACTTCAGCAACGAGACCTTCGAATACCCGCTAGCGGCTGGTGTTGCTCCCGCCGACATCTTGCCCCCGCTCGACCTTGACAGCAGCGGCTCGGGGTCGGTCAGCTACGACGATCTGGGTGGCGGGTTCGAACAAACCACCGCAATCATTGAGGCCAGCGGCATCTTGAACCAGTGACCAACCTTGGCACCGGCAACCCCACCGCTCCCCGGGCACGAGCCCGGGCCCCAAAGGCGCGCCAACTCACCTCCGGCGCTCCCCCAGCGCTTCGTCTCGTGGGCCTGGTGCTCGCAGCAGGGTTTGCGTTTCCAGCGGCCTACCTGATCTACAGGAACTTCTCTGAAGGGGCGGATCCCGGCGGCCTGCTGATAAGTCGACGCACCCTGGAACCGCTCGGGCGCACCCTGCGGTTGGCGGTGTCAGTCTCTGTGTCGGCGCTCATTCTCGGAACTAGCCTCGCATGGCTCACCACAAAGACAGATCTGGCAGGCCGCCGATTTTGGCGTGTTGTGCTCCCCATTCCGCTGGTCTTCCCCACATTTATTGGGGCCGCCGCGTTCATCCGG
The DNA here is from genome assembly GCA_030431575.1 of Acidimicrobiia bacterium. Taxonomy (GTDB): domain Bacteria; phylum Actinomycetota; class Acidimicrobiia; order Acidimicrobiales; family UBA8592; genus JAUIIS01. The sequence goes on along the minus strand of JAUIIS010000172.1, from coordinate 3,098 downwards.
ACAATGAATCCGGGCGGTATTGCCAACGACTTGCTCGCCAACGTTGGCGTGGAGCGAACCATCGAAGTGCGCGGCTTCTTTGGCGCGTGGTTCGTCCTCACGCTGTTCACCTATCCCTACGTCTATCTGCCGGTGGCGGCGCGCCTGGCCCAGCTCCCCGGCAGCATCGAGGAGTCCGCGCGCGTGCTTGGCGACTCGGCCGCCCAGGCATTCCGCCGCGTGTGCCTGCCCCAGATGGCGAGTGCCATGGCAGCAGGCACGCTTCTGGTGTTTCTCTACACGGTCAGCGACTTCGGTGCGGTGCAACTAATGCGCTACGACACCCTGACGCGCGCCATTGCCACCAATCAGCTGGCGAACCCCGCCGCGGCTCTGGCCCTCAGCCTGATACTGCTTGTGCTCGCCGGGGCCGTGGTCACCGTCGAGCGCCAGTTCTCCAATCGCCAAAGCCAAAGCGGGCGCACCCGAGGCAACCGACCAGTTATCTACCGGCTTGGGCGCATGCGGTGGCCCGCTTTTGGGTTTGTGGCCTTCGCCGCCCTCAACAGCATCGGCGCCCCCATGGTGGCACTCCTCGACTGGGCCTACGACGGTATCCGGCGCGCCACCGGCGACGGGCGAGGACTCACCATCGACGCCGGCGATGTGTGGGTGGCCACCTACAAGACGCTTCAAGTGTCGGTCATTGCCGCGGTGGTGGCTGTCGGCGCCGTGCTCCCCATTGCCTACCTCGTGGGGCGCTACAAGTCTCGCTCGGGGTCAGTGGCTAACGCCATCGTCATCAGCACGTTCGCGCTGCCAGGACTCCTCATTGCGTTGTCGCTGCGTTTCTGGACCATCCAGTCAGACCTGGCCTTCAACCTTCTCGACAACACCATGGCGTTGCTGATCTTTGCCTACGTGGTCCGGTTTGGATCTTTAGCCATGGGCGTCGCGCTGGTTGCGGTGCGCAGTGTCCCCATGAAATTGCACGATGTTTCGCGCACGCTTGGCGCCGGGCCCGTCCGTCGATTCTTCACGGTTGACCTGCCCATTATGTCCTCGGGCCTGTTGGCTGGCGCGGGGCTGGTCTTGCTGTCGGTCATGAAGGAACTGCCGATTTCGTTGATTGTTTCTCCGATCGGCTTTTCGACACTGGCCACCAAATCCTTCAGCTCGTTCGAAGATGCTTTTGTTGCCGAAGCCGGGATTCTCAGTGTCGTTCTTGTGGCGCTTTCCTTCGTGTTGTCTTGGTTTCTCGTGATCCGCCGCGCCGAGCATCTCTAGAGCGAAACTGGCGTGCATCAGACACAATCCCAATGCCGTGCGTGTGACCTTCGACACTATGCGTGATCGTTTAATGAAACCCGCTCAACAACGCTGAAATGGACCTCCATCTCCGATAGTGTCCGTCTATCTCCAAAAACACAAGGATCAGAGGCATGCGTTTCTTCTCCACAAAAGCCCGGGCGGGGCTCCTAAGCGTGGCACTAGCCATGGTTGTTGCCCTCATGGGCACCTTCATGGCACCCGCTGGCGCCCAATCACTCCCGGAAGGCTCCCAGTGTGAGTCTTGGACGGTCGACAACGTGTCTGAGGTGTACATCCCATCTAACTGGGACATCGTCATCATCACGTTGGCAGACGGCACCGAGCACTACTACTACGACGTGGTCGATAACCAGCGCATCGAGACCCCAACTGGCTCGCCCATTGTTGGTGTCGCCAAGTGCTCGGTTCCAGACGTTGAACCGACCCCAGAGCCAACCCCAGAACCAACAACTGAGCCAACCCCAGAACCGACTCCCGAGGTCACACCTGAGGTCACCCCAGAACCAACACCTGAGGTAACGCCAGAAGTCACCCCAGAACCAACACCTGAGGCCACAACCGAACCAACGGTTGAGCCAACACCGGAGCCTGAGGTTGAGGTTCTGCCTAGCACCCAAGAACGTGGCGCATTGGCCCAAACTGGCGCTGAGAGCATGCCTCTCGCCATCATCGCCATCACCGCAATCGCAGCTGGCTTCATGCTTGTCGGTTCAGCAACGCTGGCTCGTCGCAAGTTCAACTAAATCCTCACCGCTGACCTTGTAAGGCAACGGCCCTGCAAGGCCACGAACGAACGAATCGGCCCGCTCCTGCATCATGCAGGGGCGGGCCGTTCCGCGAAGCCCGACAGACCAATCGCTAGCTCGTCATCTCGCGTTTGTAGCTGAGCTGCAGTTTTGTGCGGAACGCAATGACGTCGCCATCTTCGATCAGCACGTCCATCTCCACGACCTCAGCAACACGGAGATTCTTGTAGCGCTTACTTGCCTCTCGGACAGCATTCTCGGCTGCTTTCTCCCAAGACTCGCTACTGGCGCCAATCAGCTCGATAACGGCATACACACTGTCGGTCATCTCTGCCCCCCACTGCTTGTTGTTGTTGGTTGTTCACTGGGTCCGTCGCCGTCGTCTACTCGGAAACGAGTGGAGACTGCCATATCGATCTCAAAGCGCATACCCCCGTCGGGGAGCACCCGACAGCGCATCGACCTCACCCCACCAATGCGGGCATCGTCGTAACTGTTGCACGCATCGGCCACGATGCTGGTGGCAGCGTCAGCCCAGCCGCTTGCACCCGAAGTGAAACGGTGCACCTGGTACACGCTTTCTGATCCGCCCCGAATAAGGGGCGGTTCACCCGAAGTGAAATCGTTAGAGCGATCCTGGTTGGTCATGGTCGCAATCGACGCCATGACGTCTTCGGTCATGTGGGTGCGCCGGCGCCGGTTCCCGCCTGACTTATAGGCGTCGGGCCAAATGGGTTCGCCGAAGCGCACGCGGACACGACCCGTTGGTTTGGGAACGCCCTGACCAATGGGTTGCACTTCGCGTGTGCCAATCAGGCCAACCGGGACTACGGGGGCACCGGTAGTCAACGCCAAGTGAGCAACCCCGCTATGGCCACGATGCAACAACTCATCTCGAGACCGGGTGCCCTCGGGATAGATCCCAACCAGTTCGCCCGCTTTGAGCAAGTTACCCGCGGTGGTCAGCGCAGCCATAGAAGCCCGGGCAAGGTCTCGTTGGATAGGGACCATTCCCAAGGCCGGGAAGGCATGACGGGTCTT
>JAUIIS010000171.1 GCA_030431575.1 Acidimicrobiia bacterium | reverse complement strand
GCCTGCCCGACATGATCAAGCGGCGCACCGAGATAGCCGAGGCGTACAAGGCCAAGGTCGAGGCGCGGCCCGGCCTGGATTACATGCCTGTGCCCGCAGATAGCCAACCCAACCGATGGTTGAGCGTGATCACTGTTGACGCCGACGTGGCTGGTACCGACAGGGAATCGATACGGCTGGCCCTGGAAGCCAGAAACATCGAGTCTCGGCCCGCATGGAAGCCCATGCACCTCCAACCGTTGTTTGCCGATGCCGAAGCCGTTGGTGGCGCCGTCAGCGAACGCGCCTTTCGAGATGGTCTCTGCTTGCCGTCGGGTTCGGCTTTGAAATCGAGCGACCTCGATCAGGTGCTGTCGCTGCTGGACTGACCCCGGTTGGCTTGGAACCACCGGGTTTTCGCTCCGGGGGTTTGTTGCGGGCCTTCTTGGGCCTGCTGGTCTTGGTGAGGTGTTGGGCCAGGTGCTTGCTGGCCAGCGGAATGGTCTTGTAATGCTGCCCGTCGGGCTGGGTGATGATGAGGGTTCGGTCGAGCCGGAGGTCTAGGCGCCACCGACCTTCGTGGACCAGGTGATGGTGGTGGCTGCACAGCGGGATGAGGTTGGCCAAGTTGGTGGGCCCAAGCTGCTCCCACGGGGTGATGTGGTGGATTTGGCAGTGGTCGAAGCTGGCCGTGCAGTTGTCGAAGGCGCATGAGGCGTACATAGCTCGCAGCGCCCTGCGTTGGGCTCGGGTGGCGACCCGGTTCTGGCGGCCGGCGTTGAGTACTTGGCCGTCGAGACCGCTGAGGAGGACGTGGTTGATGGTGCAGTTACACATGGCCCGACGGATGGTTTCGGGTGGAAGTGCGGCACCGGAGCTTGTTTCTGACACGCTGTGCGCGTGCAGACCGGTGGTGAGCGTGGCGGCGTCGATGACCAAGATTTCGGGCGGCGCCGTGTTTGGGCCGGCCCCCACGCCACGGTGGATTAGCGAGGCCAGCGCGTGGGCTCGGGTGTGGTCGTTGAGGGGTAGGCCGCCGCGTTGGGCCAGGGTGTCGGTCTCGGCGTCGATGGCTCGAAACAGTTTGGAGCCGGTTTCGGGGTCGAATTGGCCGTTGACCACATGCATGCCGTCTTTGTTGACCCAGACGCGCAGATTGGTGGCCCGTTTCTGGGCGGCGAGCTTGCTTTCGCCTTCGTCTTTGGCGCGTTGGGCCGCCTTTTGTCGGGCAAGTTTGGAGAAGGGCTCGACGGGCATGCGCCGTGCTGCGTCGCCCAGTTCTGGATCGTTGAATAGCTGGTTGCGTTCTTTGTCGTCGAGGTCTTTCCCAGCAGAAGCTAGGGCGTCGAGGTGTTCTTCGGAGATGTTGCCGTTGTTGAGATCGTCGCCCAGGGAGGGGTTGGCATTGACAGCCCCGGCACGGTCGGCCGATTTCTGGGCGCCCCGCGACGAGCGTTTGCCGTGCTTGCGTGCGGTGCCACGCGCCCCGGCGCCTTTGCCGTCTTGGGCCAGCAGGTCGGCCTTGATGAGCAATCGAGCCTCGACGCTAGATACCCAGCCGCGTACCGCCGCCACGTGTTCTACAGCGGCCTCGACACCGGCAACGTCGAGCCCAGCCCATGAGAGATCTGCGAGGGAACGCACAGCGTCGGGGCATTGGCAGACCCCACCGCAATTGCAGGATGCGGCAACGCGAGAACCCTCTGAAGACACAGACACGAAGACCCCTTCACGCAGACCAACCCCCAGGGAGATTGGTAGGTATTTGACGAAACGGATCACACCCAACTGCCTAATGGCAGCTTGTGATCGATAGACGCCAACTGCGTTGGCAGGGGGAAGCACTAACTACACTATCGAACAGATGTTCGATGCGCAACCCCATGCAGAAGAAAATTGGCGATGGACCCAAACGCGTGGGGGAGGCCCCAAAGCGTCGGAGCTGACGAGGCCGCTGCGCCACCGGAGTCCTGGGCCACCGGATTCAAGGTGGGACAGTCCGTTGAGGCGGAAGCGAGCGGTGGTTCTCGCCCCGCCCCAGCAGGTGACAATCGCGTTCGATGAGGCCTACCCCGGACCTGCCGAGTTGGGCCTATGCCCTAGGCCTCGCAGCTGACTTGGGTGTCGGTTTTGGTTTTGCCGCGGCAGATGTCGGTGCCGCTGCCGCCGTAGACGAAGTCTGCGCCTGAGCCGGAGTTGATGGTGTCCGAACCCGAACCGCCTCGGAGAATGTCGACCTTCTTGTTGCCAAGAATGGTGTCGGCGCCTTTGTTGCCCCAGATACGGTCTTGGCCGTTGTTGCCCATCAGGAGGTCACGGCCCTTCTTGCCGCGGATGCGGTCGTCGCCGGACTGGCCTTTGACCACGTCATCGCCGGCACCGGCGTTGATGATGTCGTCGCCTTTGCCGCCCAGGATGCAGTCGTCGCCGCCTTTGCCTTTGATGGTGTCGTTACCGGCAAAGCCGATGATGATGTCTGGACCCGAGGTGCCGGTCAGGGTGTTGTTGCCCGAGTCACCGCGAATGATGTTGATCCCGAAGGGGGTTTCGCAGTCTTCGGGCAACGTGATGTCGTCTTCGTCGCAGGCGTTGCCTGAGCCGTCGCCGTCAACGTCCAGCTGGTTTTCGTTGGCTACCTGAGCGCAGTTGTCGTCGGCGTGCATGACGCCGTCCATGTCCTGATCTTGGCCGCCGCAACCGTTGACGTCGTAGCAGTGCAGCACTTTGAGGTCGTTGTTGGTGGCGTCGAAGTACGCAACGACGGGGTTGCCGTACTGGTCGAGATGCACGTCTGGGTAGACCCCTACCGTGCCCACCGTGTCAGGTGAGGTTGGTGTTTGTGTCCCCGAGCAGTCTTCGTTGGTGCACTGGAGAATCCTCAGGTCGCCGTTTGTTGCGTCGAAGTAGCTGATGACCGGGTAGCCGAAGGCGTTTAGTGCAACCGATGACTCAATGGATCCAACGCCAGTGTTTGTGTCGGGGGTTTGTGCTGTTTGGACGCCGGAGCAGACGGCGTTCGTGCAGCGAACGAAGCCGAGGGTGTTGCCGGTGCTGTTGTAGTAGCTGATGACCGGGTAGCCGTTGCTGTCAAGGACCATTGCTGCGCCGAATCCGACGGTGCCGGTGGTTACGGGCGCTTGTGAGGTTTGCGCGCCGGTGCAGCCAGTGTTGGAGCATCGCAGTACTCGTAGGTCGCCGTTGGTGTTGTCTTGGTAGGCAATGACGGGGAGCCCATCTGCGTCGAGCTTCATGCTTGTGGTCACGCCAACGTTGCCGGTGCTGTCGACGGTGACCGGTGTTTGAGCACCAGTGCAGGCAACGTTTGTGCATTTGACGTACTTGAGGTCTCCGTTGGTTGCGTCGTAGTAGGAGATCATCGGGAGTTCATCAGCATCCAGAGCGAGGCTGCTGTACAGCCCCACGGAGCCAACACTGTCGACGGTTGTGGTGCTGGAGATGCCCGTGCAGTCGGCTGCGGTGCAGTGCATCAGCTTTAGGTCACTGTTGGTTTGGTCGTAGTAGCTGATGACTGGGTTGCCTGCGTCGTTCAGCGCAAGCGAGGGGTAGGTACCCACGTTGCCAATGGTGTCGAGGGTCCAGCTCATCTGGCTGCCCGAGCAGTCTGCGTTGCTACAGCGAATGAGTTTAAGTGCCCCGTTGGTGGTGTCGTAGTAGGCAATGGCCGGATAGCCGTTTTCGTCGAGAACCATTGATGGAGTTGCGCCCACTACGCCTGTGGTATCGGGCGCGGCGTAGCTGTCGGCTCCGAAGGGTTCACCTCCTGCCGCTGATGTGGTGAGCGTGACCGCTACCAGTGCAAACGTTGCTGCCAGCGCGGCAAGTTTGGCCAAATGCGTCCGTTCAAAGAAGCTTCGCATGTCTGATTCCCCGTCGTTGTGGTTGTGATACAAACGGCCCGCGCCGCACCACTGTCCGTGGTTGCATCCTTGCAACGATCGGCGAGCAACGCAATGGGTTTGGGCGATTTGGGCCAGAGTGCCCGCCACAACAGACCCGACGACGCTTAGAACGGTGCCGGGGTGAAGTCGGCGGTGGCGCAGAGCTGAGGGGGTTCGGGTTGGCCGAAGTAGAAGCCTTGGAGGTAGTCGGCGCCAAGCGCTGCCATCAGAGTCGCTTCTTCGGTGCACTCGATGCCTTCGGCCGTGACTTGCGCGTCAAGGAGGTGACCGGTGTCGATGATGAGTTTCACCATCGAGGCTTCTTGGAGGTTGGTCATGGCTTCGGCCACATAGGACCGGTCGATTTTGAGGATGTCGAATGGCAGTGAGCGCAGGTGGGCTAGCGAGGTGTAGCCGGTGCCGAAGTCGTCGATGGCTACGGTGACGCCGGCCGAACGGAGTTGTTGGAGCTTGACTGCGGCTCCGTCCATGTCGTTCAGCAGGGTGGATTCGGTGACTTCGACGATGACGCGTTTTGGGTCTACACCGTGTGCGTCCAGCGGGCCGAGGACGTCGTCGAGGAATTGGTCGCTGGCGAGGTGGCGTCCGGAGATGTTGATGGCCACGGGCACGTGGAGGGTGGGGTGGTCGCTCCATTGGGCGAGTTGGGCGGCCACGGCGTCTACGACCCAGCGGTCCAGCAGCACAATGAGCGAGCTGTCTTCGGCGAAGTCGATGAATTCGCTGGGCGGGACGAGGCTGGCTTCGCCTGGTTTGTTCCATCGCACCAGCGCTTCGAGCGCGTGGAGTTTGCCGTCGGGTCCTGCGACGATGGGCTGGTAGTGCATGACGAGTTCGTCGTTGGCTATTGCTGATTCGATGGCCGAGGTTTTGGTAGCGGTGGCGGCGATCTCGTTGCGAAGGTCTTCGTTGCAGACTTCGACGCGGCCGGTGCCGGCGGCTTTGGCTCGGTAGACGGCGAGGTCTGCGTCTCGGAGGAGTTCGTCGGCGGTGAGGTTTTCGGTTTCGGTGGTGGCTACGCCAATGCTGGCGCCGACGCGCAGCTGGCCGTATTCGGTGTTGATGGGTTGTTCGATGGATTGGATGATGCGTTTGCCGAGGGTGATGGCGTCTTGGATGTCGCCAACGGGGTCTGCAATGACAACGAATTCGTCGCCGCCGAGGCGCCCTACATGGTCGCCGGTGCGTACGGCGTCGAGGATGCGCTGCGCTGCTTTGGTGAGCACGATGTCGCCGGCGTGGTGGCCGTGTTCGTCGTTGACGGCTTTGAATCTGTCGAGGTCGATGAACAGCACGGCGATTTCGGTGTTGGTCCGTTGGCTTCGGGCCATGGCCGCTTTGAGGTAGTCAAGCGAAGCGTTGCGGTTGGCCAGCGTGGTCATGGCGTCGTGGGTTGCTTCGTGTGCCAGCCGTTGTTGGGCTTCGTCTTGCGCGGTTAGCGCAGCGCGGAGGCGGCCGACGGCTTCTTGGAGGGCGGAGCCCAGCCCACCGGGGGCTACTTCGTCGAGGACTTCGGCGTCGAGTTCGCCGGTGGAGAGCGCGCGTGCTTGGCGGGTGACGAGGTTGAGGTTGGTGGCGGCGTCGTGGAGGGCTCGGCTGGCGGCTTTCACTTCGGTGGGGCCTGCCACTGTGGTGGGGTCCAAGACGTCGGTGTTTGATTCCAGGTGTTCGGCGACCTGGCGGAGTTCTCGTAGTGGGCGCACGATGAAGCGGGTGGCTACCGCAGCGGCGGTTATGGATGCCAGGGTGAGGGCGATGGCCAAGGTCATTGATGTGCGGAGTTGGGCGTCGGCGTCGGTGCGGACGTCTTGGGCGGCGACCACGAGTTCTTGTCCGACTTGGCGAAGGACTGCGCTTGAGGGCCCGGCCGAGGTGGTCATGGCTCGGAGCGAGTTGGTGAACATGTCTACGTTGGTGAGCAGCGTCTCGAGCCGGAAATCTGGCCGGGTCTTGGGAACCTCGGTGGCGAAGGCATTTGCGATGATTTCTTCGACGTCGCGTTCGAACTGGATGATGGATTCGTCTGCCTGGAGTGCTGCGATGGTGTCGGGAATAGTGGAGTTGGTTGACGCGCCGTCGAGGAGGGCGCTGATATTGAATGTCTTGTGGGACTTCAACACGATGAGGTTTTCGATCTCTTCTGCGGCGCTGCCTCGGACGCTGATTAGCGATGCGAAGTAGGCGTAGAACTGCTCGGCGAGTGTGGTTCGCAGGTTGATCGCGTAGCCCAGGGCTTCCACTTTTGTGCTGAGCGGCTGCCCGTCGGGCGCCGTGAGGTTCGCTCCAGCGAGCTTGTCTAACAGTCCGTAGAGGTCTGCTTCGTTGGCGGTCAGGACGTTGTCGAATCGGGTAAGGACGGTCGTCATGGCCAGGCCGGACTGACGGGCTAGGGCAAGTTGGTTGGCGCGTTGAGATTCGGGAGTGATCAGGTCGTTTACAGCCGCTGAGGTTTCTTCGACGCGTTGAATGGGGTCAACATCCAGGAATTGGGACCACATTTCGGGGGAGGCACCGAGCTCGGCAGAGCCGCTGAGCACGATGCGCCACACCATTTCGTCAAACAGCGCCGAGTTCAGCTCTGCCAGCCTGATGGCTTGGGTGGCCGTTGCTTCGGTTTGGCGAGCTTGGTCTGCGGCTGTTCTGGCCTGGTCCACTGATTGCCAGGTCATGACGGCCAGCCCCATCAGGGGTACAACGGCCACTGACATCAGCACTGCGGCTACGCGCAGGCCGCGTTGGCGGGCCGGACGCGGGCGCGGCTCGGCTTCGGCTGCGAGGGCAGATGTCGAGGTGGAGCTAGGTTGGGACATAGGGGGCCTTGTGACACTTGCCCTTTGGCAATCGCGTCACGTTTGCGACCTATCGGTCCCGCAGTCGTTTTTGTAAGGCTTGGGCGCCCAAGCGTGCCGGACTGCTTTGGCGTGCGAGTGGACTGGTTGGCTGGCTAGGTTTCGCAGCGTGTGATGGTGTCGGGTCCTGGGCCGCCTTTGCAGGTGTCGGTGCCGTTGCCGCCGTTGATGGTGTCGGCTTTGGTTCCGCCCCAAATGCGGTCGGCACCTTTGTTGCCCCAGATGCGGTCACGGCCTTTGTTTCCACGGATGATGTCGTTGCCGCTCTTGCCGCGGATGGTGTCGTTACCTTTTTGGCCTTTGATGACGTCGTGGCCCGAGCCGCCTTTGATGTTGTCGGCTCCGCTTCCCCCGAGGATGCAGTCGTTGCCGCCTTTGCCTTTGATGGTGTCTTTGCCGCCGAAGCCCAAGATGATGTCGGGGCCGCTGGTGCCCGTCAGCTCGTCGGCTCCGCTGGTGCCGCGGACAACATTGATGCCAGCTGGGGTTTCACATGCTGCGGGCAGGCTGATTTCGTCGCTGTCGCAGGCAACGCCGCTGCCGTCGCCGTCGATGTCGAGCTGGTCGGGGTTGGCCACCTGGGCGCAGTTGTCGTCGCCGTGCATGACGCCGTCGAGGTCTTGGTCCAGACCGCCGCACCCTTCGAGGTCATAGCAATGCAGCACTTTCAGGTCGCCGTTCAAGGCGTCGAAGTAGGACACGATGGGGTTGCCGTAGGCATCGAGTGCGAGGGAGGTGTCTTGGCCAACCTGGCCGACGGTGTCTGGGCTGGTGGGGCTTTGGGTCCCTGAGCAGGTTGCGTTGGTGCATTCCAGCAACCGGAGATCGTTGGAGACGAATTTCCAGTAGCTGATGACGGGGTAGCCGGCGCTGTTGAGCGCTATGGAACTGTCGGGCCCAACCCCCGCATCCGAGTCTGGTGTGTACGCAGTTTGCGTGCCCGAACACTGCACGTTTGTGCACCGCATAACTCGCAGGGTGTTGTTGGTGCCATCGAAGGAAGCAATGACAGGCCGGTCTTGACCGTCGAGAACCAGCGACGGGTCGATGCCAACGATGCCGGTGGTGTCTGGAGCGAACGCGGTCTGGGCGCCAGAACACGTTGCGTTGTTGCAACGGATAACTCGTAGGTCGTC
>JAUIIS010000170.1 GCA_030431575.1 Acidimicrobiia bacterium | reverse complement strand
ATGAGCGAGCCGATCCGAACCCTGCTGGCCAAGTACGCAGATGGCGTCTGCCGTCGCGACGGCGACGCGTGGGGCGCCACGTGGGCCCCCGACGGTGTTTGGGACCTGGGCGGCGGCCGAAAGGTCACCGGACGCGACGAGATCGTGCCCATGTGGCTGGGCATCATGAACAACTTCGACGGCGTCCTTCACCAATACGCAGACGGCTGGGCCAACCTTGACGAAGACGCCAGCACTGGTACTGGCCGCTGGTACGTGTACGAAACACTCAAGCCCAGCGGCGGCGATCCTATGGTCATGATCGGCTTCTACGACGACGAGTACATCAAGCTCGACGGCCAGTGGCATTTCGCCGCCCGTGGCCTCACCCCCATCTACCGAGGCAGCGCCGACATGGCCGGCGAGTACACGGGCTTCGGCCTCTAAAGCGAAAACGAGCGACCATGACTACTCAGGCGATCGAGGCCTTGCAACTGATCCACCAGGATCTGAAGACATTGTTGGGCGACATGAACGATGCCGACTGGTCTCGCCCAAGCGCCTGCGATGGCTGGCGGGTGCAGGACGTATTCGCCCATGTGTCGTCGAACATGAAAGAGACGGTCGAGCCCACACCTCCGCCCGAGGATCCACCACCGGCCATGAAGGCCGAGGAGGCCATGGAAGCACTGGTTGCTCCTCGCCGCGGTTGGACGTCTTCGGAGCTACTCACCGAGTACGACCAGTTCTACGAGGGCTGGCTCGGCGCCATGAGCGCCATGCAAGAAGAGCCCACAGCATCAACCGTTGCGCCGCTCGCAGACCTCGGCGAACACCCGCTCCACCTCGTGGCCAACGCCTACGCGTTCGACCACTACTGCCACCTGCGCATCGATCTCCTCGAACCGTCAGGTCCGCTGACGGCAACGCTGCCCGAGCCCAGCGATGCGATGGTTCGCCCCGGCATCGAGTGGATGTTGGCCGGAATGCCACAGATGCAGCCCGACGAGCTTCCGCCGCTACTGACGCAACCGCTGCGGCTGGTGTTGACCGGACCCGGCGGCGGCACCTGGACCCTTACTCCTGGGACCGAGGACGGCCTTTTCAGCGTTGACGAAACCAGTGCAGGTGACGTAGCGGCCACGGTCACCAGCTCGGCACACGACTTCGTGTCGTGGGGCACCAAGCGATCCGACTGGCGCGCCGCTTGCACGATCGAAGGCGACCAAAACTACGCCGAGGAAGTCCTGGACGTCATCAACATCATTTGATGCAAGCGCCCAGTTAGTCGACTAGGTCGCGAGTGCCAGCAAGATCGGCCATCAGCTCAAGGTCCTCTGGGCGGCGGCACGCCAGTATCAGGCCCGTTGCGCCCGATGTCTCCCAAGCCTTGTACTTCTCGCGGATCCGCTCCGGCGAGCCAACGAGGGCTCCTTGATCGCAGAACTCGTCTGGCACAGCGGCAATGGCCTCCTGTTTGCGTCCCGCGAGATAGAGCTCTTGGATCTCAGCAGCTGCGTCGGGGAAACCTCGCCGAACCATCATGTCGTTGTGGAAGTTCTTGTCCCGGTGCCCCATGCCGCCCGCGTACAGGGCGATGCCTGGCTTCATGCGATCGAGCGCCGACTGCACATCGTCGGTAACAATGACCGACACCATTGGCTGAATCTCGAGGTCGGCCATGGACTTGCCGCTACCGGCTCGACGCAGACCCTCGTCAAGCCACGGTTTGTAGAAGTCCATCATTCCGGGAACGAAGGACATAGGGAACCAGCCGTCGGCTATCTCGGCAGTCAGCTTCACCGTGGCTTCTCCCCCGGTGCCGAGCCAGATGGGGATGTTGGGGTTCATGTGCAGAATGGACTTGAGCGGCTTCCCAATGCCCATCGCGCCGTCGCCCTCGTAGGGCAACGAGATCTCCCGGCCGTCGTGAGTCACAGGTTCTTCACGCTCGAAGACTTTGCGCATGATGGCCACATAGTCGCGTAGGCGCCAATAGGGCTTGCCCCACGGCTGGCCGTACCAGCCCTCAACTATCTGAGGCCCACTTACGCCAAGGCCGGCCACGAATCGGTTTCCGCCTGCCAAAGCATCGATGGTGGCGGCTTGCATCGCCGCCATAGCTGGGGTGCGCCCAGCCAACTGCATGATGGAAGTCCCCAACCGGATTCGTTCGGTGACCGCGGCCAGGTACGCCAACGGCGACGTGGCATCGGACCCGTACGCTTCGGCGGTCCAAACCGAGTCGAACCCCAATGCTTCTGCGTGCTGTACAAGCTCGACGGGCAGACTCATTTCTGCGCCCGAGTAGCCCAGCATCAATCCGAGTTTCATCGCGTTCTCCAGTTCATGGGTAGCTACTTCTTCTTCGACTTTGCTGCCGGCTTCTTTGTTGGCTTGGGCTTCAATGTGCCAATCCAATCCCAAGCCCGGTCGTACCACTCGGCTATAGCGGTGGTATCAGCCAAGAGGTCACGGGGAACGGACGAGTAGCCGCGCATCGTGCGCCCGTACTGTTTCACCGGACCGCTCGCAAACGTTGACCGGAACTCTTGTTCCAGCTCGGCCGAGAGCTGAAGCGCCATCGTTCCCGCTGGGTCAAGAAAGCTGAACATGTGGCCGTTACGCGACGTGTACGGGTTCTTAGCCCCCTTGACCTCGCCGTTGCCCGATGCTTCAACGGCCGCTCGGTACAGCGCAAGCGCCTCTGGCGGTCCAGGGAAGTCCGATCCTGCGGGCATGGGCTAAGTCTGGCACACAGCTTCAGCGCTTCGGCGAGTTGGTCGTGGTGATTTGGCGAGCTCCAATGACCGAGGCCAGGACCATGGTGGCAGCTATGAGATACCAGCCATGATGGTGGGCTTCGACGAGTTGCTGCTGCCCCACTGGGTCACCGAGCACTGCCACTAATGCTGCGATGCCGAGGACGGATCCAATCTGTCGGAAGGTGTTGTTCACCGCACCTCCTACCGACAGCCGCGTCTGTGGGAGTTCGGCAACTGCTGCGGCGGTGTTGACTGGAATGAAGGCCCCAATCCCCACCGCAAGCAGGATGCCAAGGACCAAGAAAAGCGCGGGCTCGCGTTGGGCATCGAATACCTGCGCAAACAACACAATGAACGCCGCAACTATCAGGGGCCCGACAACCACAAAGGGTCGGAACCCATGACGTTGGGCCAGCCGCCCTGAGAACGGGGCGCAAAGCGCCACCGTCAACGGTGCCGTTGCGCTGAGCAGCCCGGCGGTTAGCACGTCGTACCCCCAGACCTGGCGCAGAAACAGGACGTTGTTGAGACCTAGCGCCGCGAAGCCAGCAAAGAACGCTAGCCCGGAGAAGTTGGCCACGCTGAATGAGCGGGTAGATAACAGCGCTAGGTCAAGGATCGGCTCGGGGTGCACTGCTTGGCGGCGCACGAAAGCAACGGTCACGACAACGCTGGCAACAATGCTGCCAACCGTCCGTACGTCTGTCCAACCCCAGACTTCGGACTGCGAGATTCCTAACGCAAGCAGGGCAAGAGCGATCGTAATGAGGACGGCACCTGCGTAGTCGGGGCGCTGTTTGTGTCGCTCTGGCGCCGATTCTTTCAGGTAGCGCCCGTTGAGTACGAGCAATGCGATGCAGAGGGGGACGTTGATCCAGAACGCCCCGCGCCAATTGGTGAGGGCGATAACAAGGGCGCCGAGGCTTGGGCCGCTGGCCACGCCAAGCGCACCAACCCCACCCCACATGGCCACCACCTGGGTCCGGCGTTCAGGCGGGAACGAGGCAATGAGCAGGCCAAGTGTCGCGGGCGTGAGTACCGCACCCCCAATGCCCTGGAGGGCGCGTGCAACCACCAGCGTTGCTAACGATGGGGCCAAGGCTGCGCCCAGTGACCCAATTCCGAACAGGGTCACACCTATGCGGAACATGCGTCGACGGCCAATCGAATCGGCGGTCTTTCCCGCCACCACCAGCAATGACGCGTAGAAGATGTTGTAGATCGTCACTATCCACGATGCGTCCGCGCGACTGACCCCAAAGTCAGTGAGGATGTCCGGGAAGGCCACATTCACGATCGACAGATCGAGCGTGGTGAGAAAGATGGCCCCTGAACATACGGCGAAGGCGGCCCACGGCGATGCCGTCACGCGGTTTGGATTCTTGGCTTCGCCTGGAGGCAACGGTGAAGTGGTCACGTCGACAGTTGAACACAGCGTTTTCCAAGTATCAAGTTGGATAATAATGTGCTCAGGATTTAACCCCGGTCTAGGCTGGCGTGATGACCCGTCGCTCCTACCAACAACACTGCGGCCTGGCGGCCGCGCTCGACGTCGTGTCACAGCGTTGGGCGTTGCTCATCGTGCGCGACCTCAAACCCGGTCCGCGCCGCTTCACCGACCTGTTCGCCGGGCTCCCAGGCGTGTCAACAGACGTATTGACCGAACGCCTCAGAGAACTCGAAGAAGCGGGCGCAGTAGAACAAGCCCAGCTCACCAGCCCAGTTCCTGCCAAGGTGTATCGACTGACCTCACGAGGCCACGAGCTCGGACGCATTGTGGAAGAGCTGGCCCGTTGGGGCGCACCGCTGCTGCCACCAGCAGCCACCAGTCCACTGCGGCGCAACGGCCGGTGGGCGCTACAGAGCTACGCATCGCGCTACACCGGCGGTCACTCCGGAGAGCTGTACCACTTCGTTCTCGACGAACAAGACGAGGTCACGCTTCGGCTCGGCAACGATGCCGCAACGCTGCGCTACGGCGCGCCGGATGAAGACCCCACAGCATCCATGGCCTGCACGACCGAAGACTTCTTTGAGACCTGGACAGGTTCCTCATTACTGGACGGAACCAGTGCGCTCCAAGTGGAGGGCGACCTTGGTCGACTTCAAGAACTCTTCGACTCCATGACCTCTGTTCTTGGAGCTCGAGCAGCGTTAGCGGATTCTTAGGATCTACAAGAGAAAGATGTCTTCGAGGTCATCGAAGATGGTGGCTCGCCAGCGGGCAAGCGGGCTCTGCCCCTCAAGGAGGTGCTTCGTGGCGGTGAGTACATCGTCCAGCGGCATGAGGTGACAGTACGGATCGTGAACGGACCGCTCCCCCGTAGCATCGGTGGCATCGATTGGAGGCTGCCAGGCCACCATCTGCCGGTGCGCACCATCGGCCAATGCCCGCACCGCAACGTTTCCCATGCGGCTGCCGAGCAGCCGGTCGAATGCGCTGGGCCTCCCACCGCGAACCACGTGGCCCAGGACGGTGACCCTGGTCTCAATCACCTCAGGGGCCTCACCAGTGCGCGCCGCTAGCTTCTCGTCCACCAGTGTCTTCAAGCGCTCTGAGGCCGTCTCGATGCCTTCGGCCTTGATGGCGATGACCTTTTGACTGCCGCCTCGCTGGCGAACTGCCAAGACCGACTCGACAACGGCATCGACGAGTTGCTCCTCGGTGCGGTCCGCCTCGGGGAACAGCACCATGTCGGCGCCCGACGCGATGGCGCTGGTCATTGCCAGGTAGCCGCACTCACGGCCCATGACCTCGACGAGGAAGACCCGATCATGAGCGCTGGCGGTGTCGGCAATCTTGTCGCATGCTTCGACAATGGTGTTCATAGCGGTATCTACACCCAGCGACAGACTGGTCAGTGCGATGTCGTTGTCGATGGATGCCGGGATCCCCACCACTCGAACAGGCCAATCGCCCGCTTCTTCGGGATCGCTCAGATACTGCGCTCCCGTCAATGAGCCGTTGCCGCCAACAACAATGAGCCCGTCAATGCCTGCCTCGGCCAGGACCGCTCGGGCTGTGTCACGCACCGCCTGATCGTGGAACTCAGGGCAACGCGCAGACTGCAGCACCGTCCCCCCGCTCCGCAGGACGTCGGCAACCGAGAGCGTGTCTAAGGGCTCGAACTCGCCGTTGACCAAGCCCCTAAAACCATGCCGAACCCCCACTGGTTCATGCCCTAAAGCAAGGGCGACCACAGTGGCGGCGCGTATTGCCGCGTTCATACCCGGCGCATCGCCGCCGCTGGTCAAGATTGCTATTCGCAAGGTGTCCGCTCCATTCAAACCCGGTCCCCGGTATAGCCCATGCGCTGCGTAAGCATCTCATCCGATCACAGACGCGCCGTCACGTATAGTCGAGCCGATGTCTTCGCCGCACGACGAACAGTTCGAAGAGTTCACCGACCCGGTGGACGGCACCCGATGGAACATCGACGTAGCCTTCACAAACTCCAACTGGCAGTGCTTGTGGGGCGATGGCTGTCAAGGAATCCTCGATGAGCCCGCTCCCCACCTGGCCCAGGGCTGCTGCAGCGAAGGCGCACATCTCCTCGGCGAAGACGAGGCCATGCTCATCGAAGCCCTAGGCCTCACACTCGACCCAGAGCGATTTGAGAACCATGCCGAGGCCGCAGCGAACGGTGTGTTGCAAGATGCCCCAACCAACCCGAACGGGGGGCGAGCAACTAGGGTCGTCAACGACGCCTGCATCTTCCACAACCGCCCGGGCTTCGCTGGCGGCGAGGGATGCGCCCTGTACCTCGCGGCCTTGGACGAAGGCGAGTCACCTATGGACTGGCGCCCCACCATCTGCTGGCAGGTCCCTGTTCGGGTTGATGAGAACGCAGACGGCACCAAGACGCTTCGCCGCTGGCGCCGTTCTGACTGGGGTGACGAAGGCGACAACCTTGCCTGGTGCTGCACCGAGAAGGCGCACAGCGGCCAGCTTCCCTCGGCTTACGTGGGCGAAGTCCCGGTAGCCGTCAGCCTGCGGGCCGAGATCAGGGGCATCGTTGGCCCCGAGATCGCAGACGCGCTTCAGCGACTGGCTGTCGATGAGCGTTCCTGAGAGCCAAAACGCACCTCCATGTGGCTTAGGTCCCTCGACAACGGGCACCCACCCACCCACAATCAACAAATGACCGCGCGCCTAGAAGTCTTTGCAGACATCACGTGCCCCTTCACCCACTTAGGGCTGAAGCGCGTGGCACAAGAAGTCGCCGAGAACGACCTCCAGGTCGACATCATTGTGCGGGCCTGGCCGTTGGAATGGGTCAACGGAGCCCCGCTCGACGCTGAAGCCGTGGAGGCAAAGATCGATGCCCTGAAGGACCAACTCGATACGCCCGACTTCAGCAACTTCTGCGCCGAGTCATGGCCCACAAGCACGCTTCCCGCCCTCAATCTGGCTGCAGGGGCCTTCGACGTCGATCCATCCACAGGTCTGACGGTAAGCCTGGCAATCCGCAACGCACTCTTCGAAGAGGGCCAAGACGTCGGCGATCCCACTGTTCTTGCCGACCTTGCTGCGCGGTTCGGCCTCAAAGTGCCCGTTGGCGAAGTGCATGCACGGGTGCACGCCGACTACCAGGACGGCCAGAAACGCAAGGTCCGTGGATCGCCCGACTTCTGGCTCGGTGACGAAGAGTTCTTCTGCCCGGCCCTGGTACTCGGTCACGACACCGGCGGCCTCACCGCAAAATTCGACACCGAGGGCTTCGAAGATTTCCTGCAGCGTGTGCGAGCCTCGGCCGGGCGCTGATGCAAGCGGGTAACTCAACAACCGCAACTCTGGTCAGCGTTTAGCATGCTTGACGTGAGTCTCGTCCCTGACAACTTTGTCGTCCCGCTCAGCTTTGTTGGCCCTGGGTTTCGCCTCGAGCCGCTCGGTCCCCAACACAACGAGAGGGACTACGAGGCATGGATGTCGAGCATTGACCACATCCGACAGACACCCGATTTCCCGCACGGCGACTGGCCCACGGCTATGACACCCGAGGCGAACATGGACGACCTCACCAGACACGCCCAGGACTTCCAAAACCGGACCGGGTTCACCTACACAATCCTCGATGGCGAGGAGATCATTGGGTGCCTGTACATCTACCCGTCGCCAACTGCTGGCGCGCGCGTAAGGTCCTGGGTGCGTGCCAGCCGTGCTGAGTTAGA
>JAUIIS010000169.1 GCA_030431575.1 Acidimicrobiia bacterium | reverse complement strand
TCGTTTGGGTCATAGAGGTGGTCGTTGCAACCCATGACGATGTTGAGCACGCCGTCGCTCTTAACCGGAGCAGCCACAATGACCTTCGCCACCCCCGCATCGAGATAGGGGGAGAGCAACTCGGTGGTTCGGAACTTGCCCGAACATTCGAGCACGATGTCTACCCCGTGATCGCTCCAAGGAACCTCGCCAGGAGTGTCGAATGATGTGTGGGCAATGGGGTTTCCGTCCAGCACGACGGTGTCGTTCGTTGCCTCTACCTGGGCATCGAGCCGGCCGTGTACCGTGTCGAATTCAAGGAGGTGCGCCGAGGTGGCGGCGTTGGAGTTTGGGTCGTTGATGAGCACCAGTTGCAGCTCGGGCAGCGACCGCAGGGCCCGCACGGCCAGTCTGCCAATGCGCCCGAATCCGTTGATACCAATGTTGGTGGTCATTGGCCTCAACGGTAGCGAGTAAATGGGCGCAGCTCAGGTGGCTAGTTGGTGAATTTGGGGTGAACGGCGCAGCCGCTACCGGAGCGAGTCACTGCCCACCCGTGTCAAGCTATGGGCATGTCACTCGTCGATGTCAACGCAGCAATCACCGTGTTCACGGCCAAGCGGTTCGTTACCCTGCATACCGGTTGTCCAGTGGCCACCGCTGTGGCTGTCCGAGGTGACCGTATTGTCGCCATTGGCACCATGGACGAGGTCACACAAGGACTCGGGGGAGTCGCCTATGTGGTGGACGAGACGTTCTCGGATTTGGTGGTTTTGCCTGGACTCATCGACCAGCACTTACACCCAGTTCTTGGTGCCAGCACGCTAGCGACTGAGGTCATCGCCACCGAAGATTGGCTGCTGCCCGACCGCACGTTTCCAGCAGCCAACAGCCACGAGGAATATGTTGAACGCCTCGGCGCAGCCCACGAAGCCATGGAGGACGACAGCGAATGGCTGTTTAGTTGGGGTTACCACTCGCTTTGGCACGGGGAACTGAGCCGGGATGTGCTCGACACCATCAGTCCCACTCGCCCAATCGGTGTCTGGCAGCGCTCGTGTCACGAGTTCTATCTCAACACTGCGGCCATGGCTGCCTTAGGCATCGACGCCGAGTCCATCAAGGGCCAAGGCGCCGGTTCAGACATGATCGACCTCGAGCGTGGCCACTTCTGGGAAGCGGGGTTCATGACGGTGCTGATGCGCAAACTCTCGCCGGTGTTCTTAACGCCCGAGCGGCTGACGAGGGGTTTGAACCAGATGGTGCAGTACCTCCACCTCAATGGTGTCACGGCCATCAACGAGCCAGGGGCCATCTTGGCTCCCGGGGCTTGGGACTTATATCAAACAATCCTTGGCCACGAAGACACGCCGTTCGCCAGCTCGTTTGTGGTCGATGCTCGCGGGCCGGCCGAAAACGGCGTTCCCGCCGACGAAGCCATCGCCCAAGCTGAAGAGCTCATTGCTCGGGCGCCAAACGGCAAGGTCAGCTTCTTTGCCGACCAAGTGAAGCTGTTCGCTGATGGAGCCATCATCTCGCAGCTGATGCAGATGAAGGATGGTTACCTCGACGCCAGCGGTAACCCAAACCCCGACCACCATGGCGAGTGGCTCATGGCCCCCGATGTGTTCGAGGAGCGAGCCAAGGCCTACTGGGATGCCGGATACCAGTTGCACATCCACGTTAACGGCGACCTTGGCTTAGAGATGGTGCTCGACACCATCGAGCGACGGATGCGAGAAAACCCGCGTCCCAATCACCGAACAGTGATCGTCCACTTCGCCAACTCCACCGAAGAGCAGGTCGACCGCATTGCTCGCCTAGGAGCGATCGTGAGCTCCAACCCCTACTATCCGTGCGGCTTTGCGGACAAGTACGGCGAGTACGGCCTTGGTCCCGACCGTGCTGATGTCATGACCCGCAACCAATCGGTGCTCGACCGTGGCGTGTCACTGTCGTTTCACTCCGACCTGCCCATGGGGCCATCTGACCCGTTGGGCATGATGTCGTGCGCAGTGAATCGCATCACCCAGTCGGGGCGAGTTGCCGGCCCCGAGCAGCGCATCGACGCCGAGGCTGCGCTGCGTGCGGTCACCATCGAGGCCGCCTACTCGTGGCGTAAGGAAGACGAGCTGGGCAGCATCTCGCCTGGCAAGATTGCGAACTTCACCGTGGTCAACGCCGACCCGTTGGAGGTGGACCCCGCAACCATTGGCGACATCGAGGTGCAGGGCACGGTCTTTGAGGGGCGCTGGTTCCCGGTGCCTGAACAGGCACGCAACCGAGCCTCCGCAGCACGAGGTTTCGCTGAAGTCATCGGGTTAGCTACCGCTAAGCACGGTCACGACCACCGGGGCTGCGCATGCGACGTCGCCCGAGCGCTGACGGCTTCGGTGGGCTGAGGTTATTCGACGACCTGCGGCACCGGCTTGCCGCTGCTCCAGTCGATGCGTCGGATGGGCGCTGTTGTGCCATCCCATCCGACTGAAGCGTCCTTGATGGTGTCCATGAGGGCAACGAGGTGCTCGCTGCGGGCCATGAGTTGCATCATCACCCCAGGGGCCTCGACTGAATCGAGATAGGCGTGACCGTCTCCGTATCGTTGCCGCACGACGTAGTTATGGCCCTGCGCAGTCAGGCCGCGCGTTGTGTCGGCAATGCTGTCTACCCAAACAGCCAGGTGCTGGAGGCCGCCGTCGGGCTGCGTTGCCAGGAAGTCTCGGTAGATGGTCGGTTCGTGGTCGTGCTGCTCGATGACCTCGATCTGCTGGTCGCCCGAATACGCAAACGCCGCCGACAAGTCTGGTTGAATGACTTGGTCGTCGTAGTGGCCTTTGGGTCGGATGTGTTCTTCGACGAAGAACGGCCCAACGCCTCGGGCAATCCAATGCTGCATTGCCTCACGAATGTCGGGCACCACGTAGCCCTGTTGAATGACGGGACCAAAGAGTGCGCTCATCCCGCGATCCTGACACAGTTGGGCGCATGGAACCTGACGTCGAAGGTCTACGGACCGAGTATTTGTTCACGATCATTGGCGAGCTGGACTTTGGAAGTCTCCACCAGTTCGGAGAGACACCACTGGGGACCAGGCGCATTGGTGGAATCGCAGGCGGAACATTCAACGGACCGAAACTGGCCGGTCAGGTGCTTCCGGGTTTCGGCGACTGGATGGTTGTCCGCGACGACGGCACCAGCGTTGGCGATATTCGAATGGCACTTCAGACGGACGGTGGCGAACTCATTCTGGCCTCGTACAAGGCCAAGTTGAAGATCACCCCCGAGGTACATGCTCGCTTGAGGTCCGGCGGCGCTGTCGATCCGTCGGAGTACTACTTGCGCTCGTCGCCCAGCCTTGAAACGGCATCGTTGGAACATGGCTGGTTGAACGACATTGTCACGGTGGGTCGGGGCACCATCACCGACACCGGGTTCACGAACACCGTCTTCGCTGTCCTCTAGGCGGACCAGCGCAGCCTGCTGACGATATGGCAGGGTTGAGGATGGTTTCACAGATGCCGAATGGGACAGTCCACGTTGCCGTTGCCGACGGCGTGGCCACCGCAACGCTAAACCGACCCGAGGCGCTTAACGCCATGACCGACGGTTTGATGGACGACGTTCGCTCTGCCGTTGAGGCGGCCGAGGCTGACGCCGGCGTACGGGTCTTGGTGTTGACAGGTAACGGGCGAGCGTTCTGTGCGGGTGCCGACCTCAAAGAGATGGATGACTCCGATACCCAAACTGACGCCGCCGAGCTGCCGTCGATGGATGCACATTTCCATCCTGCCATTCGGGCGCTGCACAGTTGTCAGGTGCCCACGGTTTCCCGGATCAACGGCGTGACTGCTGGCGGAGGATTGGGGCTTGCTTTCGCGTGCGACATTTCGATAGCGGCGCACTCGGCGTTCTTTGTGGCAACGTTCGGGCCGAGGCTGGGCATTGTTCCCGACCTTGGTTCGACTTGGCATCTACCAACCCGTCTTGGTCGAGCTCGTGCCATGGGCTTAGCCATGCTGGGAGACCGCATCACAGCCCTCGAAGCAGAAGAGTGGGGACTGATCTACAGGGCAGTTCCAGACGACGAACTCGACACTGAAGTCCAGCGGGTGACTGACGTGCTGAAGCGAAGCTCAGCCGCGGCTATGACTCGTATCCGTAGCGCCATCGACGAAGCTCCGCACAACACCTTGAGCGACCAACTCGAGGTTGAGGGCAACCATCAACGCGTACTGATCCCCATGAATATGGCCGAAGGCGCCGCAGCGTTTGTGGAGAAACGCCAACCCAACTTCGACCGCTAACGGGCCGCCAGCTCGCTTACAGAAAGTACTTGGCGCGGGTGCGGTGCCATTTGTTGGAGGGGAGTGAGGGGTGAAGGGCCGCCATGCCTGTGCCGTACTTGCTGATCTTGGTGGTTCGGATTCCGTGTTCCCATAGCCAGCGGTCGGCGGCGCTCGCCGTGCCCGCAGATTTGGTCTCCACCACATAGAGGCCTCCAATCCCGGTGGAGGCGCCTCTGAAGTCACGGCAGACCAGGTTGGCGTCGATGGTCAGCCGGGCCACATCGTCGAGATCTACCAACGTTGTGCGCCTGTAGGTGGTGGTGAGCGTCGGTAGCAGGGTGGCCGCGAGGCCAGGACGTTCGATCTGTTCGTCGACGAAGCATCGAGCGTCCGGGCCAAGTGATGTCCGTTCCTCGAACGAGTGACGTTGTCGCGCCTTGACGGTCACCTTGCGGGCGCCCTTTGTCTTGACTTCCAGCATGGTGGTGGCCGAGTCAAGGTACGTACGGGTTCGGACCTTGAACCTCAGGCGGCGGCGTCTTGCTGCGGCACAGTACGAAGCCAGGTCGGGGGTATCGAAGTAGACGGACTCATAGCGCGCTGCCCGGCGGTCGTCGATAACCAGGGCGGCGAGGCGGTGGCCGAGGCCCGACACCATTGCGTCGAGCTGGTCCTGTTCCACGATGTACTTGCGGTCAACCCGTGTCTGCAGGCTTGCGGCATCGTTGAGCTCGGCCAACGAGATTGCCGGGAGCTGCTCGACGTGATGGCGGGGAGAGGTCACGTTGGTGGGATTCATAGCGATACTCGTGCTGCGGCGCGGGCGCTCATTCCGGCAAAGTCTTGGGGTTCAACGATCTTGAACCGTACGTCGACCGAAGTGGTGTCGTTTACCAGGTCCACCTTCTTGACTTTGATGCGTTGCACCTCTGCGCCCAAGAGCGATTCGAGCCGAGCCACCAGGAGTGCCTCGTCGGTGAAGGCCGTGTCCAAGGTGATGGTTTGATGACGGGTGCTGGCAAACAGGCGAGGGTGGTCGCCGATGAACAACGCGACCACCACGGTGGCCATCAGCGCGGGGCTGAGCCATGCGGGGCTAACGGCGAAGCCGGCCAACAAGCCGAGGGCTAGAGCGCTGAAGTAGTAGGCCACTTCCTCCTGGTCGAGTTCGGAGCTGCGGAGCCGGATGATGGAGAGGACACCAAACAGTCCCAGGCCCAGCCCGGCGCTTACCTCGGCGGAGGCAAGGGCGGTGGCCACGGCCATGACACCGATGTTGAGGCCCACGATGGCGACGACCATGTCTTTGCGCTGGTAGCGAGGGAAGTACAGGCCGAACACCAAGATGGTGATGGCGGCCACGTCGGCGAGGATGAGGGCGAGATGTGACATGAGTGGGCTCCTTGTGCGTTGAGAAGTTCATCAAAGCTGACCACTTTGTGTGTTCCCTGTGAGCCGCCTCAGAGCTTCACCAGTTGGCCAAGTCGCGTTCATAGAGAACTCACAGACAGTTCAGACAGCCCCCGCAGATGCGTTGTGTTCACTGACAGGCACACCCCGAGAAAAGGACCTGAACAATGCCTGGACCAACACCAACGCTGCGGAGTCGACTGAGCGCCGCCGCCCTTGCTGCCATGTTGCTTGCCGGTGGCTGTGGCGTGGTTGGTGCAACCAGCACCAACGACCAGGGCGCCACGATCAGCGAGTCCACAGATAGCGGCCACACCGAGGCCGAGTCAGCTGTGACTACTACTTCGACTACGGCCACTGCCGGATCGCTGTTTGACAGCACGGTGGTGCACGACATTTCGGTGGACTTCGATCAGGACGACTACGACGAAATGATCGTCACGTACGAAACGACGGGCGAGAAAGACTGGATCGAAGCCACGGTCACCATCGACGGCACCACCTTCGAAGACGTAGGGGTGCGGCTGAAGGGGAACTCATCTTTGTTCTCGGTGACCAGCGAAACAGCAGGCAGCCCAGAGCAGCTGCCGTGGCTGATCTCGCTTGACAAGTATGTCGATGACCAGAACTACCAGGGGTACTTCGACATTGTGATCCGTTCCAACTCCACCGAGACCGCAATGAACGAGGCTGTTGCCCTCGAGCTGCTTGGCGCTGCGGGCCTGGCCACAGAAGAAGCCATCGCCACCGGGTTCACCGTCAACGGTGGTGTAACCGAGCTGCGGTTGGCCATCGAGCATCCCGACGCGGTTTGGGAAGAGGCCAACTTCGACGATGAGCAAGCGGCGCTGTACAAAGCCGACAGCGAGGGCGACTACAGCTACCGCGGGGACGACCCCGACAGCTACGAGGACGTGTTCAACCAAAAGGTTGGAGAAGACGATCTGGAACCGCTGATGGAGTTCTTGGACTTCATCAACAACAGCGACGACGCTACCTTTGCTGCCGAGCTTGAGAACTGGTTGGACGTAGACGCCTTTGCCACCTACCTGGCCTTCCAGGATCTCATCCAAAACGGCGACGACATCGATGGCCGCGGCAACAACTCCTACCTCCACTACAGCTACGACGACGACCAGTTCACCGTTGTCTCGTGGGACCTAAACCTCGCCTTCAACACCGCCAACATTGGCGGCGGCGGGGGAGGGCGCCAAGGCCCTGGCCAAGCCCGTCTCCAGCCAGGTCAAGATGCAGTCGAGCAGGGTGAAGCCCCTGTCCAGCAGGGCCGAGACGCAGCCCAACAAGGCCAAGCACCGACTCAGGGCGCTGCCGGCAGTCGACCTGCGGCTCCTGGCGCAACCCAGGGGGCTGTGGGTTCGGGCGGTACCAATGTGTTGTCCAGCCGCTTCCTTGAAACCGAGGCGTTTCACGCGCTCTACGCCGAGGCCACTACCGAGCTCACCGCCTCGCTCTTCACTAGCGGTGAGGCCGATGCCATCGTTGCTGCCTGGGTTGATGTGCTCTCTAGTGACGCCGCCGATCTGGTCGCATCCACAACCGTTGACGGCGACGCCGCAGCAATAGTTGCCACCTTTCCCGCGAGCTAGCCGGAGGTTTGCTCTGAGCGGGCCATGCCCTCCCGCTCAGAGCTTCCGCTGCTCGATGCCAAGCCGCAGGTCGCAGCCCACCGGCTTTCGGCTGCGTAGGCTTCCGTTTGCCTGGATCAGCTGCGCGTGCCACTGTGTGCTGATCCTTCGACACTAGGAACCGTCATGCGCAAATCGCTTGGAGAACTCTCGGATATCGAAGCTGTGGATGCGCTTGTTGCTGTGTCCGGGCTCGCGTTGGTCGACGTCGGCTGTGGCTCGGGTGCAACCGCTCGGTTGCTTGCCGAGCGTGGCGCGACCGTGGTGGGTTTAGAGCCAGATCCCGTTCAGGCTGCGCAGAATGCAAAGGCCGACCCAACCCCGGGCGTGACGTTGCTTGAAGGCCACGGCGAAGCCCTTCCGCAAGAAGACGATTCGGTGGATGGCGTGTTCTTCTTCCGCTCGCTCCATCACGTCCCAGCCGAGGGAATGGACACTGCTCTCAGCGAAGCGCATCGGGTTGTTCGACCCGGTGGTTTTGTCATAGTCGTGGAGCCAGGGATGGAGGGAACGCATTTCGAGATGATGCGCCCGTTCCACGACGAAGGTCGGGTGCGCACGTTGGCCCAGCAGGCGCTTCAGCGCACGGCGTCGCGCATCTTCGCCAGCCATCAGCAGTACGAATGCCTTCAGTTCGGTCGCTACGACAGCTTTGAAGCGCTGG
>JAUIIS010000168.1 GCA_030431575.1 Acidimicrobiia bacterium | reverse complement strand
CCTATTGGTGTGGCCGAGGACTGGCTGGGGTCTGCCGCCCCCAAGTAGTCCAAACGACGAACGTGGCTATTCGGATGGCGGTTGGCGTGGCTCCTTGGGCTCTGGGTCTGGTGGCGGCGGCATGTACTGGGCATCTGCGGCGCTGAGCGAGGGAAGTGACAGCGAAGGTGCCGACGACGCTGGGCCCGGGCTTGCGGCCCCGCACGGAATGATGATGTTGTCGAGGTAGATCCCTTCGGTTCGGTTGTAGTTGCCGTCGCGTGATTGAAAGTCAAACTCGAAGCGCACCGGGTTTGCCAAGTTGATGCCCGAGGGTGTGCCGATCGGGACTTCGATGTGGACGTAGCTCCCCGAGGTGGTGAAAAGGTCCCACGTAGCGCCAGGGTTCTCGGGGCTGTCTGCGGTGTTGAACCCGCCATCGCTCTTGTCCCAAATCTGTCGCCGGGTGTTGCCTTGTTCGATGTAGAGGCGGAAGCGGTCGTAGCTGGGCGAGTTCTCGATGGTGAGCCGCACCTCGAAGCACACAATGTCGGTGGATGTGACGGTGGTGAGTGGCGAAGTCAAGGTGCCGCGCACCGACCGGTTGCTGTAGCGAAAGCTGGGGTCGCCAGTGACGGGGAAGAGCGAGTCGCTTGATCCGGCGCGACCGTACCAGGCCGAATAACTGCCGCTGTTGGGATGTAAAGCACTTATTTGCCAGCCCGAACCCGACCCATTGTTGGCGGTCCAGCCTTGCAGAGTGCCGTCGTCGAAGTCGTAGTCGGTGTAGCAGCCGCTGAGTGGGGCGGCCGCAGCGTGCTTTGTGGCGAGGATTTCGGGCGCGGCCCAGGCAACCGCTGTCGTTGCGGCCAAGCGTCCAAGCATGGCGCGCCGGTTTAGCGCGCTCGCGTCTGATTCGACTCGGGAGGCGGCAGCCTCTTGCATCAGTTGTCCCAGTGTTGTCCCAGAAGCATTGGGGCTGTTCGTCAATGCTGACGACGCAGTCCCTGACGCTTCATGTGTTCAATCGGCAGGTTTGGTCGCCAGCTGAGCAAAATGGTTGGGGCAAATGGACTAGGAGCGCGGGGAGATCGGTGCGGTGGGTTTTCCTCGAGTTTCTGGAAGCGTGGGTGCACCGAGAAGTCGGTGGGGTGGGACATGATGAAGCTGTGGAACCCGCCCTACAGAAGCAAACCGAGCGTTGGTTTGTGCATCGTGGACTCCCGCATGCCATCGATGACTATTCGGCTACCGAAGACGTGTTTACTCGGGCAGCGCGCTTCTTGGGCTTCGTGTTCTTTGTCGAAGTCTTTGCCTCGTTCGACGACCGCTTCCAAGGCTGGTCACAAGTAGGGGCGTTCTTGGGCGGACTTGCGATTTTGGCTGGAGCGGTGGCGCTGGTGAACACGTGGCGAGATCGCGGGCCCTTCCAGCGGCCCGAGCAGGTGGGGCTGGTGGAGCTGGCGTTGTTTGTTGTGGTTCCGGCCATTTTGCCGGCCTTGTTTTCGAACGAGCGCGTGGTGCGGTCGCTTGCGGTCATGGCAATAAACGTGGCCATTTTGGGGGTCGTGTATGTGGTGACTGGCTATGGCCTTTTGCCAATGATCAGGTTTGGGGCCAAACAGTTGGCCCGCAGGACCACCGAATTGGGTCAACTCATGGCTCGGAGCTTGCCCTTGTTGTTGTTGCTGACCACTTTTGTGTTCTTGAATGCCGAGATGTGGCAGGTTGCGTCTGACTTTGCTCCGGCGTTCTACGCCATTGCTGTGAGTTTCATTGTGTTGAGTGCCATGGGCTTCTTAGCTATGCGGGCCCCACGCGAGGTGGCTGATCTTGAGTGTTTTGGATCCTGGTCAGAGGTAGAAGACCTCATTGCCGACACCGATGCGCCTTTGGTGGGAATGGGGCCTTGTCACCCTGATGAACCACCCGATGTGGAACCGTTGTCGCGAACTGACCGGGCCAACGTTTCGCTGTTGCTGGTAATCAGCCAGCTGGTGCAAGTGGTGTTGGTTGGGTTGGTCATTGGTGCCTTCTACGTGGTCTTTGGATTGTTGGCGGTGCGCGAAGCAACGATTTCGCAGTGGACAACGTCGCCCCATGAGCCGCTGGCGACGCTGGACCTCTTTGGGTCAGCCATTGTGGTGACGTGGGAGCATCTGGCGGTCGCTGGCTTTATTGGCGCGTTCTCGGCGCTGCAGTTCGCGGTGTCGATGGCTACCGATTCCGCATACCGCGACGAGTTCTACGAGGAGGTCACCGCCGAGATCCGCGAGGTGCTCGCGGTGCGTACCCTCTACTTGGACCGTCTCGCTGGCCCAGGGGCTGAGGTCAAAACCTAACGCCACGTCTAGTTCAGATCTTGTGCATCGAACGCTTGTTCGATATTCTCGCGACTCCTATGGGTTGGCAAAATCCCCCGGTTCCTTGGAGGCAGCTAGAACAAACGTTGTCTGGCCGCGCCCCTTCTGGCAAACAAGATGTGTGGGCTCCAGGCGACGGTGGCGATAGTCCTGCATGGTCTCGCAAGCGGGGTGAATATCGGCCTCCTGCTATCACCCCAGTTCCCGGTGCAAGCGGTCCGGGATATGCGGAGCTGCATTGCCATTCACACTTCAGCTTTCTTGATGGCGCTTCGTCTCCTGAAGAGCTAGTTGAAGAAGCTGTGCGGCTTGGGTTGGAGGCGCTTGCTCTTACCGACCACAACGGCTTCTACGGGGTTGTGCGGTTTTCTGAGGCAGCCCGGGCAGTGGGTTTGCCAACGGTCTTTGGCAGCGAATTGACCGTCACCAGTGGTGGTGAACGTCTCAGCCTTGTGGTGTTGGCCCGAGACCCTGTGGGGTACGCGCTGTTGGGTAAGGCCATTTCGCAGGCACAGATGGCTGGCGAGAAGGGACAGCCACTTCTGGTGTTTGACGAGCTTGCCGAAATTGGTGAAAGCCGTGGGGGCAATCATTGGCAGGTGCTTACGGGTTGTGAGAACGGGATGGTTCCGCATGCGTTGGCACAAGGCGGGCCAGCAGCTGCTCGGCGAGAACTAGACCGATTAGTCGACAGTTTTGGGCCTCAGCGGGTCACGGTCGAGTTGTGGGATCATGCCCACCCACTGGATTCGGTTCGAAACGACCAGCTTGCTCGACTCGCAATCGAAGCTGGTGTCGACCTAGTAGCCACTAACGACGTTCGCTATCACACTCCGGCAAGAAGGCGCTTGGCAACCGCTATGGCTGCTGTTGGGGCCCGGTCGTCACTTGAAGATATCGATGGGCACCTTCCAGCCGCTGCAACGGCTCACTTGCGTTCTGGGGCCGAGCAGGCCAAAAGGTTTGCCCGTTTCCCTGGCGTTGTCGAGCGATCGGCAACGTTGGCCCAGGAGTGTGCATTCGACCTCAAACTTGTGGCCCCAGATTTGCCTCCGTTTCCGTGTGGGGAAGGGCACAACGAGATGTCGTGGTTGCGCGAGATAACCGTGGCCGGTGCGTCCAAGCGTTATGGCGCTCGGGGCAACGAGTTCGTGCCTGGGGCGTGGGAGCAGATCGATCATGAACTCAAGGTCATCGAGCAACTCAACTTCCCCGGCTACTTCCTTATTGTTTGGGACATTGTCGAGTTCTGTCGACGGTCCAACATTTTGTGTCAAGGCCGCGGCTCTGCGGCGAACTCGGCGGTTTGTTACGCCTTGGGCATAACTAACGCCGACGCGGTGTCGCTGGGGTTGTTGTTCGAGCGGTTTCTTTCTGCCGCTCGAGATGGCCCACCAGATATTGATATCGACATCGAAAGCGGCCGACGCGAAGAGGTCATCCAGTACGTCTACAACAACTACGGACGCCAGTACGCGGCCCAGGTTTGTAATGTCATTACCTACCGGTCACGTTCGGCTGTGCGAGACATGGCAAAGGCCCTTGGGTATGCAACAGGTCACCAAGATGCTTTTGCAAAGTCACTCGACCGCTGGGGTGGTTTGGCCGAGGCGCAACAACGAGAACGCGGAACCCAACCTGACGTCCCCGAAGATGTATTGGCTCTGGCCACCGAGCTAGAGCACGCCCCGAGACATTTGGGTATTCATTCGGGTGGCATGGTTTTGTGCGACCGGCCCATTGTCGAAGTGTGCCCGGTCGAATGGGCCCGAATGGACAACCGCAGCGTGCTGCAGTGGGACAAGGACGATTGTGCTTCTGCAGGTTTGGTGAAGTTCGACTTGCTTGGGCTAGGCATGCTCACCGCAATTCATGAAGCTATCGACCTGATTGGCGAGTACAACGGCATCGACATCGATATCGCCACGTTGCCTCAGGACCCTGAGGTGTACAACATGATGTGCAAGGCCGACACCATTGGAGTTTTTCAGATCGAGTCGCGGGCCCAGATGGCCACGTTGCCGCGGCTTAAGCCCCGGTGTTTTTATGACCTTGTTGTTGAGGTGGCCCTTATCCGACCTGGACCCATCCAGGGGGGTTCGGTACATCCCTATATTCGTCGCCGCAACGGCCAAGAGCCCATCACCTACTTGCATCCATTGCTTGAGCCGGCGTTGGCAAAGACGCTAGGTATCCCGCTGTTTCAGGAGCAGCTGATGCAGATGGCGATCGACGTTGCCGGGTTCTCTGCGGGTGAAGCAGATCAGCTCCGCCAGGCCATGGGTTCTAAACGCAGCGAAGAACGTATGGGGCGGTTGCAGTCTCGGTTGTATGCGGGGATGGCAGAGCGGGGTATCACCGGCGAGGTTGCCGATGCCATTTGGGACAAGCTTGCCGCCTTTGCCAGCTTTGGGTTTCCCGAAAGTCATTCGGTCAGCTTTGCGTATCTGGTTTACGTGTCGGCTTGGCTCAAACATCACTATCCAGCAGCGTTTTGTGCGTCGCTGCTTAATGCCCAGCCAATGGGGTTCTATTCGCCGCATTCGTTGGTGCAAGATGCCCGCCGCCATGGTGTGCACGTGCTTGGGCCTCACATAAACCATTCTCGGGCGAAGTCGTTTCTGGTTGAGGGCCCAGATGGTTCTGCTGCGGTTCAGATCGGTTTCAACTATGTGCGCCATGTGGGAGAGGAACTCGCCGAAGCGCTTGAAGATGGGCGCCCGTACCAGTCCATCGAAGATGTGCGTCGGCGTTTGCGTCTGCGGCAAAACGTGCTTGAGGCCCTTGCCACTGCCGGCGCCTTCGACTGCTTTGGCACAGACCGCCGTCAAGCGTTGTGGGCTGCGGGTGCGTTGGCACACACTGGACAGGATCAGCTTCCAGGCATTGTCACCGGGGTAGAGGCTCCTCAACTTCCGGGTATGTCAGATACCGAGATGGCGATGGCCAACTTCTGGGCGACTTCCATTGCTGTCGATGGGCATCCAACGGTGTTCGTGCGTAGCCAACTCGATGCGCTTGGCGTGGTTCCAGCGTCGGGGCTTCTTTCTCATCCCAGTGACAAGGTGGCGGTTGGGGGAGTGGTCACCCACCGGCAACGTCCCGCAACCGCTGGGGGGACAACGTTCATAAATCTTGAGGACGAAACTGGGCTCATTAACGTGGTGGTGTCACGGGGTTGCTGGCTGCGCTATGCCGCTGTGGCCCGGGGTGCTTCTGCGCTGTTGGTCAAAGGCCGCCTCGAACGCAACGAGGGTGTAGTCAATGTCATTGCCGAACGCATTGAACCGTTGTTGATTCCTACTTCAGTGCCTTCGCGAGACTTCCGGTAACACTGCCGTCGTTCGGAGCTCTGGCTATTGCAGCTGCGTCACAATCTTGCTCAGTCGATCCAGTTCTCGCAGTACTGCGTCTGGCTCGTTCTGCCAGATGGTTAGCACTGCTCGTTCGACGCCTTCGTTGCCCAAGTTCTCGAGGCCGGCCGGGTCTTCGGTTGCTCCCATGACGGTGACCGTCAACGTGGCTGGGTCGCGTCCGTGGGTTGCTGCAGCATCACGCATGACTTGGAGACGCCGCTCAAGAGAGGGGCGTGCTGAGATGGGCATCCAACCGTCGGCCCACCGACACAAGTGCTCCATGAGCTTTGGCCCCCAGCCACCGCCAAGGAGCACGGGCGGGCCACCGGACTGGGCGGGCTTGGGATACGCCCACGAGGGGGCAAGCGAGGAAACGGTGCCGTTGTAGCTCGCTTCCTCTTGGGTCCACAATGCTCGCATTATCCCAATGGCGTCTTCTGTTGCTTCGCGACGCGTTGAGAAGTTGAGGCCATGGGCGAGGCATTGCTCGACAGGTGGTCAAGCGTGGCGAATTGTTTGGCGAGCCAGATGGGGTCGTGTTGGGGTGCCAGCGTGACAGCGGTGCCTAAGTGGAGGTCTGTGGTTACTGCTGCCGCCATCGACAGGCACACGATCTGGTCGTTGATGTGCCAGTAGTACTCGGGGAGATCTTCGTTGTCTGGTTGTGCGCCGGGCCAGGGGGTAACTCTGCTGGCCGGGATGTGGCTGTGTTCGGGTAGGAACAGCGACTCGAAGCCTCGACCTTCGACCTCTTGGGCGAGGCGTACCGGGTGAAGGCCCGTGTCGGTTGGGAACAACGTGATGCCCAGTTTTGGAGGTGCCATGCGCAGAACTTAGGCGGTCGCCACGTTCGGCGCAGCAAGGAGCGGATTGGCAGGCACCACCTATGATCTGGCCATGCTGTTCTGGGAGATAGCTGCGGTGGTTGTCGGTGCTGGCCTGACGCTGCTTGTGGTGCTTTCGGCCGTCCGTACGGTCGCGGTTCCTCGCGGCGAGCAAGTGTTACTGGCCCAAGGTCTGTTTGCGATGTCTTCCCACGCTTTTGGGGCCTTGGTTCGCCTAAGCCGAACCGAGGATGGCAAGGAGGCTGTGCGGGCCAGGTTTGCCCCAATAACCATGCTGTCGATGCCCTTTGTCTGGGCAGTCGGCGTGATCTTTGGTTTCTCGTTGATGTTCTGGGGCTTGGGCGTGCGGGGATATCGCGATGCGCTCGTTCTGTCTGGCTCGAACTTCACCACCTTGGGTACCAGTGTCACTACCGATACGCCTGAGCTTTTGCTTGGTGTGGCCGAAGCCTTGTTGGGCCTCGGCTTGATCGCGTTGTTGCTCAGCTTTATGCCGGCTTTGTACAGCGCCTTCAGTCGACGAGAGGCGCTGGTGGCTCGGCTTGAGGTGCGCGCTGGAGAGCCCCCTAGCTCCGAAGAATTCCTCGTCCGAGCCAACAGCATCGGCTGGTTGGATTCGTTGGCCGATACCTGGACCAGCTGGGAGTTGTGGTTCATCGAAGTCGAAGAAGCCCACACGACGTACCCCGCGCTCAACCACTTCCGGTCGCCGGTGCCTCAGCGTTCCTGGATAACTGCGGCTGGCACAGTGCTGGACTCGGCTTCGCTGTTGTTGTCAACCGTCAATCTGCCACCTACCCCTGAAGCGTCGCTGTGTATCCGGTCGGGCTATGTGACCCTGGGACGGATAGCGCAGTTCTTTAACCT
Source organism: Acidimicrobiia bacterium (assembly GCA_030431575.1). Lineage (GTDB taxonomy): Bacteria > Actinomycetota > Acidimicrobiia > Acidimicrobiales > UBA8592 > JAUIIS01. The sequence continues at coordinate 577 of JAUIIS010000168.1, read as the reverse complement.
TGATCATGACAAAGACCCCTTGCCGACGGACCCGATCTCGATCAGCCGTGAGGAGTTCGACGGCCTCTGTGACCGTCTAGGCGCGGCAGGTGTGCCGTTGGTCGCTGACCGAGAACAGGCATGGCTGGACTTCACGGGCTGGCGGGTCAACTACGATAAGGCGTTGGTGAGTATTGCTCGCATGGTCGATGCCCCGTACGCCATGTGGTCAAGCGACCGCTAGCAGTTCTTCAGCACCCTGCGCGTGTCCTGCTAGTTGAGGTGACCTGCGTTGGCGTGGATGTGGTCGGTTGCGCCCTGCTCGATGGTGAGCACTGCAGGTGAGAACAAGAAGCCCTGGGCCGAGTCACAACCCAGGTCACGCACAAGATCTAGCTGATCATCGGTTTCAACGCCCTCTGCCACCACCAGTGGGCTTAGCGCCTTGGCCAAGGCAACCACCGCCGACACGATGGCGTAGTCGGCCCCCGACGTCGCCATGGGCGCCACCAACGTGCGGTCGATCTTGACGGCCTCGATGGGCAGACCGCGCAACTGCGCCTGCAGCGCCGTGCCGGCGCCGAAGTCGTCGACGGTC
>JAUIIS010000518.1 GCA_030431575.1 Acidimicrobiia bacterium | reverse complement strand
AATGTACGAAGGTGCGGTGCTTTGCGATGTTGGTGATTCGGTCGCGCCATCCCTCGCCAAAGACGTCGGCGGACCCCATCTGTTGGCGCCACAAGTCGTCCAGGAGTTCTGCGGCTTCGGGCATCGGTAGCGACGCGGCAATAGCCCCGTTGACCGACCCAATGGAGGTCCCGACAACGAGGTCAGGGTTAATACCAGCCTCGGCCAATGCCCGAAGCATGCCTACCTCGGCGGCGCCTCGCAGGCCGCCGCCACCAAGCACAAACGCTGTTGTTCCGTGGCTGATTTCCGCTGATCGTTGGGACGCCATAGCTGGGCACCCTAGCGGCCTGTGCGTGGCCCACGGACCTCCGAGCTGGCGTGTTGGAGCCCTAGCGTCCCCGACCCGCAGGGCCAGGAGCGCGAAACACGCGCAAGGGCCTCTGCGGTGACCTTGGCAAATCGGCGCAGGCCCTTAGGTGTTCAGCACGCCTCTGAGCACGCTTTGTCCAGAATGTGTTGGGTCGCCGTCGACTGGCTCGATGGAGATGTCAACGACGGGGTAGTCGGCTGGATCGACGCCAGCAGGAACCTCGAGCGTGCCCGCCCCACTGATGGTCCCGAGCGAGAACATGCCCTCGACATTGGTGTCGATAAGCCAGACTTCATAGAAGCCATCGGCCTCGGGGAGTTCGTCGACGTCGATCTCGAGTTGTAGCTGGCCATCTTGCTCGACGATGCGGGCTTCGGCTGAAGCAGCGCCGGTAACGGGCAGGCCATCGTCGGTGATTGTGGTAGTGGCAACAACGGTTGAGGTGGAGCCACTTGTTGTGAACACGGCGGTGCTCACCAGCGCTACCACGAGGATCGCAGCCGCCGCGGCCAGCACAAGGGGGGCGCGTCTGCGGAGGAAGCTGACGTTGTCGGCGACAGCGGGGGTTTCGGGAGTCTCAAGGGACGACACGATGCCTTCCCAAACAAGGTCTGGGGGCGTGAGCCGCTGGCTGTCCGCTTCGGTGAGCTCGGCCATGAGTTCACGGAGGTCGTTGGGGATTTGTTCAGACATCGTGACGCTCCAATTGTCGTCGCAGTCTGGCCAAGCCACGACGGATGTCGCTCTTGACCGTGCCGATCGGCGTACCAGTTTGCTCGGCTATCTCAGTGTGGGTCATATCTTCGAAGAAAGCCAGCATGAGCGATTGACGCGCTCGTAGCGGCACGCTCTGTAGGGCCTCGTCCAGAAGCATTCGGTCAGCAACACGTTCGACCTTGGCGCTGTCTTCCTCAGACCCGAATACCAGGTCCTCGATAACGTCACCAGTTTCTGCTGGGCGTCGGCCTTGCTTACGTAAGGCGTCGATGCAGCGGAACTTAGCGATGCCCATGAGCCAACCAGCCAGGGTGCCACGCTCGCTGTCGAAGCGTTCGTGGGTCTTCCATGCGCTGAGGAACACTTCCTGCGTCACATCGTTGGCATTGTCTTTGCCAACGATGCGGCTACAGAACGTATAAATCAGCGTGC
>JAUIIS010000517.1 GCA_030431575.1 Acidimicrobiia bacterium | reverse complement strand
CCTGGCACCGACAACCCCGAGTACACGCTCACCGGTTGTTACCTTGAGTCCGTCACGCCCGTGAACGGCGGTGTCGGCGAGCTGCCGACGATGGACGTCGTGTTCCGCGGCGGCGCCCTCACCCGCGCCACCAGCTGATCTAGTTCATTCCCAACTGAAGGAGCCCCGACATGAACCTCACGATCCGCATCGACCTCGGCGACGGCCCACAGGACATCCAAACCAACCTGTGGGCTGTCGTCGCGTGGGAACGGAAATACAAGACCAAAGCGTCACAGATGGCGACCGCGGCCGGCATGGAAGACCTCGCGTTCCTCGCATATGAAGCCATGAAGGGCCAGAAGATGGTCGTCCCAGCCGTGTTCGACGATTTCATCAAGAAGATCGTCAGCCTCGAGGTCGTTGGAAGTGACGAACGCCCTACCCGAGGGGAACCAGAAGACGCCAGCTAGCCGAACTGCTGGTCGCTGTCTCCTGGTGGCCCCCACAAATCGAGTTCGATCTCAAAGACCTCAACACCGTGGTCGATGTGATCGAAGAACAGAAGAAACAGCATGGCAAGCGTTAGCACCAAAGTGGAAGTCAACGGCCTCGCCGACACGCTTCGCACGCTTCGCCGCGTTGACCCTGAGCTCCGCAAGACGACGATCCGGCGCATGAAACTGGCCGCTAAGCCGATGCAGGCCGAAGCGAAGAAACTCTTCCCCGACGCCTCACCGCTGTCCGGTTGGGGAAACTGGCGCGGCGGCTACGACGGCCGCACCGTCAAGCGAAACGTCAAAGTGTCATTCAAGGGATCGAAAGCCCGCAACAGCGACACCATTCCTCTGCTGACGCTTCGCCAGACCAGCGCCGCCGGCGTCATCTTCGACATTGCTGGCCGCAAGAGCTCAGGCAACAGCCCGTCAGGGCGCGCCATGATCGCCCGCCTTGACCGATTCGCGCCGGCCTCGAGGGTGATGTGGCCGACCGCTGAACGCCACATGCCTGAAGTCGTGCAGGGCGTAAGATCAGCCATTGACGACATGTCCGAGATCATCAACCAGGAGCTGCGCTAATGGCAATCAACGTACCCATCGTTAGCGAGTTCAATAACCGTGGCCTCAAGAAGGCCATGTCCGAGTTCAAGCGACTCGAAACGACCGGCCAGAAGACCGCGTTTGCGCTCAAGAAAGCGTTCGTACCCGCCACCGCCGCGCTCGGCGGATTGGCAGTGGCCGGCGCGAAGATGGTGGCCGCTGGTGAGCAGGCCGCGACCGCTAACGCCCGCATCGAGCAGATCGCAACCTCGATGGGGCTGTTTGGCGCTGAAACGCAGAAAGTCACTGGCCGGCTTGTCGATCTGGCAAACGAACAGGCTCGCCTGACAGGCGTCGACCAGAACCTCATCAAAGAGTCCCAAGCGCTACTGCTCACATTCAAGGACATCGCGTCCAGCGCCGATGAGGTCGGAGGCGCATTCGACCGCGCCACACAGCTCACCCTCGACATGGCGAGCGCCGGCTTCGGATCTG
>JAUIIS010000516.1 GCA_030431575.1 Acidimicrobiia bacterium | reverse complement strand
GTATCGACCTGGCTTCCTTGCGCACCCTTGCTAGCACCGGATCGCCACTCGTCGCCGAACTCTTCGACTACGTCTATGAATCCATCGATCCTGGTGTCCATGTGGCATCCATTTCCGGTGGAACCGATATTTGCGGATGCTTCGTGCTGGGTGTGCCGACCGAACCCGTGCACCGCGGTGAGATCCAAGGCCCCGCGCTAGGACTCGACGTTCGCGTATTCGATGAATCTGGCCACGACGTCGCCGCAGGTGAACGCGGCGAGTTGGTGTGCGCGACCCCGTTCCCCTCGCAGCCCTTGGGCTTGTGGGGCGATGACGGTTCACGTCTTCACGATTCGTACTTTGCGCGTTTCCCGGGCGTGTGGGCTCATGGCGACTTCATCTCACAAACACCCTCAGGTGGCTTCGTGATTCATGGGCGATCGGATGCAACGTTGAATTCTGGCGGTATTCGCATCGGGACCGCGGAGATTTATCGCGTCGTCGATGCGATGCCGGACGTGAGCGAGTCGATCGTGGTAGGGCAGCGAACTGACACGGACACGCGCATCGTGCTGTTCGTTGTTCTGGCGGACGGGGTCGAGCTCGATGATGCACGTAAGGATGCGATCCGCGCGCAGCTACGAGGTAAGGCCAGCCCGCGCCATGTACCGGCGGAGATTGTTCAGGTGCCAGCCGTGCCGCGCACCGTCACGGGGAAATTGGCCGAACTCGCCGTCACGGACATCGTCAATTCCGATCCTGTTCGTAATACCAACGGACTCGCGGATCCAACCACCTTGGAAGCTTTCGCGACATGGGTTGACCAGACCCGTGCGAACTAGCGCGGTGCTGCCGTGGTGTTCCGCTCAATGAGTTCGGGCTGAAGCACTATTGATTTGCCCTTGACCTTCACACCGGCCATGCGGTCGAACAGTCGCTTCGCCGCCAGACGACCCATTTCCTCGAACGGCTGGGCAATCGTGGTCAGGCTGACCGACCGAAGAGCCCCCAGGGGAATGCCGTCATACCCAACGATCGAGATGTCCTCAGGAACGCGAAAGCCGAACTCCTGGCAGGCGGACATGGCTCCTACCGCGGAAATGTCATTGGCGGCAAAAATGGCCGTGGGCGGTTCGCCATCCGAGAGCATCTCCCTGGTGGCCTGAAGCCCACCTTCATTCGTCAGGTCCCCTTGCGCAATGCGGATCGCGTCAGTGAAACCAGCCGCGGCCATTTCCTCACGGTAGATGCGCTCGCGCACAACTGCCGGTTCTAGTGAGCCGCCAGAGATATGTGCGATCTGCGTGTGACCGAGGTCGAATAGGTGCTGCATCAATAGCCGGGTTCCGGCTTCGTCATCGCTGGTGACCGAGTCGATTCCTGGGCCGGTGATCCCGCGCAGCGTCAGGACGACGACGGGAACATCCGTGGACAACGAACGCACTGTTGCCGCCGGCATGCGGTGGGAAATCAGGATGAGGCCCTCGACCTGGAACTCCAACAACTTAGCTAGTTCCTCGCTTTCCACGTCGG
>JAUIIS010000167.1 GCA_030431575.1 Acidimicrobiia bacterium | reverse complement strand
AACGAGCGTGGGCCTCGGCTGGTGGTGATTAAGCACCTAGCAGCCGAGGCCCACTCGTGTTTTGCCGTCACGAGCCTAGATCGTCGACTCTAGGTTGCATCCAAAGTTGGGCCGACCCGGCGCCGCCGTTACGTCCCGCAACGTCTACCGCGTCTAACCCAACTGAGATGCCGCCGCCCGAGAGCTTGGCGATCACTACGACTCGTTGTCAGTGCTTATCCTCGCGCACAGGTGTTTCCAAATTGTTACCACGAGCACTACATATCTAGACGAAACGGAAACCTCATTCGATTCCGCTGGTCAGAACCCCTAGTTTGAGGCCGTGAACCAAACCGCGATCCGCCTACTAGGCCCAATAGAAGCCGACGTCGATGGCGAATCCGTCGCCCTGGTGCGCAACCAACCACGTCAGATTCTCGCACTGCTCGGTTCGCGAAAAGGCACCGATATCACCACCGATGAGCTCATCGAGGAGCTCTGGCCTCAGGCCAAACCAAAGGCACCACGTCGTGCTGTCCAAGTTGGCATCTCTCGCCTTCGAGCAACCCTCAAGGACACCGACTCGACGGTGGTGCTGGGCACGCCCGCGGGTTACCGCCTCGACAACTGCGCCAACGACCTTGACGAATTCTCGGACCTGGCGGCTAGCGCCGAATCCGAAGACGACCCGGTTGTAGCCATCGAGGCCCTCGAGTATGCCCTTTCGCTCTGGCGCGGCATTCCTTTCGCCGATGCACAGGGCCCTCCGGGGCTCAACGACGCGGCCCACGCACTCTGGGCCGAGCGCCAGCGATGCACCATCTCTTTGGCCAACCTCCTTGTCGCCAACGGCCGCAACGCTCGGGCCATTAGCCTCACCCGGAACGCCTTCGACGAGGCTCCCGACAACGAAGCCCTGGCCCAAGTCATTGCAGCCGCCATGGCGGCCGAAGGACGCAAGGCCGAAGCTCTGTCAGTCCTGCATCGACTGCGCACCGCTCTACGTGAAACCCATGGCGTCGAACCCAGCCCTTCCACGCTCGACCTCGAACACGAGATCTTGCACACATCAGTCGCCCTGCCCGAACAACTTCGCCTCCTCACCAACGCCCCTGTGCAGTTCGTGGGTCGCGACGCAGAGGTTGCGGCGGTTCAACGCGCAGTCGAGGCCCAACGCAGCGCCGTTGTGGTCGCCGAAGCAGGGATGGGCAAGTCAACGCTGTTGGCCGAAGTCATTAGCCGGTTCCCAAGCAGCACATTGCGGCCCCTGTCTGTCACCGTAGAACCAGACCCCCAGCGACCCCTCGCCCCTATTGCCGAAGTCGTCGCAAACCTCGTCGATCGCTTTGGCGCCACCCCGACCAACGAAAGCGAAGCAGCCGCCCTCAAACGAGTCGTCCCCGAACTATCCGGCGACCAAGTCGCGGCCAGTGGCGTCACCCGAGACGAGCTCATCAGCCGCCTCGGCGATTTCATTGCCACACAAGCAGGCGCGCGCGGCGTAGTGGTCATTGTCGACGACATCCATCTCCTCGAAAGCTTGTCGGCAGCGGTGCTCACCGAAGTGGTCCGCCGCGGTGTTTGCGCAACCGTGCTGGCTGGGCGGCCCGGCTGCCCCGAACACGTCCAAACCCTTATGAGCCATGGTCAGCAGACCACACTGCTTGCACTCGAGCTCACGGCAGTCAGGGACTATCTCGTCGCCCGCTACCGTCGACCACCCAGTCAGGCCCGCACCGACGAACTCTTTGAGCTCTGCGGTGGCAACCCACTGTTCTTGAGTTTGTTGGTCGACCTCGACCTCGAAGGTCAACTCAACCAAGCCGAACTGCCCACAACCATTCTCATTGCAGTGAAGAGCCGGCTGGACAGACTCAGTGATCGATGTATAGACACGCTGCAATACGGCGCAGCGTTGGGCGGGCGCTTCCCTCTGGCGCCGCTGCGTCAACTCCGTTCCAGAGTCGACGCAGATCTCGACGACGCTGCCGACGCTGGACTCATCGTGCGAGAGCCAGCCAACGATTCCGCCCGCTTTGTGCACCGACTCGTTGCTGAGGCCACCCACCAAATGATGGGCCCGGGCAGACGCGTCGAAGTCCACGATCAGGTCGGGCACATCCTCGAGACCGCCGGAGCGTCGCCAGTCGAGTACGCACCGCACTACACCATTGCTGCGGAGGTCGACCCGTTGCGAGCGGCCCAGGCCCACTTCAAAGCGGGGCTCTCCTTCGCCGAAGCCCATTCGCTTGACATTGCCAGAGATCACTTTGGAGCCTGCCGCGACGTGCTGGAACGGTACCAACTCGACCAAACAAGCCTCGCAACAGAAACGCTCGTGTGGTTGGGCAGAATGCAACGTCTCGACGGTGACCCATCGCATGTCGAACCGCTCCTCCACGCAGTCGACGCAGCGAGGGATGCCAAGAACACCGAGTGGTTCGGTCTTGCGGTCGCTGAGCTCTGCCAACACGGAGCCACGACCCAGGTGGGCGTAAACCACAACATCACCGCGCTGATCGAAGAAGCTCTCACCTACCCTCTTTCACCAAAGTTGCGTGCCGAGCTCTTGGCCTCGGTGGGTACGTTCACGGCCCTGGGGCAGGATTACCGACGAGGTCAGCGCTATTTCCATCAGGCCATGGCCATTGCCGAAGCCTCGGGTGATCCAGACTGCGAAGCCCAGGTACTATCGCAAACCCACCTGGGACTCAGCCATCCCGCAGACTTCGACCTGCGACGAAACGCGGCCGAACGGCTGAATGAAGTGGCGCAAAACCAACCCGATCTGCAGTGGGAAGTTGCCTACCTGCGGTTCTGGGATGCCTTCTTGACGGCCGAACCGCCCCAGATGGCCGACGCCGTCATGACCATGCGCACACTCACGCCCAGAGCCAAGCACCGCCAAGTCTCCATGCTGCACATCGAAACCACGTATGCGCATGTGCTCGGCGATTTGGCGTTGGCCGAAGCCAATCTCGGCAGAGCTCACGCAGCCGCTCGAAAGCTGCTCACTGACTCGTGGGCTAGCGCTCACCACAGTGTGCTGCTATTTGCAATCCGGTGGTCCCAACAACGTCTCCAAGAGCTGGCCGAAGTCGCTGCACGCTCGGCCAACCACCTTCCAGGGTTCCCCAACTGGCGATCAGCAAGCGCGGTGATTCTTGCTGAGACGGGCGACGAAACCCGAGCCCGAAACGAACTGCATGCCTTGTGCCACAAGAACTTCGAAGTGGTATTCCAAGACATCACCTGGACCGGCACGCTGTATTGCCTCTCCCGAGTTGCCGTCAGTATTGGCGACGACACGTACGCAGCCGCGCTCTACGACGCCCTGTTGCCTCATGCCAATAGGCTCAGCTGGGCTGGCAGTTGCACTATGGGTCCGGTCGACCACGCTCTGGCCGGCCTCGCCAGCCTGCTTGGGAACCACGACCAGGCACGAGTCCACACCGCTGCGGCTCAGGCCATTCGAGACAGGCTGGCGTCGGCCAGGCCGGCGCTCTACTAACTGGCAGTCACCGCGGCAAGAGACTGCGTAGTTGGTCGTGTTCGTCGGTGATCAGCCCCACACCGCCGTCGCTAATGAGGTGTTTGACTATGCGTTCTCCATTGTTGGCCCCAAACCAATGCACCTGAATACGCTGCGTCCCCGCCCGCCGCACCATTCGCCTGAAAATCCGATGGGTCCACGACGGAAGCTGCAGGACAGCAACGTGCGGCACACATCCAAACCCCAGCCACAGCCGCAGCATTTCGCGCCAGTGGGCCGCCGTCAGCTCGCTGGAGTTGTTCTCTCGGGCCTGTCTTAGGCGGCGCTTTGACCAACCGCCGGACACGATTGGGGGTTGGCCGAGCCGGCCATCGCTACGCATGGCATCGAGCAAGGTGACCAGGGCCGCCATCGATCCCTTCCGCTTAGCCTCGATGTTCCAGGTGACGTCCTCGAAGCTCTCGATGAGATGTTCGATCGTGGGTGGCCGGTAGCCCAGGCGTTCGGTCAGATCGTCCAGCGTCATGGCCCCAACGCGCCGCCGACCCCAGACCGAACCCGGTCGGCCAACGGTCCCCAAGAACCCGTGAAGCGCCACCAGCTGATCATCCTTGGTGAGCTGCGCGTCGCACTCGAAGACTCGAAAGCCTTTGTCATAGGCGAGGGCGAAGGCAGGAAACGTGTTGTCGGGGTCACCGTTACCGGTGTCTCCCCGATGGCTAACCGCGAATGGCCTGCCGGGGCCAAAGGGATCGCCCGGCCCGCTCCTTTCGTGCAGCTTGTCGAGCTCGGGCCACCGGTACCCCTCGGCAGGCCTCACCGGTACCGCAACACCGTGTTGGGCAAGGACCTCGACGGCGAACTGTTGACCCAGCACGTAGTCGAGCCTTCCCGCTTGTAGAACTGATCGCTCAAACCCACGCAAGACCAAGCGAAGCTCATCCACGTTGTCACCAATGCCTTGGGCCTCGGAGAACGCGCCAGCAACTCCCGACGCCCCAGCCGCAAGCCCGCGCGGGACGAGCTTGAACAGCAGACCCAACTTGTCGGCTTCTAGACGCAGCCGACCAATGATGGCCGCGGCAACCAACACGTCTGGCGAGTCTTCGCCCGGGACCACAGCCAAGATGCCGGTAGGGCGGCGCCGAACACGACGCAAACGTTTACCACTCGACGAGTCAACAGATTCGAGGACAACGTTGATGTTGTCGCTCACATTGGCTGATCGTGCTCGCACTTGGAAGTGCCGACCGTGGCCAGTGACACCCACATACCAAGTGGCTTCGTTGTCTCGAACATGCGCCCGATCGACCGTGATCTGATTGTCAAGCGCAATTTTCATGGCTCGATGCGTTGTCTTGAACGCACTAAACCCCGGGACAGAAGCTAGCCACGACGACCGAGACACGGTTAGGTATTGCCCCCCATCAACCACAATACGCCGCACCGCAGAACCCGGTGACGAAGCAGCCGGTTCCGGCGGCGCGGTGTCAAACGATGTGGGCACAGCAAGTCGCGATGCACCACGGCCGTCGGAGCCATCGTCTCCGGGAAAGCTGACAAGGTCCATTAGACCAATGCCGGGTGCATCGAACAGCTTGGGGTCCAGGCGGCTACCGAGTGTGCCGGTGAGGCCGCCATCCATGGGGGCGAATGGAGTGTCGACCCGATCATCTTCGGGTGCCAGCTGGCTCACCTGGAAGGGACGTGCCGGATCTCTCGCCACGTCGACACTCAGCCAACGAAGTCGGGCTCGGTTCGGCAACACCAGAAATGGCCACGCTGCAGATCCAAAGGTTGCCCACTGGACCCCTAGCTCGCTTGCCTCAAAAAAGTCGATCCGGTTCCGTTCGGCCATGCGGTCATGCGCCATGACTCGTTGCTCGACACCATCAGTTGATCGACGCATGGTCAACATGTGCAAGGGCAACCCACTACGCATATCGGTGGTCGCGAACACATGGAGCCGGTCTGCAACATCGGTTGACTCGCTGCCGCGCGGATGCGGACTCGTGATCCATTTGATGCGGTCAGCAAGGTATCTCGTCAAAACGAGCTGCACGCCGGCCAATGCGATACCGCAGCCGGCGAGGACAAGACTCACAACCACCGCCACGCGACCAACGGGGTGGCTGGGTAGGTCCAGTGTTGACATGCTTGCAATAGCCAAGAACATCACCACCGCGAAGATCACCAGGCGCACCAACGACCAGGCATAGCTCTTGGTTGAGCCGTGGCTGGTAAAGCGTTCGAAAGCGCTCCAGAAGTGCGTCGGCAGATCGCGTCGGGCCTGGGCCAACGCTGCATTCTCAAGCGAACCGCCACTCACCGACCCGATACGAGTGACCTTGCGCCACGCATCTGCGCCAGCCCAAGGCTGGGTCAAGAAATACACAACACCGAGCGACCCCACGGCTGACCTCAGGCCGCCGCCGGACATGTAGAGCCAGATCCGGCCGTACTCGTCACTCTTGGAGTATTCGTCGTCAGGCGCCAACGGGGGCGCCATCTGGGCCACTTGTCGAACAAATAGCTCTTCGGACACCACCGAAACTCCCGCTGCGTGCTGCTTGGCTGCCTCAGTCAGGCTGTCACAGGGTGAAGGTCATGTCGTTGATCAACGCACCCGGCAAGCGGAAGCTGTCGGTGCTGCGCTGCCCGTAGCTGGCGCTGTCGAAGACCATTTCGGTCTCGGCCGTGAGGGCTTCGAGGTTGTCTCCCAACAGGGAATACGCCGTGTCGTCAAACCGCATCACGTTGACCGGCGCAACAATCTCGCCGTTCTCGACCCAAAAGGTGGCGAAGCGCGTCATCCCAGTGGTGCGACACCACTGGCGGTCGGAATAGTTGGTGTACCAGAGATTGCCAACAAAGAGCCCCGTATCGACAGCTTCGACAGCTTGGGAGGTTGTAAGCGTGCCTGCGTCGACCACTAGCGAGCTTGGGGCCTCCAAAACAGAAGCGCCATTCGTGGGCACTCCGTACTCCACGGCCGACCTAGGTGACACCAGCGTGTCGCCGTAGCGTCCGCCATCGACCAAGACCACCTGGTCTGGTCGTAGATAGCCAGCGTCGCCAAAGTTTGGAGCCACACCACCAAGGATGTCCTCGCGGATGGTCACCTTGTCCGACAACGTTGCGTTGTCGGTAACCATGCGTAGCAATGGGGTTTGCAACGTACGGTGGCTGCGTTCGCCAAAGGAATCCCAGGACCACAGCTCAAGAAGTTCTTGGAGCGCGGCTGGAGCCAAATAGGAGCGGTACTGGCCTGGTGAGATCGTGAGCGGCTCTCGTCCAAGCACGGCAAGTTGGCGACGCGACCAGTCCAGCTTGTCGGCAAAGGCAGCATCGTCCCACACGAATCCTGCATAGCCGTTCTTCGCTGCTTTGTCGTCGTGGAGGTAGAAGCTCCAGTCCAGGTTGAATGTGGCCGACTGATGCCAGTTTCTTTGACCAAGCGAGTTGGCAAAGCCGTTGTACATCTCGCCGGACGCGTAGATGCCCACAAGATCATCGTCGCCTGCCCCAGAACAGATTGCGGCCAACGCATCTCCAGCGTCGGGGACGTTGTTGGGTTGGATGTGCTCGGCAGAGGTGGGGTCGGTGTTGAACGCCAGAAACGGGTCCTCGGGCGCCACGCGCCGTTGCTCGCGCAACAGGGTCATCAGCGTGGCTATCCGAGCTTGGTCCAGACTCATGTCGTTGCTGAGGCGCAACGAGCCTTCGGCGTGGCGGTTACCTTCGACAATGTCTACGCGCAGGGTGAACTGGGTAACCGAGCCCGCCTGACGAACCCGGGCGTTGTTGAACCGCATGAAGTCGGACTGTTCGCCAGAGAAATTTGCCAACAGAACTTCGTCACCTTGGAGTTGAGAAGTGGTCCAGCTCACCAGCTGATCGAAGTATGCGCCCGCGTTTACCGTTGGGTTTGGCATGACCTATTCCTCTGCTCCAAAGACCGAGACGTCGCCAAACAAGCAGACAGGCGATGCATGGCCGGTACCAATCATTTGGTTGAGCTCGCCCTTGCCGCAGTTCGGTGTTCCCATCACCTTGACCGTGGAGTGGTCGCCGACCCCACGGAGGTTGCGCCAAAACGTGGCCGATATGCCGCGGTAGCTCGGGTTGCGAACCACACCAACGATCTCGCCATCTTCGATGCGTTGCCCGTACTCGCACCCAAACTGAAACTTGTTGCGGCTGTCGTCGATGCTCCACGAGTTGTTTGTGTGAAAGTACACGCCACGTTCGATCGAGGAGATGAGCTCCTTTTCAGAAGAACTTCCCGCCTCCACGTTGAGGTTTGCCATGCGATCAATGGGTGGTCGATTCCATGAACAAGCTCTGGCATTGGCTACGCCGTCGAGGCCAGAGCGGCGTTGACTAGCGGTTCCGCCCAATGGCCGTTGCAAGATCCCATCTTCAATGAGGAGTTGACGCTGTGCTGGGGTGCCGTCGTCATCGAAGCCGTAGCTGGCAAGCTCACCCGGCACGGTTGGGTCGAAGCTGACGTTCAGCAACGACGAGCCGTATTGATAGGTGCCAAACATGTCAGGGGAAACAAAGCTGGTTCCTGCGTAGTTGCGTTCGTCGCCCAACACTCGATCGAGCTCTAAGGGGTGACCAATGGACTCGTGAATCTGGAGGTGCATTTGGTCTGGGGCCAACAAGACATCCATGGACCCGGTGGGACAATTAGGCGCAGACAGCAACTCAAGGGCCTGTT
>JAUIIS010000166.1 GCA_030431575.1 Acidimicrobiia bacterium | reverse complement strand
GAACCGGTATGGGCCAGCGAGGCTGCAAGTTCACGGACGTAGACGTTCATGCCACCGGCGTCGCCCTTGCCCGGCTGGGCCAAAGGTGACGTGTGCAACGACAAGACAGCGACTCGATTTGGCCCGCTGGAGTTGCTATGGCTTGAACCAATCACGGCTGACACGCTACCGGGATCAGCCCGGCTATGCCCGTTGCGCGAGTCCGCTGGGCCCGTTGCGCGAGTCCGCTGGGCCCGTTGCGCGAGTCCGCTGGGCCCGTTGCGCGAGTCCGCTGGGCCCGTTGCGCGAGTCCGCTGGGCCTCATCAATGCGATCGTTTCGCCTACTGAAGCAGTGAGTCGACGTCGGCGGTGCCCGACTGATAGCGACGGATGATTTCGTCTTGCAACGCGTCGATAACGCGGTGCAACGAACCTCGGCCGTCAGAAACCCCAGCCTCGTATGCACGCAACTCGACAACCAATCCATCGAGTTGGCCAGCATCCATGTCGGGAAGTTTCGACATAACCGACGCCGGGAACCGATCTTCGAGGTCCGCCACCAACGACTCAGCAAAGCTATCGGGCGCCAAATCTTGGGGAGGTCGTGGCAAGGCGTCGGAGCGCGAACCGTCCGAGAGCATGTCGGGCAGCCGAGCAATGATGGCCTCAAGGTCCGCGGGGTCTTCGCCCGCTTGGCGGCGCTCAAGTTCGCTTCTGACGATGTCGAGGCGGCCATGGAGAAGTCGCCGCACATAGGACATTGCGTTCTCGAGATCCTGGCACTCTTGACGCTTTTGGCGGACAACAGCGATGTCGTCGGCCGACAGGTCTTCAACAAAAGCGGGGTCAGTGACCCTTTGCAGCGGGGTTGTCACAACGCCGAGGCTACCTGTGTTGAAGACCCGGGGCTGGTCAACCGCCCGAAACCGGGGGCAAAAGGGCTACCTCGTCACCTGCGCTGATGGCGTCTACATGGAGCGCTTGCTCGCCATTGACCCAGACCCGGCAGCTAGGCAGCACCCGAGCAAACTCGGCGCCGAACTGCTGCGTAGCGGCCTCGATGAGCTCGCCAACGGTGTCGGCTTCGATGGTTGTTGATCCTGTTCCGGCGGCTTCTCGAATGGAAGCAAAGAGTCGCAGCGTGGCCATAGCGGTCAGGGTAGTGTCCCGATCAATCGTTGCATCTGTGCCCCGACCTCCTTACCGTTCTGCGTTGTGACAGACCTGTTAATCGTGCGCCATGGACAGTCCGAATGGAACGCCGCGGGGAAATGGCAAGGGCGCGCCGACCCACCTCTGACTGACCTCGGACGCAAACAAGCCGCAGACGCCTCTGCCCAGCTGCCGGCCTTCGACCTGTTGGCCGCATCGCCCCAGGTTCGGGCCCGCGTGACCGCCGAAGTCTTCGCCCGAGAGCTTGGGTGCACGCAGCCGTTGATAAACGACGGCCTCATGGAACGCGACGCTGGCGAGTTCTCTGGCCTTACTGTCCACGAGATTCACCGGCAGTTCCCCGGATATCTCGACGAGGGTCGCTGGCCCCCAGGTTGGGAAGCCACGACCTCGGTGGTGCTGCGAGTCAGAGCGGCGCTCGACAGCATTGCCCAAACCGCCGGTCCAGAGGCCACGGTTGTCATCGTGGCCCACGGCGGGGTCATCTATGCGCTCGAGGAACAGTTCGGCATTGGACACGAGCGGATCGGCAACCTAGGCGGCCGCTGGTTCTCGCTCAACAACGGCGAGTTCGGCCTCGGTGAACGGATACACCTTCTCGATGCCGCACACGAAACCATCCCAGACCAACTCTAAGGAGCTGGCGGATAGGCGAGCTGAGCCCTGGTCTCCTGAGCCAGGACACCGAGCTAGCAACCGCCAAGTGCGGACACTGAGGCCGACTCGACTCAGGCCGGTTCGTCGATTCAGGCGAACTGAAGCTTGGTCTCGGCAGGGAGCTTGTTTGCCGAACAGGCTGCCAGAGCGGGGCGATGATCGAGCGAACCTTCCACACGCGCTGCACGGCACACATCGCACAAGTCGTTGCCCTCGCGAGCGAGACAGCCAAGCGCGACTTCGACATCGGCGAGGTCTTCTTCGAGGCGATCAAGATCGGTCATAGCAGGCACGACGCAATGCTAGTAGCCCAACTACCCGCACCTGTTAATCGGTGACGCACCAGACGCGTACCAGGACAGGACACTAGTGTCCGATCACGAGACCGCTTTGCCAACACTGTTGGTGGCACTACACCCTTTCGAAAGGACTGACGCACATGACGCACGGGGGCCGACTTGTTGCTCGGACGCTTAAGGCAGCGGGCGTTGATGTGATCTTTACGCTCAGCGGCGGACACGTTATGGGTATCTACGACGGTTGTCTCGACGAAGGCATCGACGTTGTGGACGTCCGCCACGAACAGGCGGCAGTGCACGCCGCCGACGCATGGGCACGCCTGCATCCGGGACGCGTTGGCGTGGCCGTCTTGACTGCTGGTCCAGGCGTTACCGACGGCGTGACCGGCGTTGCTAACGCGTGGCGAGCCAACTCGCCCATTCTCGTCATTGGCGGACAAGGGCCGTTCTCGAACCTTCGCCGGGGCTCGCTCCAAGAGATGGACCATGTGGCGGTGATGCGACCAATCAGCAAGTGGGCTGATGCGTGCTACCAAACCGAGCGACTCGGCGAGTACGTGGAACTCGCAATCCGAACCGCAGTGTCGGGGATACCGGGTCCGGCGTTCCTTGAAGTTCCCATGGATGTCTTGCACGGCGCCGCGGATCTCGGCGCCATCGCCGAGCCTCGGTTCCGCGACTACCGCGTCAGTGCGCCAGCAGCGCCTCAAGCTGTCGCCGATGCCGCCGCGATCGTGCGAAGCGCCACGACCCCAATGGTCATGGCGGGCACGTCACTGAAGTGGAGTGAGGGCGGCCCGGCGCTGCAGCGCTTTGCCGAAGCCTTCGAGATCCCGTGCTTCACCAACGGCATGGCCCGTGGCTTGTTGGCCATGGATCACCCTCAGTTCTTCAACCGGACACGCAAGCAGGCTTTGGCTTCGGCCGACGTGGTTGTGTTGGCCGGCACTCCGTTGGACTTCCGCATGCGTTTCGGGGGCTCGATTCCACCCGAGGCCAAGATCGTCCAGCTCGATCTGGACGAAACCCTCATTGGCCAAAACCGGGCGGCTGACGTGGGTTTGGTAGGCAACCTTGGCGCCAACCTCGATGCCCTGCGTGCCGAGCTCGGGGAAGGCGACACCGTTTCGTTCGCCGACCACAGCGCCACGTTACGTGCCGCTGAAGATGAACTTGAGGCCGAGCAAGCAGCGCAGCTCAACAGCGACGAAGTTCCCATCGACCCCTTGCGGCTGTGCCGCGAGATTGCAGACGCCATCACCGACGACATGATTGTGATTGGCGATGGCGGCGACATTGTGGCCCAAGCATCGAAGGTCATCCGGGTCCCCAAGAACGGGGCTTGGATGGACCCCGGGCCCCTTGGCACCTTGGGCGTGGGTATGCCGTTTGCGCTAGCGGCTCAGCGTGCCCACCCCGACAAACGCGTGGTCATTGTGTACGGCGACGGCTCGTTTGGCCTCAACGGCTTCGAGTACGACACGGCAGTGCGGTTTGGCTTGCCGGTGGTGGGCATTGTGGGCAACGACGCCGCGTGGGGGCAAATGATGAGGCCACAGTCCATGCTGTACGGCGAAGACCGATTGGTGGCTACCGAACTAGCGAGCACCCGCTACGACCTGGTGGTCGAAGCCCTCGGCGGCCACGGCGAACACGTCACCCATCCAGACGAGATCGGCCCCGCTATCCAACGCGCCCTGGCGTCTGGCAAACCAGCGCTGGTCAACGTTGAGATCCGTCAGGACAAAGGCGCCCCCAAGGGTTCCACGTACGTGTGAGCCCGAAACCGGCAACCACACGCCTCCTTGTTGCCTGGTGCAGTCTCTGCGAGGATTGCGGCCATGACTATCAAGCTTGTTGGGGCCGGAGTAGGACGAACCGGCACGCATTCGCTCAAGCTTGCGCTTGAGCATCTGCTCGGTGGCACGTGTCACCACATGTACGAGGTTCTGCAACGCCCCGAGGAGCCACCGGTTTGGCAGGCCGCCATGGAGGGGCGCGATGTCGACTGGCACGCGCTGCTTGACCCTTACAGCGCCATTGTCGACTTCCCTGGGGCCGCGGTGTGGGCCGACATCGCTGACGCGTTCCCCGACGCTCCGGTGCTGCTATCGACAAGGGCGACTGCAGAACAGTGGTGGCAAAGCGCCGATCAGACCATCGTTGACGCGTCCAGAAAGATGCTCGCCGAGCCGCCTGACCACGAGATGGATCCAGAAAACCGCGCTCGGACTGACATGGTGAGGGCGATGTGGAACAAGTTCACGCCCGGCTGGAGTGACCCCCAGCAAGCTCAGGCCGCATACGAGGCTCACAATCAGGCCGTCCGAGACGCCGTGCCCGCTGATCGGCTATTCGAGTATCAGCCCGGCGATGGATGGCAACCGCTCTGTGCCGCACTGGGGGTGGCGGTACCCGCCGAGCCGTTTCCTCACACCAACTCACGCGACGAGTTCCGTGCCAGGCGCAAGATGGACGGCGAGTCCTAGGAGCGATGTAAACCGAGCTCATGGTTGGTGTGGTTCATGTACAGGCGTGAACTCGCGAGCGACCAGCCAGGAAGTCAGCGCGGTGTGTCGGTAGGTACGGATCGCTGGGTTCTGGTCCGCACGGTCACGGCACTCGCCATCGTGCTCATCGTGGTTGTCGTGTTGTTGTTCCGCCTGTCGCCTCAACAAGCTCCGTTGGCCGGGTCACAGGCTTCGTCGGTGGAACGTATTGCCGTCCAAAGCGCCGCCATTGAGGGGTGGGAGCTCTTGGTGCCAGCGGCGGGTGAGCTCCGGCCTGGGTTCCCCCCGCCGATGGTCTCCAAGACCGATCGGTTGTGTATTGGCTTCGCTCGAGTCGACTTCGGGCCCGGCGACGTTCGGCCGAGCCTGGCCCTGTGCGAAGCCGACGCAGCGCCAGACCTCGCAGCCAACGAGATCCGATCTATCCATGCACGGAAGAGCGGATTCGACACGTGGCACTTCCTCGAGGCTGCCTCCCCCATCGAGTGGCTAGGCGCCGACCTCGCATCTGGTGAGAATCTCGAGGACAACCGGATTCACCTGTCGGGCTCCACCGCAGCGTTGCGGCTGGAGAACGGCCGTGACCTCGCGTCGATCGAGTGGTCCACAGCATCCCAGCGGTACCGGTGCATCGCCGACCCGGCCGCCTGGCGAACCTCGGTCTTCTGCACCGAACAGCCCCGCGTCAGCTGACCCGAGTACCCGACTGAGGCGACGACCTATCCCTTAACCGTTGCCG
This sequence comes from Acidimicrobiia bacterium, assembly GCA_030431575.1. Lineage (GTDB taxonomy): Bacteria > Actinomycetota > Acidimicrobiia > Acidimicrobiales > UBA8592 > JAUIIS01. Next base: position 2,851 of record JAUIIS010000166.1, on the reverse strand, counting down.
AGCTGCCGCGAATCGACCAAACGCCGACGGTGCAAGACCTTTGTGCCCCCGGTGGGATTCGAACCCACGATCTTCGGATTAAAAGTCCGCTGCCGTAACCAGGCTTGGCTACGGGGGCGGGTCGATTGTAGTGGCCTGTGGGGCCGACCAGGCACCGAATTAGCCACCAGTTCCTGTGCTCGGAGCGGCAACAACATCGGGCCGCGCCACTGCGGGTGAGTCCGGTCAGTACTCTTGAGGCTGTGACGTACTCACGGAGAATCTCGACGTTGGCACTCTTTGTGGCCATCACTTTGGTTGGAGCGGCTTGTGGCGGCGATGACGACCCAGAACTGGCCACCGTGCCTGACCCCACCGCGACAGCCGACGCGGTGACGCTGCCAGCCGAGGTTGACGGCGCGGACGAGGGCGACGGAACCGCCGACGGCGAAAACGACCCCGACGCAGACGACAGCGCCGAACAAGGCGGGGACGACGCAGATGCGCCCGACGAGGCCGATGCTGATGCCGACGATGCCGACCCGGACGAAGCCGAAGAAGATCTCACGCCAGGTGGTGGCGAACCAGGGACGATGCCAACGCCAGTGACCACCAGCGGCGAACCCGACTTCACCAGCGGATCGAAGCTCTCGACCATCGGCCTTGACGCAGTGTTCTTTGGCGACACCCCAGAGGCGGCAAGCGACCGGGGCGACATTGCGTGGATTGGACTCCCCGAGGATGGGGCGGCGCCACAGTGCTACACCATCCAGCCCCAGGGCGGCCCCAGTGGCATTGTCTTCACCGTTATCGACAGCCACATCGAACGTGTCGACATCTCCAACCCAACCATCACCACCCTGTCGGGTGCCGGCGTCGGGAGCACCCAGGCGCAGCTGTTTGATCTCTTTGGATCCAGCCTCAGCGAGACCGAAACCGCCGAGGGGGCCTACGTGGTATTCGAGCCCAGCGACGAGGAAGACCGCGACTTCCGCATCATCTGGCAGACCGACGGGGTAGCAGCCACCTCCATGCGCGCCGGACGCGTGCCGGGCGTCCTGGCCGACACCCCCTGCTCCTAACGAAACCCCGTTGGCCATTCTCATCGACAAGCCGCTCTGGTGGTTCAGAGGCGAACGATGGTCGCACCTCGTTAGCGACGTCAGCTACGACGAGCTTCACGCCTTCGTTGACCAACTTGGGGTTCCTCGACGCGCGTTTCAGGGAGATCACTACGACATCCCCGAGCGCTACTGGCAGGCTTGTGTCGACTTGGGCGCTGCACCCACCGACAGCCGGATTCTGGTCAAGCGTCTCCGTGCCGCTGGGCTTCGCAAACCTCCCAAGAACCGCCGTGCCACGTCCAACAACCAGCCAACCCATGCAGCCGCCCCCGACAGAGCGAAGGACCCCACCGTGCCGTTCAAGCCAATGAAGGCCGTGGCAGGAGCATTGCCCGTTGGCGACCAATGGGTCTATGAGCTCAAGTGGGACGGCATGCGTGCGGTGGTCCAAGCTGGGCCGGGTGGTGTGGGGGCCTGGAGTTCCCAAGGCAACGCCATTGGGCATCGTTTCCCTGAGTTGGCTCCGCTGAGCCACGAGTTCGCCAGCACCGATGTGGTGCTGGACGGCGAAATAGTTGCCCTAGGCGAGGACGGCCTCCCAAGTTTTGGGCGTCTGCAAGGTCGCATGCATCTCGACCGACCGCTCGACATCCAACGTCGCATGGCCGAGATCCCCGTCGTGTTCGTGGTGTTCGACCTTCTGCGCCTCGACAACACCAAGACCATCTCGCTCCCGTACCAGCAGCGGCGCCAACTGTTGGATTCTGCGGTCGAGGCTGGCGAATCGTGGCAGCTGTCGACCGTGCATACCAGCGGGGGCGCAGACCTCCTTGCTGTGGTGAGAGATGCTGGCCTGGAAGGTGTCGTTGCCAAGCGACGAGACTCCGTCTATACGCCCGGCACCCGTTCTCAGGACTGGGTGAAGGTCAAACCAAGGCAGCGTCAAGAGTTCGTGGTTGCTGGCTACACCAGCGGGCCAGGTGGCCACGACCGCGATATTGGATCCGTGCTGGTTGGCTACTACGACGAAGCCGGGCTGCGGTTTAGCGGTCGTGTCGGCAGTGGGCTCAACGCGACCGAGGTGAGCACGTTGCTCGACCTATTCGAACCCGCCAACGACAGCGCGTTCGTGGACCCAGTGCCGCCCGCACCTGGCCGCACCACGTTCTTTGTGGCGCCACGCGAGGTGGTGGAGGTGGCCTTTGGCGAGTGGACTGCGGACAATAACCTGCGCCACCCCGTGTATCTCGGGCGGCGCGCTGACGTTGACCCAAGGACGGTGCGACGCGAACCCAACCCCACCGCAGCACCCGAGTAATGCGCTGAGGGCGACTTCGTGAAAGACTCAGCAACGGTGCCTGGCAAAGAACAAGTTCAGCTGGAGCTTCCGGCGTCGCCTCAATATGGGCGCGTCGCCCGCATCGCAGCCGCACACTTGGCGCTTCGACGCGGGTTCAGCCTCATCGAGATCGACGACCTTCGCCTAGTCATGGACGAGGCCGCCGTAATGCTCTTGGGCCCTGGTCTGGAGGCTGAGCGCCTTGAGATCACCTACGGGGGCGGCGCGGGCACCGTGACGGTCGATCTTCATGTTGTGTCCCAAACCAACATTGCCTTGCCAGTAGAACGAATCGAGCGATTTGGTGTGCTGGTTGGCGAACTAGTCGACAGCTACGAGATCGATGCCACCGACAAGGTCTTTGAACTGGGTGGACGCGGTGACATCCCTGTCGTTGGCGATCTGAACGGCGACGGGATCGACGAACCCGCCACCGTAACCACGGATCCGGTCAACTCGAGCGGCCTGT
>JAUIIS010000515.1 GCA_030431575.1 Acidimicrobiia bacterium | reverse complement strand
TCAACAACCCGACGACGTCCCCCTGGTTGCGTTGACGCAGGCGGCTTCGAAACTCGACGTTCTCACCGCCGAGCAACGTGACGTCATTGTGCTTCGCGTGGTGTGCGACCTCAGCCTGGCCGAAACCAGCGTTGTACTGGACAAACCAGTGTCAGCAATCAAAGCCATGCAACGCCGAGCCCTCAAAACCCTGCGACGCCACTACCCCACGGCCACAGACTTTTCTCACTAGGCCGTTTCCTTTTGGCTTCGACCAACGATTCCCCAGGTGCAATGAACAACTCCGGAAGCGACGACGAACTCACAGACAGCCAAGTCGAAGCGCTGCTTACCAACCAGGCCAGCACCCCAGCTGGTTACGAAGGGGTGAGCGAAGTGCTCGACGGTTTACGCACCGCCAGCACGGTCGACCCTGTGCCCGTGTCTGCGGCATTGGCCGAGTTTGTCACCGCCACAACCGATACCCCCACGACCAGCGGGCCAGCCCGAGACGGTGGCGACGAACTCACGCCAGAACCGCTCGACATGTCCCAACCAGCTGCGGCTCCCCGCCCCGGCTCACCCCCAAGAAGGAAACACCGCATGGCCTCCGTATTGGCTAACTCAGCAGGCGCAAAGTTCGCACTGGCCGGCGTTGTCGCCGTCGCCGCAGTCACAGGCGCCCACGCAGCCGACATCATCGACGTCCCAGGTCTCCCCGACCAAGCAACCACAGAGGTGCTGCTGGCAGACGCTGGCGCTGCTGCCGCCGAGCAGTCGGGCCAACCTGCGACCGCAGGCGCAATTAGCGAAGCGGATCCTCAGGGCAAGCAAGGTGGAACGACTGAGCAAGGTGCAACGAATCGGCAAGGTGCAACGAATCAGCTAGAGATAACCAGAGATGGCGAGGCCATCACGTTGCAGCTTGGCGACGTGTCCCTTTCCATCACCATCGATGCTTCCGACGATGGGATGGGCGTCAGCATCGACATCGAGGGCGTGAGCCCCGCATGTGAAGCGGCCATCGAATCCCTCGGCCCCGAGCTTGACGGACTCGATCTGTTTGGTCAAAACGCCCAGGTGCCCGATTCGCTCGATGCGCTTGGTGCCGAGATCGAATCAGCGTGCGCCGACGATCTTGAGGCGTTGGGCGATCTCGATGACTTGTCGTTCGACCTCGGCGGGCTTGGCCTTGAGGGCCTGTTTGGCGAGGGCGACCTTGAGTCCTTCCTGGAGCAGTTCGGCGATACCTTCGGCGAAGACGGGTTCCCCTCGGGTATCCCGGAAGGCTTGTTTGGCGAGGATTTCGACCCCAGCGACCTTGAGGAGTTCTTCAAGGACTTCAACGGGGGCGAGTTCTTCGACCCCAAAAACCTCGACAAGTTCTTCAGCGACCTCGAAGACAGCGACCTCTTCGACCCTGAGATGCTGGACGAGTTCTTTGGCGACTCCGGTGGGCTCGACTCAACGACCGAACCAGAAGAACTCGACGCCTAACAGGGTGCGGGAGACCCGCTAGGCCACCGAACCTGCAAAACCGTTCATGGCCATGGTCGGTGG
>JAUIIS010000005.1 GCA_030431575.1 Acidimicrobiia bacterium | reverse complement strand
CACGCCGACACCGAGACGCTATTTGCCGAAATGCGCCACCCCTATACTGAGGCGCTGCTGGCCTCGATCCCGCGCCTCGATCGGCCAAAGCACACTCGCCTCAACCCCATCCCAGGAGCGCCGCCAGATATTGTGTCGCCCCCGCCTGGTTGCCGATTCGCGCCACGCTGCAAGTACGCCCAGGACAAGTGCGCCACCGACACACCCGAACTCGAGCATGGGGGCAACCACCGCTACGCCTGCTTCTTCCCCGTGGGCAGCGACGCAGGCCACGATGCGCTCGAGAAGAATCGGGCCCGCGGCGAAACCGCTGTTGGCCTTCCCATGTCTCTCGTGGAGGTCACGACCTGATGGCTGGTTCCGGTACCGCGCACCTTCGTGAGGACAACCCCAACGTGCTCCTCAGCGTGCACAACCTGGTCATGGAGTTTCCCGCCGGCAAGAACAAGGTTGTGCACGCCGTCTCTGATGTTTCTTTCGACGTCGTCGAAGGCGAAACCTTGGGGTTGGTTGGTGAGTCTGGCTGCGGCAAATCCACCACCGCCAAAGCCATGGTGCAATACCCGCCGCCCACCTCTGGGTCCATCGTCTACAACGGCACCGACCTCACAGAACTCAAGGGCGAGGCCCTGCGCAGGATGCGTCCCGAGGTGCAGATGATCTTCCAGGACCCCATCTCCAGCCTCAACCCGCGCCGCAAGGTGTTCGACATTGTCTCTGAGGGCCTCAGCGTGTGGGGCAACAAAGGCGACGCAGGCTTCTCAGTAGACCGCGTAGCCACCATCATCAAAGATGTTGGCCTCGACCCCGAGGTCGCCAAAGAAAAGCGCCCCCACGAATACTCAGGCGGCCAGTGCCAGCGCATCTCTGTGGCCAGAGCGTTAGTACTCGACCCCAAGATCGTCATCTGCGACGAGCCCGTGTCTGCCCTCGATGTTTCGGTGAAGGCTCGTTACGGCTTGACCCTCATGTTCATCAGCCACGATCTGTCGGTGGTCAAGAACATCTCAGACCGCGTCGCGGTCATGTACTTGGGCAAGCTGTGCGAAATTGGTGACGGCGATCTCATCTACGACAACCCCCGCCACCCCTACACCCACCTGTTGTTGGCTGCGGTCCCCGACCCGTCTAACAAGCACGCCGATGGCAGCGAGACCTTGCTCGGCGAGCTGCCCTCGCCCATCAACCCACCAAGTGGCTGCCGGTTCCGCACCCGTTGTCCCAACGCACAAGACAAATGTGCGAGCGAAGAGCCACAGATGCAGAAGGCCGGCGACGGCGACCATTGGGTCGCCTGTCACTTCCCGCTCTAACAGCTATCTAGAGAAGTTGGGCTAGTTCTTCGGTTGAGCGAGCGGTGTCTTCGGGGGTACCAAAGATGCTGGCCACAACCGTTGTTGCACCGGCATCGGCGTACTTCTGGAGGCCTTCGGCCACCTTGTCGAAGCTGCCAATGAGCGCAATATCTTGGGACTTCTCGAAACCTTCGCGGTCAAGCATGGCCCGGTACGACGGCAGGTCGCCGTAGAAGCCGAAGTTGGCCGCAGCCGAGGCTTCCGCGCCAGCGATGTCGTCGGTGATGCACACGGGCACCGCGCTGATGACCTGTGGCGTCGGACGGTCGGCGTCTGCGGCCGCCTGGTTGATGGTGGGTGCCGTCAACTCGTTGAGGGTGACCGGGCCCGTCATCCAGGTGATGGTGCCGTCGGCGAGGCGCCCAGCAAGCTTGAGCATCTGGGGGCCAAGGGCAGCAACCAGTACTGGCGGTGCTTCAGCCTTGACGCCGATACCGCCGCGGCTGGTGAGGTGCTCGCCTCCGTGGGAGATCTGCCCCTCGTGCAACAACGCACCCAAGATGGTGAGGTAGTCATTCATGTGGCCAACCGGCTTGTCGAACGAGATGCCCCACATGCCTTCGACTACTGGCTTGTGCGAGAGGCCAATACCAAGGTCGAGGCGACCCTCGGCCAGTTGGTTAACGGTGAGGGCCTGCTGGGCCAACATCATGGGATGGCGTGGGTACGTGGGGATGACGGCGGTACCCATGCGGATGTCGGGCACAGTACGCGCCATTGCCGCAATGGCGGTCAACGCATCGAGGTCGAAGATCTGAGGCATCCAGAACGAGCCGTAGCCAAGTTCACCTACCCGCTTGATCTGTGCTTCGAGGGCGGTAACAGTGTTGGCGGAGCCAAAGATTCCGAGGTTCATGTGAGCGCTTTCTTGGTTAGCTTGCGTCTTGGGGATCGAGCGTGTCGCGTAGCTCGCGCTTGAGGAACTTGCCAGATGCGTTGCGGGGAAGCGCATCGTCGAGGAACCAGATGTAGCGCGGGATCTTGAACTTAGCGAGCGAAACGGCGAGGTGCGCTCGAAGTTCGTCGGCGCTGAGTTGGCCCGGCGTGGCCGACAACACCACTGCGGCACCTACTTCTTCGCCCATGCGTTCGTCTTCGACCCCAAACACGGTGCATTCGGCCACGGCATCGTGGGTGAAGATGGCGGTCTCTACCTCGGCGCAGTAGATGTTCTCGCCTCCACGGATGACCATGTCTTTGGCCCGGTCGACAATGTAGATGAAGTTGTCTTCGTCCAATCGGGCAACGTCGCCGGTGTGCAGCCACCCGTCGGTGATGTCTTCGGCGGTGGCCTCGGGACGGTTGAGGTAGCCCTTGATGACCTGAGCACCTTTGACCCAAAGCTCGCCCACTTCGCCCACAGGCAAGGCGTTGCCTTCGCTGTCGACAACCTTGGCCTCATAACAAGGCATGGCCGGGCCCGCAGAGGCCGGGCGATCCACAAAGAAGTCGGTGGCGATTGCGGTGATGATGCCGCAGGTTTCGGTCATGCCGTACCCGGTGGAGGGTCGTGCGGTCTCGACCGTGTCATCGATCTTTTGCACCAGATCGGGTTGAAGCTGCGCTCCACCGCCGCCCATGGATTGCAGCGAGGACGTGTCGTACTTGTGGAAGTCGGGGTGGCCAATGACTTCTCGAGACTGCACCGGTACTCCGCTCATGGCGGTGACCTTTTCGGCCTCGATAAGGCGAAGGGCTTCCGTTGGGTCCCACTTGTAGAGGTGCACCAGCTTGCCGCCGGTGAGGGTCATGGCATGAGCTACGCAGTTGTTTGCAGTGACGTGGAACAGGGGCGTAATGACCAGTGCGGCCGGTTGCAGCGTGGATTCTGCCGCAGGTGCCTCGCCCTTGGCGGCAGCAACAGCTGCAAGCGCAGCGCCTTGCACGCTAGCTGAGAAGGCCAGACTCATGGCGTTGTTGACACACCCGCGATGGGTGAGCTGGGCACCCTTGGGGCGGCCCGTGGTCCCTGAGGTGTAGAAAATGCAGGCATCGTCGTCGCCGTCGATGGTGGCTTCGGGCAACGGGGCGTCGCCAACGGTGAGGTCTGACCACGGGGTCACGCCCTCAGCGGGTTCGGGCAGGCGCACGCCAACAAAGGTGCGGTCGCCGATCTCTTCAAGGTGGGGCTGGAGGCGCTCGAGACGTTCGGCATCGACAATGATGACCTGCGGGTCCGCGTCGGTGATGCCATAGACCATCTCGGGTCCGGTCCACCATGCGTTCATGCCCACGCAAGCAATGCCACTGCTGACACAGGCCCAGTAGGCCAGCATCCACTCGGGATAGTTGCGCATGGCAATGGCTACGCGTTGGCCGGGTTGCACGCCTTGGGCCTTCAGCCAGTTGGCGATTTGGGCAACTTGGCGGTGGGCCTCGGTGTAGCTGATGCGCTCGTCGTTGTAGACCAGGTAGTCGTTGTCGCCGTGCGCCGCGCTCATCAACCACATGTCACGCAAACTGGGTGGGGCCGAGGCGTATTCGCGAATGGTGACGCCGCGAACTTCAGTTTCTTTGATCTCGAAGGGGGCTCCTGGTGCGGTGAGTTGACTCCAGGCTTCTTTGAGTTCTTGGTACAACGCTGCTCCAAAGGTGGTTGGCTCGACGGGAACGGTAGCTGAGTGCGGGCGCCGGTACCTAGTAAAGCGGCCTCTACAATGGCCGAACTGTGGCAACAACGTTCCAGGGCACCGATGACCCCGCAAAGGCCGCCGAACTGCGCCGCATGAAACTGCGAGCCAGCGCGCTGTTAGTGCTTGTCACCGCCATCTTTGTGGTGATGCGCACCGCAACCGACAGCGAAGGCTGGGCTGGCTATGTCGAAGCCGCCGCTGAGGCAGCCATGGTGGGCGGTGTCGCCGACTGGTTTGCGGTAACTGCACTCTTTCGCCATCCCCTTGGCCTGCCCATCCCGCACACCGCCATCATCCCGCGCCGCAAAGACGCCATCGGCTCCAGCCTGGGCATCTTTGTCCAAGAGAACTTCTTGGAGCCAGACATGGTGGCCGAGCGGGTCAACAGCTACGGCATCGCCAAGCGGGCGGGTATGTGGCTGTCTGAGGCGGACAACGCTGCTCGTCTGGGGTCGCAGTCAGCTGCGGCCATCACTGGTGTCAGCGAGATGCTCCAAGACGACGAGGTTGCGGCCAGCATCGAAAGCATGTTGCGCCGCCGACTTGAGCAACTTCCGGTGACGTTGCTGGCGTCGAAGGCCATGGAAGCGGCGATCGAAGGTGGCCATCATCAAGCCGCTCTGGATTCGGTGTTGCACGGTGCCACCACACTGGTGCAAGAGAACGCCACCGTTTTGCGGGCTCGGCTGTACGAGGAATCGCCTTGGTGGGTCCCCGAGGCCATCGACGACCGGGTCTTCGACAAAATCCAGTCCGGTGTGGTCAGCTTCGCAGCCGACGTGTTGGCCACGCCCGACCACGAAGTACGCACACTCGTGGACACAAAGGTCAGAGCATTCGCCGAAGACCTCAAATCGTCGCCGGCCTATGAGGCAAAGGGCGAAGAGTTCAAGGCACAACTTTTGGACCATCCCGAGGTGCGTGCCTGGCTGGACTCGCTTTGGGACCAGATCAAGGCCAGCCTCATTGCAGCAGCCGAGGACCCAGAGTCAGAGTTCCGCCAGAAGGTCGAAGAGACCATCATGCGCGCCGGGCAAAGCCTGGCCAGCGACCCGCTGCTTCAGGCCAAGGTCGACGGATGGATCGAGTCGGTTGTCCGCTACGGGATCGAGCAGTCGGGCAGCGAGGTTGCGAACTTGATCTCCACCACGGTCGAACGTTGGGATGCCGAACAGACCAGCGAGCGCATTGAGCTTCAGGTTGGCCACGACCTTCAGTTCATCCGTATCAACGGCACCGTGGTTGGTGGCCTGGTGGGCACGCTCATCCACGCGGTTGGCGAGCTGCTCTAGCTCAGCCGTCGCTATTGATCGTGATCTCGGCCACAGCGGTGGCGCATAGCCCTTCGAGGTCACAAAGCTGGTAGATCACTGCATCGGTGCCCGTCACGTCTTTGAACGGCACATAGGTCACGGTGCCATTTGCTGCGGAAACGTCGTCGGAGACAAAACCGTGCCATACCACCCCCAGCGACGCCTGGTCGAGGTTGGCGTCGGAATCTGATGCAGAGGCAAGGACGTACATAGACACTTGCTCGTTGGTGGTGGTCTCTCCCGACACCGGGCCGATCGTTGGCCGCTGACCGGCAACGTCGACCACGGCCAAGTTCACGGTGTGCGTGGCTGGCTGAGTACCTCCGGTCGTTCCAGCGGTCAGCTTGAACGTGTAGGTCGTGCCCACTTCGGCGTCTGCCGGGACGACAACCTCCACACCAAAGCCGCGCGCCTCACCGGACTCGAGCCGCAGCGAGCTAACCAGTGGGTCGACGAGCAGCCGGTCGCTGCTTGGTCGAGCAACAAGGCCTGCGCTGACGCGGCCACTTGAGGGGTTCTTCATGACGTGGGCAATGGTGAAGGTCTCGCCCGGCACCACGTTCAGTTCGGTAGGTCCTGCGAGCAACAGGTCGGTAGCCACAAGGGCTAGTTCCTTTGGTGGTTCAGCATCCTCGGCCGCAGGCATCGCAACTGGCTCCTGGTTCGCGGGAGAGCCACCACAGCCCACTACCAGGAGGATCGCTGCGAAGGTCGCTGCAATCGTGAGCGTCAGCCGTCCGTTCATCTAGCACTATCGGCCTGGATCTGCCCGCTGTGAGCAAGAGTGCGCCGGTACGATTTGAACATGAGCGAAACTGACACCAGCACCGACCTCACCGCAGCGCACGTTCGTTGGGATCTTGAATCGCTACTCAACGGTCAGACCATTGATGAGCTGCTGCGTGCGGCCGACACGTTGGCCGACGATCTGGCCTCGGCGCGAGGTCAGGTGGCTGGTTTCTCCAGCAGCCAACTCGCGGAGTACATGACCAAGTCGGCCAAGCTGCAAGAGTTGCTTGGGCGGGCGGGCAACTACGCACAGCTCAAGTTTTCGGCAGACACCGCCAACCCCGAACACGGCGCGCTGATGCAACGGGTTGAGGAACGCTCCACTGCGGTGGGGACCAAGCTGATCTTTTTTGAGCTGGAATGGGTAGCCATCGAAGACGAGGCAGCCGACCAGGTACTGAGCGACCCGGCCCTTGACTTTTGCGCCCACTATCTGCGCTCGATGCGGCGCTACCAGCCACACGTGCTCAACGAAGACGAAGAGAAGGTGTTGACCGAGAAGGCCGTGACTGGCGTAAACGCTTGGGTTCGGTTGTTCTCCGAACTCAGCTCGTCAATCACCGTCGACCTGCCCGATGCACCCGGCTCAACGATTGAGGCGGCCCTTTCTCGCCTGGCCGACCCCAACCGCGAGGTGCGCGCCGAAGCTGCGCAAGCGGTGACCGACGGCCTCGAACCAGGCCTTCGTACCCGCGCCTACGTGTTCAACACCATTGCCGCCGACAAAGCAACCGACGATCGGCTGCGCAACTACCCGTCGTGGATCTCAGCCCGCAACCTGTCGAACGAAGCCAGCGATGCCTCGGTCCAAGCGCTCATCGACGCGGTCGTGAACCGGTACGACATTGCCCGCCGCTGGTACAAGCTAAAGGGCGACATACTTGGCATCGACAAACTGGCCGACTACGACCGAGTGGCCTCGCTAGCCGAGAGCACCGAGGTGATTGGTTGGGACGAAGGCACCCGCATCGTCTTGGACTCGTACCGCTCCTTCTCACCCGAGATGGCCGACGGTGCGCAACGCTTTATTGACGAAGGCTGGATCGATGCGCCGGCCTCGCCCGGCAAACGGCCCGGCGCATTTTGTGCCTACACGGTCCCCGAGCATCACCCTTACGTGTTCCTGAACTGGACCGGCAAGCGTCGTGACGTCATGACGCTGGCACACGAACTAGGTCATGGCCTGCACGCCGTGTGGGCGCAACCCAAAGGCATCTACCACCACTTCACTCCCCTTACGCTGGCCGAGACGGCGTCGGTGTTTGGCGAAACCGTGACGTTCGAACGACTGCTCGAGATGACCCACGAGCCAAACGAACGCCTCGCGCTGCTAGCCGAGTCGGTGGAAGGCTCCATTGCCACGGTCTTCCGCCAGGTGGCCATGAACCGGTTTGAGGACTCGGTACACACCACACGCCGCACCGAGGGCGAACTGTCGGTTGAGAAGTTCGGCGACCTTTGGGCGCAGTCCCAGCGCGATCTGATGGGCGACGCCGTGGAGATAACCGACAACTACCGCAGCTGGTGGAGCTACATCCCGCACTTCATTGGCAGCCCTGGGTACGTGTATGCCTACGCCTACGGCCAGCTCTTGGCGTTGTCGGTGTACAGCCGTTACCAGGCAAAGGGTGAGACGTTCATCCCCCAGTACCTAGAGCTGCTTGCTGCGGGTGGTTCGCTGCCTCCTGAAGAGTTGGGCCGCATTGTCGACTGCGACCTCGAGGATCCGTCATTCTGGGATGCGGGCTTGGACTTGGTGGAGGCTCAGGTAACCGCAGCCGAAGAAGCGGCTCGGGCTGCGGGTCGGATCAGCTGAGAAGAGGGGACGGTTTCGCCTTGCTTGGAGGCCTCACGCCAGTTGAAGAAGGTGTGCACGGCAATGGCGCAGGCCCATCCGGCAAACACGTCGATTAGCCAGTGCTGTCCAGTGATAACCAACGTCAGCGCCATGAAGGCGCAGTAAACAACCAGGACCGCTCGCATCACATAGCCCCGCGTGGGCCAGAACAGGACCAGCAACAGCATGGGGTACGCGGCGTGCAAGCTGGGCATTGCGGCGATGGGGTTCAGGGCATCTCGGCCGAAGGTGAACAGTTCGCTGATTGCTTGGCCGTCCACAACGCTCCAGCCTCTGGGGTTGCCTTCGTGGACAAACGCCACGGTGCCGTTCTCTGATGCCATCCACGGCGGCACGGTTGGCATGGTTACATACCCCACCAATCCCACAAACGACAGCGTGACCCAGCGGATCATGTACTGCTTCCAGCGGCTACGGTTCGAGACGTAAAGCGTGGCCAAGGTGGCAAACGATACGAGGAAGTGGCTGGCATAGAACAGTGGGAACAGCACTTCCCACCAGGCGGGATCTGCGTTCCAGTTGATGAGTCGCTGAGTGCGGTGGACCCAGCTTTCGCCAAAGCCCAAGAACTCGTCGATGGCGATGACCGACCGTTCTTGCACCGGCATGCCCATGGTGTCGGCGACGGCAAAGCTGTTGCCATAGAACGCCAGAAAGAGCAGCATGCCCAGCCAGTCGCGGGTAACCCGCAAGGCACTGGCGACGGAAGGGTCACGGGTAAACAGCAGCCCGGTGAGCAACCCAACGACGGTCAACCCAACAGGCCCGTGGTCCAGGACTGTCAACAACAGGACCAGCACAACGCCGACCCAACCCACCACCAGCCATGGTGACAACGAGCGGCCGGGCGCGGCCGTGGATTCAGGAGGATTGACCACACATGGCAATCGGCATCCCCGGCACGCTCTTGAGTTAGAAGTCGCCGGCCTGTTGTCGGAGCTGTTTGATGTCGGTGTCAAGCCGGTTGAGGGCCCGCACGTCGAGGCCGCTGAAGCCAAACTCAATCTTGGCCAAGGCCTCTTGGGCAGCCTCTACCCGCTTTCGACCTTCGGGGGTGAGGCGGGCCAATGTGGCCCGTCCATCGGTGGGGTGTGCCACCCGCTGCACGAGGCCGTCGCGTTGTAGCCGGTCGATAGTGTTAGTAACGCTGGTGGGGTGCACCTGCAGTCGTTCGCCGATCTTGCCCAGCGGGAGTTCTTGCTTGCGACTGAACCGCAAAAGGGCCAACGCTTCGAAGCGGCTGAAGTTCAGACCCAATGGCCCCAGCACGGCGTTTATGCGACCAAGCAGGATCTGGTGGGCCCGGGTTATCGACGTGGCTGCCGCCATGGCATCCACGGCACCCCAGCCAGCCTGTCCCCAGTTTTTTCGGGCTTCAGAGATGGGGTCGAACCGCAACGACATCGCGTGTACCATAGGACCCAACTACTTGGACGTCCAACTAAATCAGGATCGACATCGTGACCGACGAATCCAGCACGCCAACCAACGAAGAACTGAAGGCCTCGTGGCTTGAGGCCTACGGCGCTACCCCATTGCGCGACGTTCCCTTCGAGACCATGTCGGGCGTACCCGTTGAACCCGTCTACGGCGATGGCCCCTACCCCGGCCAGTACCCCTACACCCGCGGTGTCTACCCCACCATGTACCGGTCTCGTCTTTGGACCATGCGCATGTTTGCGGGGTTCGGAACTGCTGAAGACACCAACGCTCGCTTCAAAGAACTCCTGCGCCACGGCGGCACCGGCCTATCCACCGCGTTCGACATGCCCACCCTCATGGGCCGCGACTCCGACTCCGAATGGTCGCTGGGCGAGGTTGGCCGTGCGGGCGTAGCCGTCGACACCTTGGCCGACATGGAAGACCTCTTCGACGGCATTGACCTGTCTGGTGTGTCCACGTCCATGACCATCAACGGCCCAGCCGCCATCCTGTTGGCCATGTACGTCGCAGTGGCCGAGAAACAAGGCGTGCCCACCGACAAGCTGGCTGGCACGATCCAGAACGACATCCTCAAGGAATACCAAGCCCAAAAGGAGTACATCTACCCTCCCCGGCCGTCTATGCGGATCGTCACCGACATGGTGAAATACACGACCACCGAAATGCCGCGCTGGCACCCAGTGTCTATCTCGGGCTACCACATTCGCGAGGCTGGCTCGACCGCTGCACAAGAGCTGGCCTTCACATTGGCCAACGGTTTTGCCTACGTCGAAGCCGCCATTGCCGAGGGTCAAGACGTCAACGAATTTGGCAAGCGGCTTAGCTTCTTCTTCAACAGCCACATCGACTTCTTCGAGGAGATCGGCAAGTTCCGTGCCGCTCGTCGCATCTGGGCTCGCTGGATGAAAGAGCGCTACGGCGCCACCGACGAGCGCGCCATGTTGTGCCGGTTCCACACCCAAACAGCCGGGGTTTCGCTCACTGCGCAGCAGCCCGAAATCAACATCGCTCGCGTCGGCATCCAGGCATTGGCCGGTGCCATTGGGGGCACCCAGTCGTTGCACACCGATAGCTTCGACGAAGCGGTGGCGTTACCCACCGAGAAAGCGGCCCGCATTGCGCTGCGCACCCAACAGATCGTGGCGCACGAGACCGGCGTGGCCAACGTGGCCGACCCGCTAGGCGGTGCCCCCTATGTCGAGTGGATGACCGACGAGATGGAACGCCAGGCAGAAGACATTTTTGCTCACCTCCTCGACCTTGGTAACGGGTCCATCCTCGAAGGCACCTACGTGGGTATCGAAAATGGGTACTTCGTTGGCGAGATCGCCGACGCGGCCTACCGCTTCGAGCGCGAGGTCAACGCTGGCCGTCGCATCATCGTGGGTGTCAACGACTTCACCGAAGGCGACGACCCCAGCGACCGCAACCTGTTGCGCATCGACAGCCAAACCGAGGACTACCAGCTCAAGCGATTGGCCAACGTCAAGACCGACCGCAACGATGCAGCGGTTGCCGATGCACTTGCCGTCGTAACCGCTGCTGCGGCCGAGCCCACAACTAACGTGATGCCCTCCATCATCGAGGCCGTCAAGACCTACGCCACCGAAGAAGAAATCGTGATGGCCATGGAATCCGAGTTCGGCACGTACGTCGAAAAAGCGATCGTCTGAGACCCTAAGGAACCACCGTGTCTGAACCCCAACTCCGCGTCATCTTGGCCAAACTTGGTCTCGATGGCCACGATCGAGGCATCAAGGTCGTAGCCCGCATCCTGCGTGATGCCGGCATGGAAGTCATCTACCTTGGCCTGCGCCAAACCGCAGCCAGCATTGTTGCGGCCGCCGAAGAAGAAGACGCCGATGCCATTGGGCTGTCCATGCACAATGCCGGCCACCTCACCCTGGCCCCACGCATGGTGGCAGCCCTGGCCGACGCCGACCTGGACATCCCGGTCATTGTTGGCGGCATCGTGCCCGACGAAGACGTGGCAGAACTGACCGAAAAGGGTGTTGCCGCCGTTATTGGCCCAGGCGCCTCTGCCGAGGTTGTGGTGCAGACCGTCCGAGACGCAGTCAACGCATCGTCAGCCGCGTGAGCATTCGCCACGCCAGCCTCGAAGAGCTCTTCGAACGATCACAAGAAGGCGAACGTCGGGCACTAGGGCGCCTCCTCACCCATGTCGAGCGTGGCGGAGCCGAAGCCGACGAGATTACCGAGCTAGCGCACCCGGCCTCAGGCAAGGGTCACATCGTCGGCATCACGGGCGCTCCCGGCTCTGGCAAGTCCACGCTGACGGGGCAGCTCACTCGACTGTTGCCTCAGATGGGACTGCGCCCAGCGGTGCTGGCTGTCGACCCATCATCTCCCCTTACCGGCGGCGCCATCTTGGGCGACCGCATCCGCATGGACGACATCGCGGGCGAATCTGCATTCATTCGCAGCATGGCCACCCGGGGCCACTCCGGCGGCCTCGCGCTTGCCGTCCCTGGCGCCGTCAGGCTCTTCGATGCAGCTGGCTTTGACCCCGTAATCATCGAGACCGTGGGCGTAGGCCAAGTAGAGGTCGACGTTGCCGGTACCGCCGACACCACCGTGGTGGTGGTAACCCCCGGAATGGGCGACGCGGTGCAAGCCAACAAGGCTGGCCTGCTAGAGGTGGCCGATGTGTTTGTTGTGAACAAGGCCGACCGCCCCGGTGCCAACGATGCCCGCCGAGACCTCGAGCTCATGCTGGAGCTCAGCCATGTCAGCGGCCAAGAAGACGAAAGCGGCTACCGGCCCCCCATCATCATGAGCACAGCGCTCGATGGCACCGGCTCGCCCGAGGTATGGGAAGCGGTCCAGGCGCACTACCAACACCTCATCGACACCGACACGCTCGAAGCCCGCCGCGCCGGCCGACTTCGCATGGAGGTCAAGAACCGGGTCGACCAGTTACTGGCCGTCAAGGCCGAGGCCACCCTGTCGGGCGCCACCGGCACCGACCTGCTGGCCAGAGCGGGCAACCGCGACGTCTCCCCCGCCGAAGCGGCCCGCACCCTGGTTGCCACCATCCTGGGCGTCTAACTGCCCTGCCAATGGGGTCAGATGTGGTGCATTTCATTTCGCAACAGGCCGCCCCCGCCAACCACCAACGAAATGAAATGCACCACATCTGACCCCGCCAGAAAACCCACAAGCCACCCGACACCGATCTCTCGCGGCTTCACGCCACACACAACACCAACGCGAACGCTCGCACGCTGGCGACGGCGTTAGACCACTTGGGTCCAGGCATTGTAGAGGTCGGCGTAGTGGCCGCCTTGGGTGATGAGGGCGTCGTGGGTGCCCAGTTCGGTGATGCCGCCGGCATCGATAACGGCGACGCGGTCGCAGCGTTCGGAGGTGGAGAGGCGGTGGGCGATGACAATGACCGTGCGCGCCTGCATGAGGGTTTCCATGGCGGCTTCGACGATGGCTTCGGTGCCGGGGTCGATGCTCGAGGTGGCCTCGTCCAACACCAAGATGTCGGGGTCCACCAGGGCCGCTCGGGCAAGGGACACCAGCTGTTTCTCGCCTGCGGACAAGCGGGTGCCGCGTTCTCGAACCTCGGTGTTGAGGCCATCGGGGAGGGCGTCAAAGATGGGGGCCACCCCGATGCGTTCGACGGCGGAGCGCACCTCGGCGTCGGACGCCGCGGGGCGGGCGAGGCGTATGTTGTCGGCGACGGTGCCAGCGAAGAGGAAGCCTTCTTGGGGCACGACCACGATGCCCGAGCGCAACGAGTCTTGAGAGACCTCTCGAAGATCTACGCCGCCGACCCGCACTGCGCCAACGGTGGGGTCGTAGAAGCGGGCGATGACCTTGGCCAGCGTGGACTTACCTGCACCGGTTGGGCCGACGAACGCGATGCGTTCTTTGGCCGGGATGGTGACCGAGACGCCATCGAGCACCGGCTCACCCTCGACGTAGCTGAAGCCCACGTTGTCCACTTCGATGGCGCCGCCTGCGGGCAAAGGCACCGAGGCATTGTCGTCTTGTTGCTCAAGAGGTTCGTCGAGGAGTTGGTAGATCTTGTTGAGGCTGGCGGCGCCGGACTGCACCAGGTTGAACAGTTGGCTGAGCTGCTGGACGGGGCCAAACATGCTTTGGAGGATCAAGATGAACGCCGCGACAGTGCCCAGGGTTACTTGTCCTTCGACAATGAGCCACCCGCCAACGCCCAACGCAATGGCGGTGGTGATGGCACCGGCGATCTCCACCACCGGCAGGTACCAGGCAGCCACCTTCACCGAATCCATGTGCGTCCGGTAGAGCTGGCGGTTGGTGACCGCGAACTTTTCGGCTTCGGCGGATTCCCGGGCGAAGGCCTGGACGATGCGGACGCCGCTGATGCCTTCTTGGAGGCTGGACAACGTGGTGCCCACCGAGTCTCGGACCGCCAGGAATGCTTTGTTGGAGTCTCGATGGAACTTCACCGATGCTGCGGCCACGGGTGGCAAGGTGACGAGGCAGAGCAGGAACAGTTTCCAGCTCAACAACAGCAGCGTGACGGCCGAGGCGGTGAGCAACAAGACGGCGCTCACAAACATGAGCAGCCCCATTTGCACGAGGTCTTGCAGCGAGTCGACGTCGGAGGTCATGCGCGAGATGAGAACGCCGGACTTGTTGCGGTCGAAGAACGGCATGGAGTGTTTGAGAATGCGGCCAAACACTCGATTGCGAAGATCTCGGAGGAACCCTTCGCCCACGATGGCTAGGTTCACCACGGCGAGACGGTAGAACCAGTAGGACGCGATGGCGGCGGCGATGTAGAGCACCACCGAGGTGTTGAGTGCGGTGGCGTCGTTCTGTTCGAGTCCGCTGTCGATGCCGCGTCGCACCAGCAGCGGGCCGGCGACGAGCATGGCGGTCCATGCCACCAAGAAGACTGCGGCCAGCACGGCACGCTTGCGGTAGGGGCCAAGCATCTTGGCGCTGCGGCGCAGCACTTGGGAGGTGCCCGCGATGTCGAGTTTGTCGTCGTCGCCCACGCCGGGGCTCATTGGCCAACCCATTAGCTAGTGTCCCGTCCGGCTATTTCGCCACATGATTCGCTGTCGCCTGACCAGCCCAACGGCGTTGCACCTTCTTGATGCACGGGTGGCAGTGCGCCTTCGAAGCCGCGCCTTGTTGACCAGGTCATTCTCCACCGAATTATCCAGCGCTCTAACTGGACGGGACACTAGGCACCTCCTCGGCGGCGAGGAGTTCTCGGTAGCGAGCGTTGTTGGCCATGAGGTCTGCGTGTGCGCCTTCGGCCACGACCTGGCCTTCGTCCAACACGATGACCCGGTCGGCCAGGGCAATGGTGCCTGGGCGGTGCGCAATGACGATGGTGGTGCGCTTGTCCATGGCGACGGCCAGAGCGTCGCGGATCTCGTGTTCTTTGGTGGGGTCGACCGCTGAGGTGGCGTCGTCGAGAATGAGGACCCGAGGGTTGGCCAGCAGGGCTCGGGCGATGGCAAGGCGTTGGCGTTGCCCGCCCGACAGGCTGAAACCACGTTCGCCGATTTCTGTGCCATAGCTGGCTGGCAGGTCGGCGATGAAGTCGGCGCCGGCCAGCGTGGTGGCCAACTCAACATCTTCTTGCGAGGCATCAGGGTTTGCGTAAGCGATGTTGTCTCGGATGGTGGCGTTGAACAGGAACGTTTCCTCGAATACCAGCCCAACTTCACGACGGAGGTCCTGGGGTCGCAGGTTGCGCACGTCGACGCCGTCGAGACTGATGGTTCCCGAGTCCACGTCGTAGAAACGAGGCAACAGGTTGGCGATGGTGGACTTGCCAGAGCCGGTGGCACCCACGATGGCCACAGATTCTCCTGGCTGGATCTCGAAGCTGAGGTTCACCAGCACTGGGTTGGGTTCGCCCTGGTGGATAGTGTCGTCTGGCTGGTAGCCGAACGTGACGTTGTCGAAGACAACCTTTCCTCGAGGCCCGGTAGCGGGAAGCGCCAAGGGTTTGGTTGGGGCAACGATGGAGGGCGACGTGGACAAGATCTCGTTGATACGCTCGCCCGCTGCGGCGGCTCGTTGACCGTTGGCGACAGCAACGCCAAGCATCCGCAGCGGCTGAACGAGCAACATGACGTAGATGTTGAAGCTGACCAGCTCGCCCACCGTCATTTGGCCGTCCAGCACCAAGTGCCCGCCGAAACCCAAGACGACGATGAGTCCAAGATTGGGCATGATCTCCATAGCTGGCCCGTAGCGAGACCGGGTCATGGATGCCGCCATGGAGTGCCTGTACACCTCGTCGGCGGCGCCCGACAGCTTGTCGCGCTGCACGTCTTCAGCTCCGAAACCCTTCATGACGCGGACGCCAGTGACGGTTTCTTCGACAACGGTGGCCAGGTTGGCCGACTCGCGTTGGATGCCCATTACCGATGGGTGCAGCTTCTGGGCGAACCGCTTACCTAGCCAGTTCACGAACGGCAGCGAGCTAAGCGCCAGCACAGCCAGTAGCGGTTGGACCCACACCATGATGATGGTGACCGCAATGACGGTCAGCAGGTTTCCGGTGATCAGGGGAATGATGGTGATGATGTTCTGGTACTGCTGAAGGTCGGTGTTGGCTCGGCTCATTAGGTCGCCGGTGGCGTTGGCGTCGTGGAAGGCAAAGTGCAGGCGCTGAATGTGGGCAAACAGTCGATCGCGCATGCGAGCTTCGACGATGCGGGCGTTGTGGAAAGCCACGTATCGGCGCAGGCCCAAGAAGATGCCCGACAAGACGCCGGCCCCCACTACATACAGCGCCCATTTGGTAGCGGAGTCGTCACCCTCGATGCCACGGTCGATACCGGCCTGCACCAGCAACGGAATGGCCACGCGCCCAACAGTCCAGATGAGCGCGATCAGCATGCCCAAGAAGATGCCCAGCCGCTGCTCTTTGACCGAGCCCCACAACAGCTTCCAGCCAGCTGATCTGCCAGCGTTGGATAGCTCGGCTTCGACCGCTGGTGCCGACCCAACTGAGGTGGTGCTGGCTTGCGGAGTGCTCTCTTTTGGCGCGTCCTTGTCGGATGCGCTGGTACTAGGGGGCTCCATGGATGTCCCCGAACTTAGCGGCCAGCAGTCCCCGTTCGCTCAGATATAGCCAGCGCTAGCCCGACGCCGGCTGGTTCCGACGCTGGCTACAGTCGCGTCATGGTCATTTCGGTTGAGGACTTCGTGCTGTTTTGTGAGCGAACCATCGACGGGATGCTCGACTGTGTCGATGCATTGACGCCGGATCAACTGAACGAGGCGCCCCCTTGGGATGGGGCCTCTAGCCCGTTTCAGTTGATGGCTCACGCGCTTGGCGCCTGTACCTGGTGGGTAGATCACATGGTCTGCCACCAACCCAGCGCGCGCAACCGAGACGCCGAGTTCGGCGCCACGGGTTCACACCAAGAACTGCAGACGATGGCCACTGCCACAAAGGTCATGCTGCACGCGAACCGGACCGCGATGACCCAAGCAACGGGCCTGGTTGAGCCTACACGAACGCAAACCCCGCTCGATGGCGAATGGACCGTCGGCGCAGCACTGATCCATGCCTATGAAGAGCTCGCCCAACACCTCGGCCACCTCGAGATGACCGCAGACCTGCTGAAGGCTTGAAGATCGAAGGCTAGTGCCGGCCGAACGACATCTGGATGAGACGGCCAGTTAGCCAGTCAGGCCGGTCACTGCGGTCGCTAGGGCTTCGCGAAAGGTGGCGACGTTGGCGAGTTTGATGTCTTCGTAGCCGCGGACGAGTTCTGAGAGTTCGGCGATGGCAACTGCTTGGTCGTAGTTGGTGGCCGATAGCTGACGGAGTACGCGGTCGATGGCGTCGGTGTATTCGCCCGGGAGTTGGCGCTCGACCTTGCGGACTTCGGCGCGGCCGAATGGGTCGGCGGGGGTGCCTCGTAGCTTCTTGCCTTTGGCGAGAGCGGCAATAGCGGGTTTGGCCCAGGTGCCGATGCGGATCTTGGAATCCATGCCCAGGGCACGGAGCATGGGCGGGTGCAGGCGGTAGGTGACCGAGCCGCCGGTTTCGGCGGCGATGGCGCTTGCTTCGGCCAGGCCTTGCTGGTCCAGCATAAGGCGAGCCACTTCGTACTCGTCTTTGTAGGCGGCCAGCTTGAACAGGCCAGCGGCCACTGCTGCGGTCAGTGCGGTTTCGGTGGTGAGGTCCATCTCCGCGGAGCGTGTCCGTTCGACCACATCGAGCCATTGTGCGACATCGGTTCTGTCGCCCCAAGCCTCGAGTTCGGTGGCCAGGAGGCGCAGGTGATCGGTTTGAGATTCGCTCAGCTGTAGCGCTGCGAGCCTGGCCTCAACCGCTGGCGGCACCTTGGGTGTTGGGCGGTCCGCAGCCACAGCATTGGCGGCTCTGGCGGCGGCCACGCTGGTTGGGTCGGCCACTTGGGCGCGGCCCCAGCGGAATGCGGCAACGTTGGCTTCCACCGCCACACCGTTGAGACCGATGGCCTCCTCGACCATGGTGGGGGCAATGGGCAAGCACCCAGCTTGGACCGCCATGCCAATGACGAACAGGTTTGCGGCGGTGGTTGAGCCGAAGAGGTCGTTGGTGGCGCCGTGGGCGTCGACCCAATAATGCTGGTCGGTACGGGTGCGTTCGCCGATGCGTTCGGCCAGTTCGTCTGGCGATGGGGGCGCTAGCGACGGGTTGGTGATCATGGCGCCGGTGGGCGTTAGCGTGGTCGAGCCAACCACCGTTGTGCGCGCGGGGTCGGCGGTGAGCAGGCCGATCTCTGACGCTGCGACCAACTGGTCGAACGCCAACAACAGGTCGGCTTGTGCTTCGCCAAGCCGGTTGGTTGCGGTGGGTTGGGCTCTTGTCAGGCGCACGTCGCTAACAACCGGACCCGCCTTCTGCGAAAGGCCAATCTGGTCAAGCCCCCGCACGTGGTAGCCATCCAACATGGCGGCTGTACCGAGGACCTGGGCCACCGTGACCACGCCGGTGCCGCCAATGCCGGTGATGCGCAACGCAAAGTCGTCCGTTGGCACGACTACTTGTGGGTCGGGAACCTCGGGTGGCGATGCGATACCGCCGGAAACGCCAGCAGGGGCGTCGCCGCTGTCTGAACCCTTGCGCTTAGCGAGCCATTTCCCCAGTTTGGTTGCGGGTTCGGTGTCAACAGTCATGAACGACGGGCAGTCGCCCTCAAGACACGAGTAGTCGTAGTTGCAGGTGGTCTGATCGATAGTGGTCTTGCGCCCAAACTCGGTTTCCAACGGCTGCACTGACAAGCAGTTGCTGACTTGGCCGCAGTCGCCGCAGCCTTCGCAGATCCTGGGGTTGATGACCACCCGTTGCGTGGGTGTAGGTAGCAGACCCCGTTTGCGATCTCGGCGCAGCTCGGCAGCGCAGCCTTGGTCGTGGATGAGGACGGTGACCCCTGAGGTCTCGGCGAGCACTGCTTGGGCCTCGTCGAGTCGCATGCGGTCCCACACGTCGACGCCGCTTGGTAGCTCGATGTCGTGGTAGGAGTCGACGTCGTTAGTGGTAACCAACACTCGGGCCACGCCCTGGGTCAACAAGTTGGAGGTCACCTCGGCCACGCTGAGCTGCCCGGCAGGGTCTTGGCCCCCGGTCATGGCCACGGTGCCGTTGTAGAGCAGCTTGTAGGTGATGTTCACGCCAGCCGCGATGGCTGCTTGGATAGCCAACTGGCCCGAATGGAAGTACGTGCCGTCGCCCAGGTTCTGAATGAAATGCTCGCGGTCCACAAAGTCCGACATACCCACCCATGGCATGCCTTCGCCGCCCATGGCGGTCACGCAAGCAATGTCGCCAACGCGTTCGGGGTCCATGAGCAGCGTCATAGTGTGACAGCCGATGCCAGCGCCGATGAGCGATCCGTCGGGGGCTTCTGTGCTGCGGTTGTGAGGGCAACCCGAGCAGTAGAACGGCGTGCGATTGACTGTGAGGGGAATAAGCGGCCGGCGTTTTGGGGGCAGCGGCTTTAGGCGGGCCGGGTCGACCTTGCGGGTGAGGCGCTGGTGCAAGATGGGCATGATCTTGTCGGCGTCAAGCGCACCCCACGCAGGCAGCAGCGGGTCGCCCCGATGATCGGCTTTGCCCACAATGAGTGGCCGATCCGCCAGCGGGTAGAGCGCGTCCTTTATGAGCGACTCGATGTTCGGCTGCTTCTCTTCGATGACAAAGACCTCCTTGAGGCCTTCGGCGAAGCTGTGAATGGTGGCGGCACGGAACGGCAACGGCATACCCATCTTGAGCAGCCGAATCCCTACTCGAGCGATCTCGTCGTCGGTGGTGAGGCCCAGCCGAGACAACGCTTCTCGAACCTCCCGATAGGTGATGCCAGACGCCACAATGCCAATCCATGCATCGGGAGTACTGACCGTCACGTGGTTGAGCTTGTTGGCCACCGCGTATTCGCGAGCAAGCTCGTAGCGCACCTCGACGATCTCTTGCTCGAGCTCCAGCGTATGCGGGGTCAGTAGCCTGCCGTCGGGGCTGTGCCGGTAGCGCTCGCCGTCGACGAGCGGAATCACGGGCGTGACCCGATCTGGGTCCAGCTGCACGGTGGCGGTGGCGTCAGCAACGTCTGCCACAATCTTGAGCGCCGACCACAAGCCGGTGGTGCGCGACATCGCAATAGCGTGGCGGCCAAGGTCGAGCGCTTCGGCCGGGTCTCCCGGATACAGCAGCGGCATGTGCATGCCCGACAACAATCCTGCCGACGATGAAGGCACGGTGGAGCTCTTCGCGTTGGGGTCATCGCCCACCAGGCACACCGCTCCCCCACGCGTGGACGTCCCAGCGAACACTGCGTGGCGCAACGCATCAGCCGCCCGTTCGACGCCGGGGGCCTTGCCATACCAGACACCCACCACGCCGTCGTAGCGGCAGTCGGGTTGCAACACAGCCAGTTGCGAACCCATAACGGCGCTGGCCGCTAGCTCTTCGTTCATGCCTGGCTTGGCAATGATTGGTAGGTCGGCCGCCAAGCGCGCCGCGCCGGCGATAGCACCGTCATAGCCCCCTAGCGGGGAGCCGGGGTAGCCCGACACAAACGCCGCCGTGTTCCACCCGTTGCGCCTGTCGGCGCGTAACTGCTCGATGGGCAGCCGAGCCAGCGCCTGAATGCCGGTCAGGAACACCGTGCCGGCGTCAGCCAGATACCGGTCGTTGAGCTGATAGGTGTCGGTCGTGCTCATTAGTTGACCTCACTGTTGATGCCGCTGCTAGCGCCAGACGTCTCCCTCCAAGTATCGCACGCCCACCAAAGCCGTGGTTTCGCGACGATGCCCAATGGCAGCGCTTGTGCAATCCAAGCAACGGTGCATCGCCTGACCGACAAGAGGTGCAGCGATGGGACAAGCAACCCCGCAGCCGCAACTCGTCGTCACCGATACAATGGGATTTAGTTTGACGTCCTAGGATTACCTCAGGATTCCAGCCACTCGCCCCATCAAAGGACCACGCCGGTGAACGAGTACCAAGCCCCAACCGAAGACATGCTCTTTGCCCTTCAACACGTGGTGGGTGTCCAAGATCTAGCCAAGCTTCCGGCCTTCGCCGACGTGGGGCTCGAAGCCATCCCCGACCTGCTCAACGAAGGCGCCCGCTTCTTCACCGAAGTGGTGTCGCCCACCAACCGAACCGGCGACACCCAAGGCTCGGTCCGCAACGACGACGGATCGGTGACCACACCTGACGGCTTCAAAGAGGCGTACAACCAGTACGTCGAAGCGGGCTGGGGCGGCATGTCCTTCGACCCCGAATATGGCGGCGGCGGATTCCCCTGGGTTATCGGCATCGCCATCACCGAAATGCTGACCGCCGCCAACATGGCGCTGTCGCTCAACCCGCTGCTTACCCAAGGGGCTATCCATGCGCTAGCTGCCCACGGCTCAGAAGAACAGCGACTCAAGTGGCTCCCCAAGCTCATCAGCGGCGAGTGGACCGGCACCATGAACCTCACCGAACCCCAGGCGGGCTCCGACGTTGGTGCGCTGACCTCCAAAGCCATCCCTCAAGACGACGGCACCTACCGCATCAGCGGCCAGAAGATCTTCATCACTTACGGCGAACACGACATGACCGACAACATCGTGCACCTCGTCTTAGCCCGCACCCCCGGCGCACCCCCCGGGACCCGGGGCATTTCGCTGTTCATCGTCCCCAAGTTCTTGGTTGACGACGCTGGCAACATCGGCGAGCGCAACGACGTGAGCTGTGTATCCATCGAACACAAGATGGGCATCCACGGCTCGCCCACCTGCGTGCTCCAATTCGGCGACAACGACGGCGCTGTTGGCTACCTCATCGGCGAAGAAAACCGTGGCATGCGCGCCATGTTCACCATGATGAACCAGGCCCGCCTCGCCGTTGGCCTCGAAGGTGTCGCCGTCGGCGACCGTGCCTACCAACAAGCACTCGAGTACGCCCAAGAACGCGTGCAGGGAGCAACGCCCGACACGCCCAAAGGCGAATCAGCGGCCATCATCGAACACCCCGATGTGCGCCGCATGCTCATGACCATGAAGGCCTACATCGAAGCCATGCGTTGCCTCATCTACCTCAACGCCCAAGCCGTCGATATTGCCCATCATCACCCCGACGCCGACGGCCGCCAGGCAGGCCAAGAAATGGCCGACCTCCTCACGCCGTTGTCCAAGGGCTGGTGCACCGACCTCGGCAACGAGATCACTTCCATTGGCGTGCAAGTCCACGGCGGCATGGGCTACATCGAGGAAACCGGCGCCGCCCAACACCTCCGAGACATGCGCATCGGCGGCATCTACGAAGGCACCAACGGCATCCAAGCCATCGACCTCGTTGGCCGCAAGCTCCCTATGCGTGGCGGCGACGTGGTGAAAGAACTCATCGGCGAAATGGCCCAAACCGTTGCCGAACTCAAAGACCTGGGCCTCACCGAACTGGCCGACCGCATCGAGTACTCGGCCACCGACCTCACCTCAGCAAGCCGTTGGCTCCTCGAAAAGGGTGGCGGCGCCACCAACGATGGCCTGGCTGGCGCATCGCCCTACCTACGCCTCTTCGGCACCATTGTGGGCGGCTGGCTCCTCGGCAAGTCTGCAGTAGCGGCAGTTGGGCTCAAAGGCAGCGGCGAATTCAGCGACGAATTCCTCGACGCCAAAGTGGCCACCGCGCAGTTCTACGCCAACCAAATCCTGCCCCAAATCCACGGCCTGCTCCCCGCCATCATGGCTGGCGCCGACGATCTCTACGCGATACCAAGCAGCGCACTGCGCTGACGCCTGTAGCAAGCCAGGTGCCTGCCGCAATTCCCGAAGCGGCCAGCCCTCAGCTCTCGACCGAACGAGCCGATTGCTAGGGCATGTCTGGAGCCATCAGGGACGTGGCCCTCCCGCAGGTAGCGGTGGGCACCGTCTCACGCCACCGCGTGGCGCTCCTTGCGTTCACGCTCACAAGCTTTGTGGGCTCGGCGCTGCTTTTCTTGGTGCAGCCCATGGTGGCTCGGCTTCTTCTGCCCGCCGCTGGCGGAAGCGCGAGCCTGTGGAGCACCGCAATGGTGTTCTTCCAGGTCACGCTGCTAGGCGGCTACCTTTGGGCACACTTCACCACATCGAAGCTCGGCGTCAGCCGCCACAGAGGACTGCACCTGGTGCTGTTGGCACTGCCGCTGCTGGTGCTGCCACTAGCCGTCCCTGGCGGATGGTCGCTAGATGCCGACCGGCCCATCCTGGACACGCTATGGGTGTTAGGCGTCATGGTTGGCTTGCCATTCTTTGCCCTCTCCACCGCCAGCCCCACCTTGCAACGCTGGTTTAGCGAAACCGGACATCCCCACGCACAAGACCCCTACTTCCTCTACGCCGCAGGCAACGTAGGGTCCATCGGCGCGCTGCTTGGCTACCCGCTCATCATCGAACCCCGCTTGGGCCTCGGTGCACAAACCACCCTCTTCACCGTGGGCTACGCCACCCTCCTAGGCCTCACCGCCGCCTGCGCCTTCTTCGTGCACGCCCCAAGCGCAACCACCTCTGCGCTACGAGCAGCCAGTTCAGCCACCGCAGGACAAGCCGCCGCATCAACCATGGCCTGGGCACGACGAGCCCGCTGGGTGACCTTTGGTGCCGTCCCCTCGGCACTCCTGTTGGGTGTTACCCGTCACCTCGCCACCGACGTGGCGTCGTTCCCGCTGCTGTGGGCCGTGCCCCTCACGCTCTACCTCCTTACCTTCGTGGTCGCGTTCCAACCCGGCTCGGAACGCTGGCTGGCACCGGTCAACATGGCCGTGCTGTTGCTTGCAGTCGCGCTACCGCTCTCGTTCCTCGGACTTCCACTGGTGCCCACCGTGGCCCTGCATTGCCTGTGGTTCTTCCTCGCCGCGCTGCTCAGCCACCTGCGCCTCGCCAAAGACCGTCCCGACGTCAACCACCTCACCGAGTTCTACGCCTGGCTCTCGGTCGGCGGAGCCCTCGGTGGCGCCACCGTGGCTCTGGCCGCCCCACTGCTCTTTGACCGAGTCTGGGAATACCCCCTCGCCATCGTGGCCGCCATCGCCCTCGCACTCCCCGTGCGGGCCCTGCCCACCAGAGGCCGCGGCGTCGCAATCGTGTTGGGCATCACCATCGTGTCGCTCCTGGCCGCAGGAGCATGGACCCAAAGCCAAGGCGAACACCAACTCACCGCCGCCGCCCTCGGCCTTGCCGCAGCCCTTGGCTACCTCGCCGTCGGCCACCCCAAAGTCATGGCCCCCATCGCGGCGGCCACGCTCATCGTGCTGGTGGCCGTAGGGCCCACCAACGCCATCTTCAGAGACCGGTCGTTCTTTGGCACCTACGAAGTGCTGACCTATCCCGACCGCACCGAACTGGTGATGGGTACCACCATCCACGGCCGAGACCTCAACGACTCCCCCGGCCACGCCACCTCGTACTACCACCCGGCCGGGCCGCTGGGCTCCGCGTTTGACCAGATGGACGCCGACGCCAGCTGGCACGCCGGCGTCGTGGGCCTCGGCGTCGGCGAAATCGCCGCCTACGGCAGAACTGGCGACCAGGTGACCTTCTTCGAAATCGACCCCGTGGTGGCAGATATAGCCAACAACGAGGAGTGGTTTGGCCACCTAGCCCGGGCCGAAGCTGACGTCGCCATCGAAATCGGTGACGGGCGTCTCCTCGTCGAAGCCAGCGAGGACACCTACGACCTGCTTGTCGTCGACGCCTTCAGCTCCGACTCCATCCCCGTGCACCTGCTTACCAAAGAAGCCGTGGCCTCGTACCTCGACCACGTAGGCAGCGGCGCGATCATGATTCACATCTCCAACCGCCACTTCGACCTCGCCCCCGTGCTAGGCCAGATCAGCAAAGACCTCGGCGCCAACGCCTACCTCTGGCACTTCGACCCCGCCGCAGCAGACCGCGAAACCGGTGCCTCATCGACCCGGTGGGTGGCCATCACCGCCAAAGACTCGACCTTCACCTTCGACGGCCCCTGGGACCCCGCCCCAGCCCACGGCCGCACCTGGACCGACGACTTCTCGGACCTTCTCGCCACCTTGAAGTAGCGAAACGGCCCAAATCTTCGCCGGTCGCTGCCTCAAGGTAGGTTGTGCGGCGATGACAACCGCTGAGGCGCCTCCCACCGAAATCACCCGCGAGGCGTGGCTGGCACTGGTTGTCACCACAATCGTGTTCTTTCTGGTGGTCATCGACGTGACCGCGGTGAACGTGGCTTTCCCCAGCATCGCCGACGACTTTGGCAGTAGCGAAGCGTCGCTGAGCTGGATCATCTCGGGCTACAACGTGGTGGTCGCGGCCCTGCTGTTGGTCGCTGGACGGCTGGCCGATAGCTGGGGCCGCAAACGCGTCTTTCTGCCCGGCGTCACCGTCTTCATGCTGGGATCGTTGGCGTGTGGCCTCGCCCCCAGCGCTAGCTGGCTGATCGCGGCGCGTGTGCTTCAGGGCATCGGTGGCGCTGTGGTTGCGCCCACCGCGCTGGCCGTCATCTTGCCGGCCTTCCCACCCAACAAACGATCGATGGCTATCGGCATCACTGGCGCCACTGGCGGCCTGGGCGGCGTTGCCGGGCCCGCCTTGGGGTCGTTCATCATCGACGTCTGGTCGTGGCGGGGCATCTTCTACATGAACGTGCCCATCTGTATCCTGGTGCTGATCCTGGGGCCCAAACTGCTCCAGGAGACCAAAGACCCAAACGCCAACGGCAAGATCGACTTCCTCGGTGTGCCCATCGGCACTGCTGCCATTGCCCTCATGATGTTTGGCATCGTCCAAAGCGAACAATGGGGCTTGGGCGACCCACGAACCGTTGCGGCGTTCATCATCGGGGCAACGCTGATCCCGTGGTTACTACGCCGCTCGGCCACCCACCCCGAACCGCTCATCGACCTCAGCCTGTTCCGCTACCCGTCGTTCAAAGCCACCAACGCCGGGGTCGCCTTCTACTCGCTGGCGTTCACGTCGGGCTTCCTCACCAACTCGCTACTGCTCCAAGACCTGTGGGACCAGTCCATCACCACCACGGGCAAAGCGCTTGTCGTCGCTCCGCTGCTGTCGGCCGCATTCTCTCCCTTGTCGGGACAACTTGCCGACCGCATTGGGCACCGCTGGATCCTGGCCGCGGGCGCGTGCATGTGCGCGTTTGGAAACCTGCTCTACTTCTTGCTGCTGGACAACGAACCGCACGTTTTTGACCGCTACGTCCCCATCAGCGTCATCACTGGCATTGGTGTAGGCACCACCATCGCCACCTGGGCCAGCGCCGGCATGAGCGACGTGCAACCCGCCAAGTTCGGGATCGCAAACGCCACCATCCGCACCACCCAACAGGTCTTCTACGCTCTCGGCATCTCCATTGTCGTCACCCTCATCGCCACCGGGACCGAACTCAGCGGGCTCCAAGGCTTCCGCTGGGCATGGCTGTTTGTCTGTGGCTGCTACTTCACCAGCGCCATCGTGATCGCCACCATGTTCCCCTCAGGCTCCAGCGAAGATCGCGAGGCCACCACGGCGGCGCCAACATGACATCCCACGACGCCACGGAGACCCAGACAGAACGTCGAGGGGGGCTGGCCTGGCTACTTCCGCGTGTCGTCATTGCTGTTGTTCTGTGCACCCAACTGGTGGCCATTGTGGCCGCGTACGACAACGATCACCGCCAGGGCGGCTTCCAGATGTTCCCCGAAGCAAGCCGATGGAACGCCGACATTGTCCGGGTCCAAACCGACGGCACCCGGATACCGCTAGAAGACAACTGGGAATACCGTTGGGCCGACCTCGTGCAAGGGCGCGGCCTCACCTACCCCCAACGCTGGCATCACGCAGATTCCGGTTTGCGCGCCCAACTGGCGTTCTTTGAAGCGGCGCTGGACTGGGTAGCTGACAACACACCTGAAGACACCACGACGCTGTATCTCGAAGCAACCGTGGCGTACCTCGACAACGGCCGTGGACCCCAAACCGCGGTTTTCCGCAGCGAAGACCGGGCTATCGAATGATCGCCATGCTGAAGCGGCTCAATACCGCAATCGATGCCTCTGGTTCCGTTCGTGCCATCGCCGTCCTGCGCATCACGTTGGGGCCCATCGTGCTCCTGCACCTGCGCCCGTTCCTCGAAGACGTGCGGGCAGGCACCTTCTACGCAGGTCGCTTCTACGAGCCCTACTTCGACTGGTTCCCGGAAGCCAGCTTCGAAACGTACCGCGCCCTCATGTGGGTCGCTGTCGCTGCCGCCATCACCACAACCCTTGGGTTCTTCTCTCGGCTCAGCGTGGCCTACCTCGCCGGGTTCGTGGGATACAACCTGGCGCTGTCGACCCTGCACTTCCAGCACAATCGGCTCTTCCTTGTCTTCATCCTCGTTGCCGTGGCCGCGCTCCGACCAGGGAACCACCTGTCCCTCGATTCGCTCATTCGACGCCGCCGCGGGCTCCCCACCAATCAGCCAGCGCGCTTGTGGCCCCTGTGGCTGCTCCGGATAGAGGTCTGCACGGTCTACCTGGCGTCAGCCACTTCGAAACTGATCGACCAAGACTGGTGGAGCGGTCAAGTCCTTCGGCTCCGAGCCGTCTACACCCGCGACCTAGCGTTGGACAGCGGCGCGCCGTCATGGGCGATCGATCTGCTGACAGACCCCGACTTCCAATGGTGGTTCTCCAAGGTTGCGGTGCTGACCGAATTCTTCATTGGCTTCTGTCTGCTGCACCGCCGCACCCGCCTCGCCGCGATTTGGGTGGCCGTCTGGTTCCACTTGGCGATCGAACTCACCGCAAGGGTGCAGGTGTTCTCCTACATCGCCCTCGCTGCACTGTGTATTTGGGTCACCCCCGCCGAACGCCGCCGCCAACTCATCGTCCCCAAAGACAGCGCCCTGGCCCGCTGGCTCCCCCGCCTCGACTGGTTCGCGCGCTTCACCGTCCACCCCGACGACGGCTCACGCGTTCTGCTGGTCGACGACTCGGCCCCATCCCCACGCCAGTCCGAAGGCCGCGCCGCCGCCCGCTTCGCCTGGTCGCGCCTCCCCGCCACGTTCCCCTTTGTGGCCCCCGCCCTTCTCCTTCGCCGAACCCGCCATGCTGGCCCGAAGGCCCAGCGGCCGAGCTCACCCCCACGGCCCGGGCAGTAGGACATCCACAGCGCAAGAGAAGCGAAGCCGCGATACTGGGCCGAAGGCCCTGCGGCCGAGCTCACCCCGCGACCCGGGCAGCGGAAAATCGGCAGCGCGAGAGAAGCGAAGCGGAACGAGCCTTGCGGCAACAAGATGCGTGAAGCGAAGCCGGCAAAATCGGGCGAAGCCCGGCCGGCTGAGTTCACGCCATGCCGGAGGGTTTGACGTTGCGTTGACTTACTTCGACGAGCTTGCCGCGCTTTACTTCGTAGGAGATGACGTGTTCGACGCTGTGTTGACCGCTACGCATGCGGCCGGTGACGATGTCGATTTCGGTGCCTTGGATGATGGGGAGAAGCGCTACTGCTCGAAACCCTTCTTTGGTGCCGGCGTTGGAGCGTTTGACCTCGTTGATCAGCAGGTCTGAGTCCCACACCCAGGTGTCGTTGATGCTGGCGAAACGGCAGCGGTGCGAGTTGCGCGACTTCGCAATGATGCTGCCGGGGCAGACGATGAACGAACCAGAGATGTACGGGTTGATGCCCAGGCCGTCGCGACCGAAGCTGGTCTCGAAGGCGTCGGTGATGACCGCTTCTTCGTTGCCGTCGACGATGGCTCTGCGGCGTTGTTCGTCGGCCAGGGCCGCGGACAGGTGGAATAGCACATCGTCGCTGAGCTTTGCTGCGAGCTCGCCCGCCGTATCGGGGTCGTCGGTGAGGTGTTTGACGATGGTCCCGTACCTGCGCTGTGCCATAACCCGCAGTGTGCCCGGCTCGCTGACGGTTCCCCACCGGGTGCTGGTTGCGAGCGGTGTGGGCCTCCGCCGACTTCGGAGACGGCTACCAACCCCGGGGGGCGGGTGTGGGGCAGCTGAGCCTGTCACAGGGCCTCGCTACTGTGACAGCTATGGCTGTCACAGATCCTCCGGTACCCGATGTTGTTGTTGCGGGCGACGTGTTGCAACCCACGCTCGATGGCGAGATGTTCGATCCGTTAAAGCTCAATGGCGTGGTAACGGTGGACGACCTCGTGCCAGGGGTGGCGTTTCATCCGGCGGTGGCTCGGTGGTTTGTGGGGCGGTTTCCGCAGGGAGCTACGCCGCCTCAGGTTGAAGGGTGGCCCCACATAGCGGCCGGGAAACACACCCTCATTGCGGCGCCCACCGGGTCTGGCAAGACGTTGGCTGGGTTCTTGATGTGCATCAATCGCTTGTACCTCGACCATGCGGCTGGGCGGGCTACAACGGGCACCCAGGTTGTGTACGTGTCGCCGCTGAAAGCGCTGGCGGTCGACATCGCCGAAAACCTCGAGCGGCCACTTACCGAAATCGCCGAGATGGCCAACAGCATGGGGCTGACCGCACCCACGCTGACCATTGGGGTGCGCACCGGGGACACGCCCCAATCCGAACGCCAAGCCATGCTGCGCAAGCCACGCACGTTCATGGTTACCACTCCCGAATCGCTGTATTTGCTGGTCACCGCAGCCAAGAGCCGCGAGGTCATCAAAGACGTAAAGACCATCATCGTCGACGAAATCCATGCCATGGCCCGCGACAAGCGGGGCTCGCACCTGGCGCTCACCATGGAGAGGCTGCATCACGCGTGCACTAATCCGCCGGCACGCGTAGGGCTGTCGGCCACGCAGCGGCCCATAGAAACCGTGGCTCAGTTGCTGGTCGGGACCCGGCGAGGGGTTACGTCGCGTGGCGACAACGACATCCTGTGCGAGATTGTCGACGGCGGCCACCAGCGGACGCTCGACCTCGCCATCGAGCTCCCCGACATGGAGCTCGAGGCGGTGGCATCGCACAACCAGATGGATGACGTGCTGGACCGCATCGCTGAACTGGTGGCCGAACACCACACCACCTTGGTCTTTGTCAACACCCGCCGCTTGGCCGAACGGTTGGCCCACCAGCTTGGCGAACGCTTGGGCGAAGACGTGGTGGCCGCACACCACGGGTCGCTGTCGAAGGACAGGCGCCACCGGGTCGAACGCCGGCTCCGAGCAGGAGACCTCAAAGCGCTGGTGGCAACGGCCTCGTTGGAGCTTGGCATAGACGTTGGCCCGGTCGAGCTGGTCTGCCAAATAGGGTCGCCGCGCAGCATCGCCACGTTCCTGCAACGGGTGGGCCGCTCCAACCACACCCGCCATGGCACGCCCCGGGGACGGCTCTATCCGCTAACCCGAGACGAACTCGTCGAGTGCACCGCCTTGTTGGCCGCAGTCCGAGGTGGTCGTCTCGACACCGTCACTCCACCCGAGGCACCCCTGGACATCTTGGCGCAACAGATCGTGGCCGAAACCGCCGCTGAAGAATGGGGTACCGACGCCCTCTACCAGCTCTTCACCACTTCCTATCCCTACCGCAACCTCACCCGAGCCGACTACGACGCCACCATCACCCAGGTCAGCGACGGGATCATGACCGGGCGCGGCCGACGGGCCGCGTGGGTGCACCACGACACCGTCAACGGCGAACTTCGCGGCCGCAAAGCCGCCCGCCTCATCTCGCTCACCTCCGGCGGCGCCATCCCCGAGATCTACGACATGCGGGTAGTGGCCGAACCCGACGACACCTTCATTGGCACCGTCAACGAAGACTGGGCCATGGAGTCCTCCGCAGGCGACATCTTCTTACTGGGCACCAACTCCTGGCGCATCCGGCGCGTCACCGGCGGCGAGGTACGCGTCGTCGATGCCGGCGACTCCCCTCCCACCGTTCCATTCTGGACGGGTGAAGCACCGGCCCGCACGGCCGAACTAAGCGAAGAAGTGTCACGGTTACGGGCCAACATCGACACGTTCATTGTCAACGACGACCTCGCTGGGGCCACCGCGTGGCTTGTCGAAGACGCCGGGGTCACCACCGAGGCCGCAGCACTCATCGTCACCTACCTCGCCACCGGCCGAGCGGTCCTCGGAGCCATGCCCACGAGCAGCACGCTGGTCATGGAACGCTTCTTCGACGACGCCGAAGGCATGCAGCTGGTTATCCACTCCCCTCTTGGAGGCCGCATCAACCGGTCGATGGGGTATGCGTTGCGCAAGAAGTTCTGCGTGGGCTTCAACTTCGAGCTCCAAGCCGCAGCCAGCGACGACGCCGTGGTGATCTCGCTGGGGCCGCACCACTCGTTTCCTCTCACGGACGTGCAGCGTTGGCTGACCCCCGAAAACATCCGCGAAACGCTCACCCAAGCGGTGCTGGATCAGCCAGCATTTCAGTCACGATGGCGTTGGAACCTCAACCGGGCGCTCATCGTGCTCCGCATGCGCAACGGCAAACGCAACCCGCCGCCCATTCAACGCATGGAAAGCGACGACATGATGGCTGCGCTGTTCCCCGACGCCGCCGCCTGCCAGGAAAACGTCACCGGCCCGGCCACCATCCCCGACCACCCGCTGGTGCGCCAAACCGTGCACGACACGCTGACCGAAGGTATGGACGTCGACGGGCTTATCCAGTTGTGGCAGCGTCTCGAAGCCGACCAGGTCTGCTTTCACCATGTCGACACCACCGAACCGTCGGCGCTGGCGCACGAGATTCTGACGGCCAAGCCGTACGCGTTCTTGGACGACGACGAGCTCCCAGACCGACGCACCCACAACGTGCGCCTGCGTCGCGGGTTGCCACTAGCCCCATCAGAGCTTGGGAAACTGGACCAGGACGCCATCAACCAAGTCCAAGCGCAACTCACCCCCAACCCAGGCACGCCCGACGAACTGCACGACCTGCTGCGCGACGTTGTGTTGTTGCGGGCCCGCCCGCAGTGGCAGCCGCTGTTCGACGAGTTGGTGCAGCGAGGCAGAGCTGGCAGCCATACCCAGGTAGACCGAGATCGCTGGTTTGCCATCGAATCCAGCCAAGCCGTCGACGTACTGCTCAGCGGCAAACCGTCAGAGGATCTCTTCCCCGAAGCGGTTGCGGCCGATGCCCTTCGCGGCCACCTCGAGCTCATGTCGCCCGCCACCGCAACTGCCTTGGAGGCCGAACTGGGCATCTCGGCAACCAACGTGACTGTGGGGTTGCTGACGCTTGAGTCGTCCGGTGCGGTCCTGCAAGGCCGCTTTACCAACGCCGCGCAAGCAAGCAACGACGACCGCACCATCGAATGGTGCTCGCGGCGATTGTTGGCCCGCATGCATTCGTTGTCGCGAAGCTCGCGTCGCAAGTCGGTGCAATCGGTGTCCCCCCAGGACTTTGTACGTTTCTTGACACGGTGGCAGCACGTGGCCCCAGGCACCCGCCTTGCCGGCACCGCAGGCATGACACGAGTCCTCGAGCAACTCCAAGGTTGGGAAGCAGCCGTGGCCAGCTGGGAACCAGATCTGCTGGCTGCCCGCGTACGCGACTACCAACCGGCGTGGCTCGACCGTCTATGCCACGACGGCGACCTGCAATGGCTACGGCTATCGCCACGCTGCATGGAGGACCCTGACAAGACCAGTGGCGGGCCGTCAAAGGCCACACCGGTCAGCTTGGTGTTCCGCGACGAGCTGGGCTGGCTGCTCCGAGCAGTTCGGGGCGACACTGTTGCCCCGCTCCCCAGCCTTGGTGCCGTTGCCGAAATCGCCGAAACGTTAGAGACCACAGGCGCCCAGTTCTTGGGCGACCTGGCCAGCGCCACAGGTCGGCTCCCAGCCGACATCGAACGCGGCCTCTGGGATGGGGTGGCCCGCGGACTCCTCACCAGCGACGGGTTCGAAGCCATCCGGGCCCTCACTGCACCAAAGAAGCGCCCCGACCGACGCGAACGCTCGCTGTCCAAGCTTCGCCGCTCTGGTGTGAAATCGGCGCATGCGGCGGGGCGCTGGAGCCTTGTGCCACCCGCCGACGAAATCGAAGACTACGACGAGCTCACCGAGGCGCTCGCCGATCAGCTTCTGCAACGGTGGGGCGTGATCTTCTACGACCTGGTAGCCCACGAACACCTGTCGGTTCCCTGGCGAGACCTGCAATGGGCGCTGCGACGCCTCGAAGATCGCGGCCTCATCAAGGGGGGCCGGTTTGTGGCTGGGTTCAGCGGCGAACAGTTCGCACTGCCCGAAGCCGTCGACGCCCTCAAGAAGATCCGCAAAGAACCAGCATCGGGGCGAACCGTCACGGTTTGTGGCTCTGACCCGCTGAACCTCACCGGTGTGATCCTGCCCGGCGACCGGATTCCGGCCCGCCGAACCGAGACCGTTCACCTACCGCTGTAGCCCCGCACAGGTCCCGCACTGGGAGACTCCCAGCAGCGCGCAACCGCCTTAGCGGATAGGTGAACGGCTCGGGCACGGTGTCAAGGCACCGCCACGGGCAATGACGATGTCTGACAGGCCGTGTTAGCCGACTATCTGCCAGAAGCTTTGGGTCAGCGATCCCGGCACAAAGGTGGCCGCAGACCGCTTGAATAGCCCGACGTAGTCGGGGTTGGCCTCCAACGCTTCGTTCTGTTCGCCAACCGCGGCCAGGCTGTCGTTGAAGCCAAGCCACATAAGCTCGGACCGGTCGCCTGTTACCGCGGTAACCACGCCGACATCGTTTCCGGTTATCCCGTGCACTACGTCGGCCACCTCGAGTGCGAAGGGGATGGCCTCGGCCACGTTCTCCATCTGCATTCGAGCCCGACTGACCGTCGCTATGCCACCTGGGTCGCCCGCGGGTCTGAGCACCTGACCAATGACATCTTGGGCATCAACAAAAAGCGACGTTCCCATCCTGATTGCCGACTGCAGTTGCTCGTCGGCCATCATTGAGTGCCGCATTTTCTCGTAGTCACCCAACGTTTCCCAACGTCCCGACAGCGACACCGCCGTTGGGTCGCCACCAATGTTGACCGACACCCCCATTGCCGCACCATGGTTCTCATTGAGCCGCCCTGCGACAAACGTCGCAAAAACAACTGCGTCGTTCATGCGCGTCGGTTCGGCCCGCATTTGCCGGATAGTCATATACATAGTTCCCACCATCTCTCTGAGCTGGCTTCTGCCAGCCCAATCTGCGCTGTGCAACGCAACGCGCCACATCGTGTGCTTTGCTTCACACAGCGATGTCTTTTTTCGAGGGATGGCCCTGGGTCTGGCCCCCGCAACGCCCCCTCGATCGCACGCTAGTGCACTTGTGAAGTACGTACAATACGGCCGTGGAATAGCTCCGCGGCCAACGCTAGCCAGCCCGAACCTAGGCGTTTGAGTTCGCCGCGGGTTGTCTGGGCTACCTGAGTGCAGTCGCTGGCATGGCGCCTACCGACGCCTACGAGTTGGCCGCGTCGTCGGCCTTGGCCACAGCGTCGGACTCGCGGGCCGCAGCGGCAAAGATGCCCTTGCTCATCAAGCTGGTCTCGTGAGCCCGCCGCGTGAAGTAGATCGCTGCGCGCGCTTCGTGGATGGCCTTATCTTGTGGCGCGGCTGCCCCGGCCAGATCTACGAGGTGACAGGCCAAGCGCAGGTCACCAGCATCGGCCAACTCGGTCGCCCGTGCCGCCAATGCTGCGGCGCCTCCCGACAAGCTGGCTAGCTCGCCGGCCAACGCCGCTTGCGGTGCGGGCTTGAGGTTGGATGGAACAGCGTCCCACCAGCCGCCGTACTTGCGCCAGATGTTGCGCACCACGAACTCTGGCTCGTCATAGACCGGCATCATCCAAGGCAGCGACAGCGTTGCCTGCGGCACGCGTACGGTGTGGATGATCTCGTCGAGCGTTGCCCCTTGGTTCATGAGCGCCAGCGTGTCGGTGACCAGACCTTCCAGTGCACCAGCGACATCACCTAAGACCCGCTGGATCCGGTCGCGCCCAACAATTGGCAAGCCATGCGCAGGCAAGAAGAGCTCGGCCGGGTAGGCCATCATGGTCCGCAGCGCCTGTGCCCACTCGTGCGGGTACCGCTGCACCTTTTGTGGGTTCCCGGCATTGGGGAACACCCAAACCGCAAGGTCACCAACACACAGTGCCTTGTGCTCGGGCACCCATGCCCACGTGTGGTCGTCGGTCTCGCCCTTACCGTGGTGTAGCTCGAAGTCGAGGCCGCCCACGTTGAGGTTGAGATGACTCGAGTATGTGGTGTCTGGCCAGGCCACGTCTTCGGCCAAGAAGTCCGGGGCTGCCCCCATGCCGAAGTCGCGCTTCACGCCGCCAAACTGACGGGCGTTGATGATGACGTTGTACCCGTTGGTATCGCGGTAGCGCTGCATGCGCGGCGCCACATTGTCGTGGCCCACAACCCGTGGCCGACGGTGGCCCAGGCGCGCGGCGTCGGCGACCACTGCGCCCGAACCGCCAACGTGATCGACGTGCCCGTGCGTGTAGACCAACGAATCGATGCGATCGTTCGTCCACGTGCGCAGTGCCTCGACTACCGCGCCGGCCGAATTCTGGTGGCTGGCGTCGAACGTGACCAGCCCGCCCTCGGTACGGAACACAATCATGTGGCTAAACGACTCGACCATGGCAACGTCGCTGCCGAGCTCGACCAACGTGTTGGTGACACGGTTGGTGGGCTCGGATGCCTCGCCGGTGTCGATGATCTGAGACGACAGCGCGAGCGGATCTTGCGTCTGGATCTGATCGTTGTCTCTGGCATTTGGATGAAGCGCCATCGCGTCCCCTTTTCTTAGTGACTGGCGGCACACCCATCAGCGTTGGGAGCGTCGCCTGCCGCTGCTATTTGCGGGCGAAGGTGGCCTTACCGGGTCCGTGTTCGAGGAAGCTGGCCACGCCGGTGACGCGATCTTCGGTCTCGAAGCAGTTACCGAAAGCCTCGGCCTCGTCCTTGACCGCGTCACCGATTGGCTTTGCAATACCGGTTTGCATGGCCCATTTGATGTGGCGCAGTGCCGCTGGACCCTGGGCGTAAGCCGATGCCAGCTCTACCGAGCGGGGGTAGACCTGGTCGTCGGCCACGACCTCAGATACCAAACCAATGTCCAAGGCCTCGTCGGCTTTGACCTGGCGGCCGGTGTAGTTGAGTTCTTTGGCCTTGGTCATGCCCACAAGCCTGGGGAGCCGCTGGGTGCCACCAGCACCAGGCAAGATGCCAAGAAGCACCTCGGGCTGCCCAAAGACTGACTTCTCGCCGCAGATGCGAAAATCGGTGCTCATAGATACTTCGCAGCCTCCACCAAGCGCGTACCCGTTGACCGCGCTAATGGTGATTTGGGGGAGGTTCTCGACCGCCAGGAGGGCGTGGTGTAGCCGGAGGCTGAACGCAACGGCCTCGGCCTTGTTGGCGATCTCGGGGAACTCGTTGATGTCGGCGCCAGCAGCGAAGATCTTCTCGCCGCCCCAAATCACCACAGCCCCGATGTCGTCCCGAGCCCCAAGCCCCTCGGCCACCTCGGTGAGCTCTGCAGTCACTTGATTGCTGATGGGGTTCATCTTGCCGTTCTGCAAACGGATCGTTGCCACCCCTGGTGCTACATCTTCTTCGAGCCAAACCAGCTCACCCATACTGCTGCGCCTCCTAGACGTGCTTCGAGTCTGGGGGTGACGTTACCCCACCAGCCTGCCCGCAGACAGGTTGGGGGACGGCCCACCCAGCGCGCCTGTTCAGTAGTCTGCTTGCGCAGGTGGAACGAAGGTTGATGCTTTGTTGACGGTGATGGAGTCCGCCCCAAGGCCTGCAAGATAATCCGCCACCGCCTGGCTAGGCGCGGTAAATACCCAAACCTGGGCCCCCAGCGCATGCACACGTTCGATGAGTTTCTTGTCCACCAACCGATAGTTGATGTTGAGTCCGACCACCTCGTCGCGCCGCAGCAACCGGCGCATGGAAAGCCGAGTCAGCCACCGAGTACGAAAGAACGGCGTCCGAGCCACGAACTGATCAAACTTCGACAAGTTGACCAGCACCGGCGTCCCTCGATGACGGTGCAGGACAAAGCGCACCATCCCTGGCGTTAGGCCCGAGTACACCCCCCAGTTTTGGTCTGGTTGGTGTCCTAGGACCCGTTGCGCAGCGTCCAGCGCCGATGGCCACTTGATATCGAGGTTCACGGGCAACCGGCCGTCGATGGTTTCCAGAACCGCAGCCAGCGAAGGAACAGTGTCCGGGCTGACTGCGCCATGGGCTTCTAGCCGGGCCCGAAGCTCAGAGATGACGTCCCAGTGCACCTCGTGCACCTTGCCCTCACCGTCTGTCCAATGCTGTAGATGAGGGCCGTGGGTGGCAACCGCTACCCCATCGGCGGTGACTGACACATCAATTTCGATCATGTCGGCGCCACTGTCGACAGCATTGGCAAAGGACCGCAACGTGTTGGGTGCGGCGTCTGTGGTGTCTCCCATGTGGGCCACCAGCTGGGGGATCCTGCGCGGTCGAAAGGCCATTGCCACAGACGACGTTACCCTCATCGCAATGTCGTTGAGTGTGAGCCGAGTATCGAAAGCCCATGGACCGCGCACGCTCTTTAGTGATGTGTCACTACAGATCCGGCCCGGGCGCCGAGTTGCGTTGGTAGGCGGCAACGGCGTTGGCAAAACAACGCTGGTCGAAATGCTGGTTGGGATGCAACAGCCCGACAGCGGCGAAGTGCTCCGTGCCAACGCCACCAGAGTTGGCTACTTGCCCCAAGACCTCGCCGCAGAACAACGAGGTACCGTCCTCGAAGAAGCCCTGCGCGGCGCCGAACACATCACGGAACTCCAAGACAAACTGGCCGAACTCGAGGCCAAGATGGCTGTGGCCACCGGCGAAGAAGCCACCAAGGTCATCGAACGCTATGGCGAGCTGCAGAGCCGATTCGAACAGCTTGGCGGTTACGCCATCGAAGCCGAAGCTCATCAGGTCCTTGCCGGCCTCGGCTTTGCCCCAGAAGCCGCAACGAGAAGCGTCAAAGAACTCTCAGGCGGCTGGCGCATGCGCCTGGCCCTGGCCCGGTTGCTGCTTTCTGCTCCAGACGTCATGATCCTCGACGAACCGACCAACCACCTCGACGTGGACAGCGTGGCCTGGCTGGAACAGCACCTCGCCAGCTGGACCGGTGCTCTGCTCTTTGTCAGCCACGACCGCGACTTCATCGACGGGGTTGCCACCCATATTGTCGAAATCGAGAACGGCAACGTCACCGAATACGTGGGCAACTTCATGGACTTCGTGGTCGAACGCGAAGAACGCATCGAGCGCCGCAAGTCTGCCGCCGAAGCCCAGCAGCGCAAGATGGCACAGACCGAGCGCTTCATCGAACGCTTCCGCTACAAGGCCACCAAGGCACGCCAAGTTCAGAGCCGGATCAAGCAGCTAGAAAAGCTCGAGGTCATCAACGTCACCGACCGCAAAGAAATCAGCGCCCGGTTCTCGTTCCCCGAGCCACGCCGGGCCAACCGGGTCGTCATCGAAGCCGACGGTGTCGCAGCCGGTTACGACGACGACCTCGTCCTCGAACCCTTCGACCTGGCCATTGAACGAGGCCAAAAGGTAGCCATCGTGGGACCCAACGGGGCCGGCAAGACCACCATGATCAAGACACTTCTCAACGAGATCCCGCCGCTAGCAGGCGAGGTCACCGTGGGAAACAACGTCGACATTGCCCGGTTCGACCAACACCAGGCCGAAGTCATGGACATGGACAAGCTGGTCAACGAAGAGTTCCGCAGCGCCCTACCCAAAGGCGACCCCCGCAACCTACGCACCGTCTTGGGCTCGTTCGGCTTTTCCGGCGATGCCGCAGACCGTCACGTCGGTGCGCTCTCGGGCGGCGAACAGACCCGACTGGCGTTGGCCAAGGTCATGGCCACCCCCGTGAACCTGCTGATCTTGGACGAACCAACCAACCACCTCGATCTGCCATCGTGCGACCTCCTCGAAGACGCGCTCACCGCATACCCCGGCACGGTCTTGTTGGTCACCCACGACCGTCACCTCATCCGCAACGTGGCCGACCACGTCATCGAGGTCCGAGACGGACGGGTCAAATGGCACAACGGCGTCGAGGAATCGGTGCTCGGGATCCCCTCGGCCACCAAGACCCCAAGCCAAGTGCTGGCCAAGTCGCAAGGCTCGACCGCTGCTGGGGCGAAAGATGCTCGAGCCAAGACAAAGGGCGCTGCGGCAAGTAGCGGCGGCAAGAAATCATCCAGCAATGGCCAAAATGGCAACAACAAGCGCGGTGGCAAGATCAATGGCAAGGGCAACGGCACGGCCCCCAAAGACAGTCAGGCTGGCCGCGAGCTTCGCAAGCAACTCGCCAAAGTGGAAAAGGCTTGGGAACGCGCCGAAGCCACCGTTGCTGACCTCACCGAACAAATGGCCGACCCCGACGTGT
Source organism: Acidimicrobiia bacterium (assembly GCA_030431575.1). Taxonomy (GTDB): domain Bacteria; phylum Actinomycetota; class Acidimicrobiia; order Acidimicrobiales; family UBA8592; genus JAUIIS01. Next base: position 10,115 of record JAUIIS010000005.1, on the reverse strand, counting down.
ACGCAGACAAAGACAAAGTGCAGTCGCTGGTAGAACAGCACGACGTCGCCAAAGACAAGGCGGCAACGCTCATGAACGAGTGGGAAGTACTCTCGGCCAAGATCGAGGCAAGTACGCTCTAGAACATGGCCGACACCGCTACCACCGAACCAGCCGCAATGTTGTGGTCCTCGCGTGTGCTGCGGAGACCGCTCTTCGACGCTGACGCCTCAACGGTAGGCACCGTGCAAGACGTGTTGTTGGCCTCGGGCACACCAGCAATGGCACCGGCGCTTCGTGGCTTTGTGGTCCAGGTCGACCGCCGCCGCATCTTTGTGCACGAAGCCCGCGTCGAGGCGGTCGATCGCGACGGCGTTCACCTGCGCGGAGGCACCGTTGACCTGCGCCAGTTCAAACAACGCCAGGGCGAAATCCTGGTAACCGAAGACATCATCGGCGTCCCGACCTCCAAGGGGCCCGTAACCGACGTGGGCCTCATCGAAAGTGAACGCGGGCACGGCAACATGGTTGCCCATCAAGTGGCCACGGGGGGCGGCGGTCGGGTCCGTCGACGCCCCTTGCACACGCTTCCATGGAGCGAAGTAGCACCTCGGTTCCTGGCCGATGCAGTCACCGGCGACGTTGCACGCCTGCGAGAGATGCACAAGGCCGACGCCGCCGAAGAGTTCCAGGGGCTCTCAGACGAGCGCAGGGCCGAACTCACTGCTGCGCTCGATACCAGCCAACTGGCCGACGTTATGGAAGAACTCCCCGAAGCTGAGCAGGTTGAGATCATTGCGCAACTCAGCACCAACGACGCCGTCGCATTGCTGAACGAGATGGAGACCGACGACGAGATCGACCTCCTAAAGCAGATGAAACGCGCAGACCGCGAGGAGCTCCTCGGGGAAATGCCCGAAGATCGAGTCGTGCTTCTGCGGTCCCTTTTGTCCTACCGCGAAGACACCGCAGGCGGCATCATGACCCCTGAAGCCGTCATCGTGAGCGGAACAACGCCGGTGGCAACTGGGATAGCGAGGTTGCGAGACGCCCAGCTGCCACCAGCTTTGATGGTGCGGCTCTTTGTCACCGACCCTCCCACCGCCACACCCACGGGGAGGTACTTGGGCACCGTCACGTTGCCTCGGTTACTGAAAGAACCCCCAACCCAACCAATCGGCAACTGCCTGGAGACCGAGATACCGCAGCTGTCACCATCCACCCCGGAGCGAGAGGTGGCCGAGTTGTTTGCCCGATATGACCTCCTCGCTGTCCCGGTAGTCGACGCAGCCCAAAGGCTGCTCGGCGTCGTAACCGTCGACGACGTGCTCGTTCGTATGGTGGAGCACCGGCGATGAAAGTACGCGACGACCAAGTTTCGCGGCCAGGTCGCGTTGGCACGACTCCCATACCCGTGTACGACGCCGATGCCATTGGGCGTTGGTCAGAGTCCATAGCGAGATTCCTTGGAACGGGCCGATACCTGGCTATCCAGACCGTGGTCGTGATTTTGTGGATCGCTCTCAACGCTGCTGCAGTCACCCTTCGATGGGACCCCTACCCGTTCATCTTGTTGAACCTGGTCTTCTCGACGCAGGCCGCCTATGCGGCGCCGCTCATCTTGTTGGCTCAGAACCGTCAAGACACTCGCGAACGAGCGTTAGCAGAACGCGACCGCCTCGTGAACGAGCGCATCTTGTCTGATACCGAGTTCCTCAGCCGCGAACTCGCCGCAATCAGGCTGCGCCTAGAAGCCGTTGTGACCGTCGACGACATCCAGCAGCTCCGCAACGACCTACAGCGTGAGGCCGAAGAATTGGACACCGGCCAGAAGTAGTCGTGTTTACTGCGCGTTCACACTCCGGTTAAACCGCCGACAAACGCGTTTCTTAGCTTCAGGACATGACAGCAGCACGCGTGTTTCCGGCCGAGATCTTCGTGGACCAAACCCTGGTGATGATTCGCGACTCCAATCGCCGCATCGCCGGGTCAACGGTGCCACTCCACGAACATGCCCGACAGGCCGCGGCACTGGCCAGTGCAGCAGGTGCCAGTAACGCAACGATCGCGGCTGCCTTACTGTATGGCATTGGCGACGCGCTCGTTGCCAGCTGGTCACGCCACCCTTCTCGGTCGGGACCCACTGACCCGGTGCAGGCAACGCTGAGCCACCTCGGACTTCACTTTCCCGAAACCGTGACCGCACCCATCTCGCTTCTTGCAGATGCCCGCATCTACCTGCGCGAAAACCAGGGTCTTACCCCAACGCCGGAGGGCCGGGCCGCCGAACGACGGCTCGGTCACTCGCCACATGCGAGTGCGGCCGTTGAACTGGCCATCGTGGACACCAAAGCGGGACAGGGTCCAATGATCACACCGCCGCTTGGCGACTACCGCGACCTGCTCCACACAATATGCAACCGCACGTTGTACCTCGTGTAGCTCAACCGGCGAGGTGCACCATGCGTGCGTCGTCTTCGCCCTCGACACGGACAATGCCTCGGGCCTCAACAGACCGGACGAAGCTCCCGAAGTTTCGGTAGCCCAGCTGCCGCTCTGAAAACCGTTCGTCCGCCTTTCGCATCGCCGTCTTCAGGCCGCTTAGCGGCACGGGGCCATCGGCCAACACTCGCTTAACCAAGGTATCGCCAGCGGCTTGCGCAGAAGCTCCAGCCAACGACACCACCGGGTCGGTGGTCCCCTCTAGGGTCACCAAACCCTCTTCGCCCATGCTGGTCAACAGGGCACGGAACCCGCGGAACCCAAGATCGGACTCGCTAAAGGTGGGGTCCTTACGCAACACAGCGCGTTTGAGGGCCGAGGCACGAACGCTTCCCGAACTGGCCTCGATGCCAGCCAACGTGGACAACACAATGCTGGCATCTGAAGAACCGGACTCGTCGTCTGGCTCGTCACTGGCCACCAACGAGTCATAGAACAGGAACTCGTCGCATGCGGGTGGCAGGAGCTTGGACGTCGAGTCTCGGACGCCAACACCAATGACTGTCCGGTCGAGCTCACGCAGTTTGTGCACCAAAGGGCTGAGATCGCTGTCGCCGGTGCAGACGACAAAGGCCGAAATGTAGTGGCGGTCCATAGCCAGCTCGACCGCGTCGACGGCCATCTTGATGTCGGCGGCGTTCTTGCGGCTACCCCCCATCTTCTGGGGGATGTCAACAAGCTCCACATGGTGGCGGGTCAGCATGCGTCGGTCTTCGTCGAAGTAGGACCAGTCGGCGTAAGCCTTACGGGTAATGACGCGGCCGCGTTCGGCCAACGCATCGGCCAACGCTGCGTAGTCGAATGGTTTGCCGAGGTGATCACGCGAACCAATAGCGAGATTCTCGTAGTCGAGAAACACGGCGATCCGGGGCTCTGGCTCTTCGATGGTCATGTTGTTGCCTCTAGTTTTTGCGCCGTTGGTTCCAACGGCCGACGGTGGCCCAAAGCATGCTGGCCACAATCACAAGGCCCCAGCAAATAAGAAAGATCCGAAGTGCCACGCACACAGGCTAGTGGTGTGTCTGCGGAATGGCGGACAGTTCGATGGAGTCCGTGGCCACCGAATGGTGCGCACTCATTTCGCAGAGATGCCACTACCGTCGCATTGATGATTGATCGGTTGCCGCCCCTCAGACGCACCCGCCGGCGCATTAACCTGGCTGACCTCGCCAAGCGCTTGTCCAAGGGCGTGGCCAAGGTTGATGCCACCGTCGAACCCTTCGCAGCCTTCTGGGACGAGTGGAACCACGATCAACTCCACGCTGAAGGCCCCTTGTGGGTGGCGCTTGGCGACTCGGTCACTCAAGGAGTCGGGGCAAGCTCGCCTGAGGCCAGCTACGCCATGTTGACCTACACCAAGCTCCGTGAAACGACCGGTCGGCCGTGGCGCCTCATCAACCTGTCTATGAGCGGTGGCCGCTTTGCAGACGTGATCGAGCACCAGTTGCCAACCATGGCCGCGGCAAGTCTTCAACCCGATGCGGTCAGCGCAATTGTGGGCAGCAACGACGTGATCTGGCGCCGGAACCGACGGGCCATTGTGCACGACGCCCGCGCCTTGGTTGACTTGTTACCCGAAGCCACCTTGCTCTCCCAAGTGTCTGATTCCCAAGGCGACCTCAGGCGACGAAGCGTCAACAAGGTGTTTCAACAAGCGGGCGGCGACGGCAAGATCCACCTGTTCAATGCGTGGGCATGGCCAACGATGCGGGGCATGTGGGCCGAAGACAAGTTTCATCCCAATGACAAGGCCTACATCGAGATGCACCGCAACGTCTGGGACGCCTTTACTGCCCGAGGGATCATCTGAAGACTGGGTTCTGCAGAATCGTGGTGGTTGCGGGGTGGGGTCGCCACTAGCGTTGCAACCGTGGATCAGGAACAACTCAGCCAGCTTGACGCAGCTCTCCGCAACGACATCCGGCGCCTGGGCACCCAACTCGGCCATGCGCTGGTCCGTCAACACGGCCAAGAACTCCTCGACCGCGTCGAACAGGTGCGCGCAACCGCACAAAGCCTGCGACGCGACGACGACACCAGCTCGAACCTGGCCGCATACCTCAAAGACATCGACCTGCCCGACGCCATCCGGTTGGTGCGAGCGTTCACCGTGTACTTCCATCTGGCCAACACCGCCGAACAGGTGCACCGGGTGGAAGACCTAAACACCAGTGCGCCCGCGTCGAACAACCGATTCGCCGACACCGTTGCCAAGCTCCAAGGCCTGGGCATCAGCGACACCGAAATTCTCACGAGCACCCGAAACGCAGACCTGCGCCCGGTCTTCACCGCCCATCCCACCGAGGCATCGCGGCGCTCCATCCTGGACAAGCTGGCCGAGATTGCCACCCTTATCGAACGACGCAACGAAAGCAGTGCCTCGGCCACCGACCGCAGGCGCATCGACCGCCGGGTCGACGAGCTGATCGACGCCATCTGGCAGACCGACGAGCTTCGCCGCCAACAACCCAACCCCGTCGACGAAGCCCGATCAATCCTCTACTTCTTGACGCAGATCATGGAGCAAGGGGTGCCCGAACTCCTCGACGACATCGATGCCACCCTCGGTTCGTTGGGTGGTGGCCTCGACCCCGACCGAGCGCCCATCAAGTTCGGGTCCTGGGTTGGCGGCGATCGTGACGGCAACCCAAACGTCACCCCCGACACCACCCGCGAGGTTCTAGCCTTCCAACGTGGGCGAGCGCTCAGGTTGCTCACCACCGAGCTCGAGGACCTGTCCTCCGAACTCTCGGTGAGCGCGGTGGTCAGCCAAATCTCAGATGAGCTAGCCGCGCAACTCGTCCAAGACAGCGAGACGTTCCCCGAGATCACCGACCGCTTCGACCGCCTCAGCGAAGGCGAGCCCTACCGCCAACGCTGCGCAGTCATGCACCATCGGGTGCAACAAGCGGCCCTGACGCCACCCGGTCCAGGCGCCTACACCAGGCCAAGCGAGCTGGCAGAAGATCTGGCGATGATGGGGCGGTCGTTGCAGGCCAACCACGGCGAGCTCCTCGCCAACGGCCGCCTGGCACGGGTGCGACGCACGCTCGCCATGGTGGGTTTCCACCTAGCGGTCCTCGATATCCGCCAGCACGCAGCCAAGCACCACGAAGCACTCAGCGAGCTGTTCGGGGCCCTAGGTACCGACTACGCATCGATGTCCTCCGCAGAACGCACCGCGCTCCTCACTACCGAACTCGCCAGCCGACGACCCCTCGCACCACCCAACTCCACTTCTACGGGCGCGCTGGCGTTGTTCCAAACCCTGCGGGACGTCCTCGACCAGAGCGGGGACGAAGTTGTCGAAAGCTACATCGTCTCCATGACCCAAGCCGTCGACGACATCTTGGCGCCTGCAGTGCTCGCCCGCGACGTTGGGCTCATTGACCTCCCCGCAGGCGTGGCCCGCCTCGGGTTCGTGCCCCTGTTCGAGACCATTGGCGACCTGCGCAATATCGGGCCGGTGCTCGGCGACTTGTTTGCCAACGAGGCATACCGCGACTTGCTGCGGCTACGTGGCGACACCCAGGAGGTCATGGTTGGCTACTCCGACTCGAACAAAGATGGCGGCATCACTACCTCGCAGTGGGAGATCCACAAGGCGCTCCGCCAGATTGCCGAAGTGTCCAAAGCCACTGGCATTCGCATCATCGTTTTCCACGGCCGCGGCGGCACCATAGGCCGTGGCGGCGGCCCCACCAACGCGTCCATCCTGGGCCAGCCCGCAGGTGTGGTGAACGGCGGCGTCAAGATCACTGAGCAAGGCGAGGTCATCGCCGACAAGTACGGGCTTCCCGACTTGGCTCACCGAAATCTGGACCTCGCGTTCTCGGCACTCATTGAGGCCTCGCTGGCCCACCGCCACCCCCGGCACGCGCCCGAGAAGAGCGAGGCCTTCAGCGCCATCATGGAGCTGATGTCCACCACCGCGTACGACACCTACCGGTCATTTCTGGAAACCCCCGGCCTGGTCGAGTACTTCCAGACATCCACGCCGGTAGAAGAGCTGGGCCAAATGAACATCGGCTCGCGGCCTGCCCGGCGGGCAAACTCCAGCAGCGGCATCGCGGACCTTCGCGCCATCCCATGGGTGTTCGGCTGGACGCAGTCTCGCCAAATCATCCCCGGCTGGTTTGGGGTGGGCACGGCGCTGCGCGCCGCCATCGACGCGGGCCATGCCGAAGAACTCACCGAGATGTACAACGACTGGCAGTTCTTCCGCACGTTTATCTCGAATGTGGAAATGACCTTGTCCAAGACCGACCTAGCGATCGCCCGCCACTACGTCACAACCCTGGTCGACCCCTCGTTGCATCACTTCTTCGACACGGTGACCGCAGAGTTCGACCGAACAGTCGAAGGGATCGCGGCAGTAACGGGATCGGAGCTCCTTGCCGACTTGCCTGTCTTGAATCGCACGCTGATGGTGCGCGACGCCTACCTTGACCCGATCAACGTGTTGCAGGTGGAGCTGCTGGCCCGCTCTCGGCGGGGAGCTAGCGAAGAGGAAGAAGCACGGCTGCGCCGAGCGCTGTTGCTCACCGTCAACGGTGTGGCTGCAGGCTTACGCAACACGGGTTGAGCAACGTACCCCGCGCTGTCAGTCGCCCATCGAGGGTCGGCGGCGCTGCGCCTTTAGCTGGCCTCGCTGTTTCTTCTTGTTGATGCGTTTGCGCTGCGACGACCGTGAGGGCTTTGTCTTCCGGCGCGGGGCCGCTTGATGGAGCGCCCCCAGGATGCGAGCCCGGAGCCGGTCGTGCGCGATATCACGGTTACGCGACTGAGATCTTTCGTCGTCGACAACAACCCGTATGGTCGGCCCGAGCTCGTCGACGAGGCGGCGTCGAACGCTACCCGAAACTGCCGTAGACTCGGCGACCTCCCAGGTCAGCTCAACCCTGGTATTTGCCTTGTTTGCGTGTTGGCCGCCGGGTCCGCCCGAAGGAGTGAACCGCATGGAGAGCTCGGCGTCGGGGATATGTAACCCATCTCGGACATCAATCCCCATATGCCCAGGTTAGACCTGTAGGGCCTCATTTGACCCTGGATAAGACCGCGAAGGCCCTTTACGCCCAGGCCCAGGCGGAAGCGGGATTGGTTTTTGCTTCGCGCATTGCACGGTCTGCAGCCGCCAGTAACGCGGAGCCGGAACGGTCCTTGTTGGTGGTTGCTACACCAGCGGTCATCGCAACGGCGAAGGTTTCGCCGCCAACGCAGAACTCGTCATCGGTGACCGACAGTACCCGGCTGAGAATGCCTTCAGCAGACTCGCCAGTGCGAACGTCGTGGCAAAGCAACGCGAACTCGTCGCCGCCTACCCGGCCCAACACGTCGCTTGGGCGCATGACAGCTCTGAGGCGCCGAGCCAGGCCCCGAAGCACGTCGTCTCCGCTGGCATACCCCTGCCAGTCGTTGACAGCCTGGAACTGGTCGACGTTCACCACAATGAGTGCGCAGTTGCGTTGTGCCTCGGCGGCCTTCAGATTCTCGACGAAGCTCTGGCGATTCAGCGCGCCCGTCAAGCCGTCTTCGGTGCGAAGCCGGTGGGCTTCGCGTCGTTGATCTTCGGCGTGAAACGCAAGCGTTACTGCGGTGAGCGCTCTGCGCACGACCAGCATGGACTCGGGGTCGGTGCGCTGTGCGGCGCTTTCGGACCACACCGCAACACACCCCAGGTCATGACCCGCAAACCCGATAGGAATCAACGTCACCGTGTTAATGCCCGCTCTTGGACCAGCCAAGGCAATGCCGTCACCGAAGCCAGCAAGCGCCAGCGCGTCGCCGTCATCGGGCAATGATTCATCCCACAGACAGCGGCTTTCGCCGGCAACTGCTGCTTCGACAGAACGTCGGAACGTGTCGTGGCCAGAGCTGGCAACCACCTGCGTGTATCGATCGCTGTCGCTGCGTCCGTAATGCACGGTCACCCACAAGGCCGGGTTCGACTCACCAAAGACGCTGACTGCTGCGGCAAGGGTGCTGGCCAAGTCTCGACCTGTACTGAGCGCGGCCGTCGTTGCTCGAAGCGGGTCGGGCAACGTAGCCAGAAAACTGAACGTGACCTGGTTGTCTTCGCCCCGTGCACACATGGTGGCGTCAACGAGCTGCCCATCTACCCACACGCGCACACCAACGCCGCGGTTAACCGAACGCCCATCTACTGCGGTATCCAACACAAGCTTCAACAAGTCATGGTTGCGCTCCCACACCAGGTCAAAGACCGACCCAGCGGCGGCTGATGTCGCTGATTGCTCAGGCAAAATATTGCCTTCGGGGTTGCTCCTGACCTGCCAGAACGGCTGGCCACTAGCCCGCAAAGAGGCCTGTTGAGGGGTTGCTGTACGACGCGTCACCGAATTCCATCGACGCCACGCACCGCACAATGAGCCAAGCCCGCGCAGATAGGTCAAAGGGCCATCCCAACTGGCGGGCACATGGAGTCGATAGCGGAACCGTGGTCCGCCAGTTGGCACATGCTTCGCACCTGGTGGAGATCCGTGGCCGAAGCGGAACTGTGGTCCGTCAGGTTGGGGGATTTTCTGCTGTTCAGGCTGCGTTTAGGGCGGGCTCGTCTGGGATACAGCTCAGGCCAGTAAGGTCGCGGTATGCGCATTTTGGTGACAAACGACGACGGCATCGATTCCGTCGGCCTCCACGTCCTTGCTCGAGCAATGAGACCCTTCGGGGAGGTTGTCGTTGGTGCACCCGACTCGGAGTACTCCGGGGCCTCGGCCGCATTCGGAGCGCTGCACCTATTGCGTCCCGAGATGCACCGCGCCCACGTCGACGGCATCGACGAGGCATGGGCTATCAGCGGGCCGCCAGCGCTGTGTGTCATGTTCGCTCGACTCGGCGCGTTGGGAGACCCGTTTGACCTGGTGGTTTCGGGGATCAACCCGGGCGCCAATGTTGGCCGAGCGGTGTACCACTCGGGCACTATTGGTGCTGCCATCACCGCACGCAACGGCGGTGTCACCGGCGTGGCCGTTAGCCAGGCTGTGACCACCGGCACGGGGGTCATGGGCCAAGCCTGGGACGACATGATCAAGGATCTGAAGTGGGAAACGGCCGCGTCGGTTGCCGCAGCGGCTGTGTCTTCGCTGGTAAACAACCCGCTCGAACAGCCCGGTTGCCTCAACATCAACGTGCCCAACCTCAACCTCACCGAGTTGCGTGGCTGGCGCCAAACCAGCATTGGCGAACGGCCAACGCGAGCGCTGACCACCGTGGACGTTGTCCCCAAGGAAGGTCACGAACAGGCTTTCTACCTCAACTTGGACTGGGGTCCGGCCGAGCACAGCTTCCCCGAAGACACCGATGTTGGCGCCGTTGAGGCTGGGTACGTGTCAACCACCTGGTTGTCGAAGGTCGAGCCCGTCGCGTTTGACGGAACCGAGCGAGCCGAACAAGCGATCGAAGCGTTTGTCGCCAACGCGGCATCGCTTGGCGGCACCAGCGCCGCCGGATAGATCGGCACAGAGCGTTTCGCGACAAATCGGCACAGAGCGTTTCGCGACAAATCGGCACAGCGCGTTTCGCGATAAATCGGCACCGACCCAGCCTTTGAGTAGACTCGCATCACCATGCAGGTTGCAGTCCTTTACCAAAGTCTCCGAGGCGGAACTGAACGA
>JAUIIS010000165.1 GCA_030431575.1 Acidimicrobiia bacterium | reverse complement strand
CTCATTCGGGCGATTTGCGTCTGATCCCCTGCGACGTCAAGCGCAAGGGCGCAGACTAGGGCTAGGCAATCGGAAAGGCGCTCTCTAAATGGGGCGCATGACGACTGAACAGCTTTCCCCCGAATCGATCCTTTCAAGCCTGCTGGAAACTTGCAGTGAGGCTGGCGCGACTGGCGCAGACGCGTCTTATGGCCCACACCACTGGCTGGCGCCACCGCCGGTGCTGCAGGCTTCACCCTGTTCAGCGCCTTGGTGTGGGCCGAGCCCGGCGGGGACTTCTGGTTCAAACTGGCCGGATCGGTTCTGGTCGTCAGCGCTTCAGCCACACTGGCGTCGAACTTGTCGATGATCGGCTTGCCAGATCGCCTCCGACCGCTGAGGTGGATAAGCAACGGAACAGTCGCCTTGTTGAGTACCACCGTCCTCTTAGGCATTTGGACCGAACCCGACGCAGCCTGGTACGCCCGACTGCTCGGCATTGAAGGTGTGCTGGTGGCAGCAACAACACTGTTGATCCCAGTCTTGGCTCGATTGTCCCCATCCGATCCGGCAGCGCTCAGCGGCAATGACAGCCCGTTCATGCCAGCGGCCATCAGGTTCTGCCCATCGTGTGGGGCACCGGTGGCCCGAAGTGCCCTGAACAGCGGAGTTCCAACCCAATGTTCGGGGTGTGCCTTGGCGTTCGAAGTGCATTCGACGGACCAGGCGGGTTCAACCCCCGACGATGGTTCCCGGCAGAGCCCAGCCCGGTAACACTTGCGCCTGCTGTCCAGTTCGCAAGGACTGCTGTCCAGTTCGCAAGGAGGGGTCAGGAATCTCGTCTTGACTCAACAAGTTTGTTGATGTGGGCGCGGACACCAATGGCATAGGTGTCGGCAATCGCAGTTTCTCGGTGCTCCGAATGCGCGGTGAGACGGTCGGGATCTAGCGCCACGGTCATGAAGGCTCGTCGGCTTGGGAACGTGTTGAACCGCACCTGGTGCCACGTGCGACCGTCGCCGATGATCGTGCCTTCTGCCGAGAACCAGCCGTCGATCCGGACGCCGTTGGGCACCGCTACCGAACCAGCAACCTCCTGGTAGGACTCCATGTGGTCCGGCGTGACCGTTGCCCCGTCCTCTTCGTGGAAACGGATGACATGCACCATCGTGTAGGCCCCATCTTCGTCGGACGGGGGGTGGGGCACGTCCTCCCAATCCACCAGGCTCTCGCCCATGGGCATCTCTAGCGGCTGGCACCCAATGACGATGGTCTCGGCCATTCCGGCCTCTTTGTGCAGGTGTGCCTGCTGGAAGTCTTCGCGCTCTTGCATCGCAATGAACGCAGCCCTCGTGGGGTAGCGCACAACGGCGATGCGATCCCATTTCGGTTCTTCGCCAATGAACTGGTCGACGACGTCGGACGCGAAAACGACCTCAGCACCAACAGCTGCCAGCGGGCCAAGGGGGGTGTAAGCATCGTCGGCCTCACGACCGCTGAGCGTCGTGTCTCGGCCATCGGCGTACTCAGCTCGCTCCTTGTACGCCATGAGGTTGACCATGTACACAGGGCCGTCGTCGCCCGGTTCGGTGGTGGCCAGCGTGATGGCGTAGTCCGTGTCGATTTCTCCGTAGCTAGGCATAGCGCAACCGTAGCCTCGGTCCAGGCCGCTGGTGTCGGGGTTGGGCAGGCTGGACCTGAGCCACCGGTTGGGGCGCTGCGGCGGCCCCAACCGGTGGCATGAACTACATGGTCTTGGGGTAGTAGTCCCCTGCTGGCGTTGCGGCTGACTCGGACATGAAGGTGCCCTCGAATGGCCAGTCATCTTCTTCGCCAGGAAGTGGGCCCTGGTTGAAGCGGCCCATCTCGCCGCCGCCCGCTGCCTCGTTACCAACCAGTGACCAGGCTTGACGCTTGTATGTCCAGTTGTCGGGCTGCAACCGATGCGACTCGCGGAAGTGAGCAATCGCACCGTCGCGATCGTCGGCCCGCCAGAGGTGGTTGGCCAACTCAAAATGTGCTGCGCCTTCGCTGGCTTCGACCCCACGACCTTGTGAGGCTTCAATGACCTCGGCGGGGCTCATCGCGAACTCGCTGTCGGCGCCTTTTTCTGCCCAGTCACGAAGCGCTGCAAGGTAGGCCTCACGGTCCTGGCCACCGCGCATCTTGGCGGCGAGTTCGGGGTTGTCGGCCTCGATCTCTGCGGCCTTGGCCTCGGTTGCGGCGTCGCGTTCGTCGAGGAACCCACGCAGCCAATCCGGGTAGTAGTCCCCTGGTGGCCAGCCTGGCTCGGGTGGGCGTACAACGATGCCGTCCTCGTCGATCCAGAACACGTTGGGAATGTTCACCACGCCGAACAATGCGTCCAGTTGATGCGTTGGATCCAACAGCGACGGATGCGTCGGGTTGGCCGCTTCGATGAAGGGGCGTGACGCCTCGGGGTCGCTGAGCTCTAGCGAGACCGTCACAATCTCTACGCCCTTCGGCGCGAGTTCTTCGTGCAGAGCCTGCCACCCGGGCAGGTCATACCGGCAACCTCAATACGGGGCCCAAGCAACAACCACGACCTTCTTGCCACGAAGCGACGAGAGCCGGAATTCGTTGCCGTCAAGATCGGGCAACACAACCTCGGGGGCAACCGCAGTGGCCAACGCCCGGCCGTTGAGGGTTTCTGGACCAAGGGCAACCAGGCCAGCGGCATCGTTGTGCACCACCGCCATGCCCAGCCGCTCGGCTGTGCTGGCGGCGGAGAAACCGTCGGGTAGAGGGACACAGACTTCGCCCTTACAGGCGCCTTCTGGTTTGATTTCCCAGCCAGTTCCAGCATGGAACTGTTCGGGCGAAATATCGAGCGTGTCGCTGATCATCCAAGCAGCCTCCCAAACAGCAGCCACCACCGCAAACGCAACGGTCCATTCCGCCCAGCACGCTGAGCACCGCTGGAGCTGCCGGACGCCTGGTGCCGGGCAAGAGTTTTGTGAGCGCTGGCGGGTCGCGTAGTCTCCCGCCATGGATCTTCAAGACAAGGTGACCGTCATCACCGGCGCAGGCTCTGGCATTGGTCGGGCGTTGGCTCTCGCCTTCGCCGCCGAAGGTGCCGCTGTTGTTGTGTGCACAGATCTCAACGGCGACAACGCGGTCGAAACGGCCCAGCTCGTCAACGCCGCCTATCCCAACGTCACCGCCACCGGGCTAGCGCTGGATGTCGGCGACGAGCGGGCGATCGAACGGCTCGTTGTCGACACAGAAGCCCAGTACGGCGGCATAGACGTGTTTGTCTCCAACGCTGGCTACGGCGTTCGAGGCGGGCTGGACCTCCCTACCGACGAGTGGGAACGAATGATGAACGTACACACCTGGTCGCACCTGGCTGCGGCCCGAGCGGTGGTGCCCGGCATGGCCGAACGTGGCGGCGGCTACCTCCTCAATACGGCTTCCGCTGCTGGTCTACTCACCCAAATGGACTCCGGGCCCTATGCGGTGTCCAAGCACGCGGCTGTGGCCTTCGCTGAATGGCTGCTTATCAACCACGGAGACCAAGGCATCAAGGTGTCGGTACTGTGCCCGCAGGCAGTGCGCACCAACATTCTCGGCCAGCGCGCGCAGGCCAAGGCTTCGTCGGCCGGTCAGGCGGCTGGCGATGGCATTCTCGAGGCTGACGAAGTGGCCCAGGCCTGCGTGGACGCCATGCGAGACGAACGCTTCCTTGTGTTGCCCCATGAGCAGGTGCTGACGTACTTCCAGCGCAAAGCCAACGACTACGACCGGTGGCTCGCAGGTATGCGCCGCTTCCGCCAGAAGCTGGCCGCATCATGAGCAAACCGAAACCAGTCACCATCGACCGCCTCAGCGTCGGCCGCTGCTTTGGCTGCGGCCAAGCCAACGACAAAGGCCTACGGCTGACCTTCAGCCAGCACGAAGACGGCACGATCGAGACCCGCCACAGCACCGCCGCCCATCACTGCGGTCTTGACACCGTTGTGCATGGGGGTATCCAGGCAACAGTTCTGGATGAGGTCATGGGCGTTGCCGCCCAACTGGCCCTACCAGCCGACGCCACAAACCTTGCCTGCGTGACGGCCGAGATGCAGCTCGCCTACAAACGCCCAGTCCCCATGGACAACGAGGTTGTGGCCAAAGCCCTCGTGACCAGCGTTGAGGGTCGTGACATCTTCGTCCAAGGTTCCATTGTGGATCCCGAGGGAACCGTGTTGACCGAAGCCACCTCGCGTTGGCGTCAGCTACGGAGCTAACCCGGACGCGCATATCGCGGCCCCAACACAGACACAAAGCCCGACCTATGGGCTGGCTAGCTTCTTGCCCACGTCTCGAAAAGGCACGCCTCGGTCTGGCGCCGGCTCTTTGGGCAGGCCCAGGATGTTCTCGCCAATGATGTTGTGCTGGATCTCGTCGGTGCCACCAGCAATGGACTGTGCCGGCGTTGAGATCAGCACCTCGGCGATCACGGCATCAACCGGATCATCGCTTTCTTTCAGCAACCCCTTCGGCCCAGCAATCATGCTGTGCACACGGTTGCAACGTCGTGCCACCTCCGACAGCGCCAGCTTGCCAATGGACCCCTCAGAACCTGGCGGCCGACCCAACGCGCGAGCAGCCTTCGCCCTACCTGCGGTCCATTCCGACGCGCGCTGAAAGCTGATGAGTTTCATCAGCTCCTGTCGCACCACCGGGTCGCCGGCTTTGTCCATGACCTGCGCTCGGTCCACAACCAGGTCGACTCGGCCCATACGTTGGGGATACCACTCATAGGTCTTGAGATACTCGGCCGCTTCGGCTTGTGCCTCTTGGACGACACGACCCGTGGCATCGCGCTCGAAGTGCACGCTGCGCTGGGTAGAGAACGAGCGCTCGTGCGCCAGGGTTCCTCGCGCCACCTTCCAGCCGTCGCCTTCGCCACCAACCATGTTCTCGTGCGGGATTCGGGCGTCCGACAAGAAGACCTCGTTGAACGAGTTGTGGTAGTTCATCTGCTCGATCGGCCGGGTCTCAACACCTTCCTGGTGCATGTCGAGCACAAAGTACGACAACCCCGCGTGCTTCACCGCACCCCAGTCGGTTCGGGCCACCAAGATCGCCATGTCTGCGTGGTCTGCGCTGGTGTTCCAAACCTTCTGCCCGTTCACTACCCACTCGTCGCCGTCGCGCTCGGCAGTTGTCTTCAACCCGGCAAGGTCAGACCCAGCGCCGGGCTCGGAGAACAGCTGACACCACGCAAGCTCACCCGTGAGGGTGCGGCGAAGGTACTTCTGCTTCAGCTCATCCGACGCATGGTCGTACATGGTCGGAGCTGCAAGCCCAAACCCTGCGCCCAGCGGTACCGCTACCCCACCGGCCTTGCGGATAGTGGCATGCGCAACCCGGTCGGTCCACGCAGGCAAGTCCCGGCCGAACCACTCCTTCGACCACGACGGCACAGCCCAACCCGAATCCACCACACGGTCGCGCCACGCAAGCAACGACAGATCCGGGTCCCACGCCTCTTCAAACCAGGCAAGGACATCTGTGACGACTTGGGCTTCGCTGATTTCGCTCATCGTGTCTGGCCGTTCTCGTCCACCTAGTTGATCCCGCGCTGTCGATCATGCCAATGCGGAGTTCGCAGCTCGGTCTTGAGGACCTTGCCCGTGGCGTTCTTTGGGAGCTCAGGTGCCGTCTCGACAGACCGCGGCACCTTGTAGCCAGCCAAGTGTTCCCTGCAGTACTCAAGGAGGTCTTGCTCGGGGATCTCGCTGCCGGGATGGAACACCACGACTGCGTGGACTCGTTCGCCCCAGCGGTCGTCGGGCACGCCAATAACCGCAGCTTCCAGAACAGCCTCGTGAGCAAAGAGAACGTCCTCGACCTCGCGTGGATAGATGTTCTCGCCTCCGCTGACGATCATGTCTTTGATGCGATCGGTGACAAACACGTACCCGTCGTCGCTGCGATACCCAGCGTCGCCGGTGTGCATCCAGCCATTCCGCAGCGCTTCGTTAGACGCCTCCTCGTTCTGCCAGTAACTACTCATGACGCAGGGGCCTCTGGTCACGATCTCACCCACAGTCCCTGGACCGACCTCGTGATCTTGGTCATCGACGATGATTGTCGCCATGTTGATGGCGTCGGTTCCCGCCGCAGCTAACCACTCTGGATGCCCGACAGGGTCGTGATCTTCAGGGCGCAGAATCAGCGCAGCGCCTGTCTCGGTCATGCCATACATCTGGAGGAAACCGCAGCCCATGACGTCGATCGCCTGCCGCAAGACGTCGGGGGCAATTGATGATGCTCCGTAGATGACCTGTTGCACGCACGACCAGTCCGACGAGGCAACATCGGGGTGATTGAGCACCATGTTGATCATCGTGGGGACCATGAGCACATGGGTCGGTCGAGACACTTCCAAGTGTTCAAACACGGCCTCGGGTGAGAACGCCTTCACAAACACATTTGTACCGGCAGCAAACGTGAACCCGTAGCCCAGGTTCGATGCGATGTGAAACAGCGGCAGGCACTGGAGGAACGTCGAGTCCGACCCCATGCCCACATCTACGGCGAACGACGTCATACGAGCCCACAACGCCAGGTTGGACAACACCGCCCCTTTAGGCCGACCGGTTGTCCCGCTCGTGTAGAGAATGACAGCCGGGGCTGAGGGTTCCAGAGACGAGGGCGCCTGCGTGCGCGTCTGCGCCAACGAGACCGGGGCAGATTCCAAGAACGCCTCGTACGAGTCACCACACCCTTCGGGGCCGAGATGGATGGTTTGCTTGCAATCGAGTTCGCTGGCGACGCCTTCGAACCCCGGACCATGAATAAGCGCCGCTGGCTGCGCATCGCCCATTAGATACCGGAGCTCGGGCACAGCTAGACGAAAGTTGAACGGCACTAGCGTCAACTGAGCGCGCTGGCAAGCGACCTGAATTTCGGTGTACTCGAGTTCGTTCATGGCCAGCAGCGCCACACGGTCGCCAGGGTTCAGCCCATGGACCCGAAGCGCCGATGCCAGTTGACTGGCCCTGGCCGAAGTCTCGGCAAAGGTATGGCTCCGTCCGCCTTCGGCCACGCACACCCGGTCTGAGTAGCGCGTCACGCCATTGCTCAACATGTCGGGTACGACCTGCACGGAACACTCCATATCGCTCGCTTCGAGCGATCTTGACACACTTGGATCGCCGACGCATGAGGCACGATCAGCCTGCACCTAGGCGCAACCTCGTAGACGGCGAGCACCAGCGATCGGCTAAAGGTCCGGCTTCTCGTGCCGTATCAGGGAACGCATGCGCTGTTCGAACGAACCTTCTCCGCCACCGGCTGCGTACGCACAACCTCCATTCCAGACACCAAGTCCACGGTTGCTCGGGCCTTGCTGGGCATCACAGCATCTCCACCCCAACACCACCTCCGTGCCCAGACACCGCACTAGCTGGCCTGTCGGTGCAGCGGACGCCCTGACACTCGCCGACAGGCCGGAACGCAACTAACCCCGGTCAGGAGATTTGGGGGGCGTCGGCGTCTACGAACTGCCCTCGGAGTTCGCGTTTGAGCACTTTGCCGGTTGCGTTGCGGGGGAGTTCGTCAATGATGGCGATGTCGTTGGGGATCTTGAACTTGGCCAAGCGCTCAACACAGTGTTGGACAACAGTCGACCGATCCAAGGTGGCGTCGGGCTTCACAACCAGCACTGCTAGGCCAACCTCGCCCCACTTGTCGTGAGGAACGCCAATGACCGCAGCCTCGACGACGTCGGGTAACTGGTACAGGACGTTCTCGACCTCGGCCGGGTACACGTTCTCGCCGCCGGAGATGTACATGTCTTTCCAGCGGTCGACGATGTAGACGAAGCCCTCTTCGTCCATGCGGGCGGCATCGCCGGTCTTGAGCCAACGTCCCTCAAAGGCGTCGGCGGTGGCGTCAGGCCGATTCCAATAGCCAGGGGTGATATGGGGGCCAGCCACCCACAGCTCGCCAATCTCGTCTGGGGCGCAATCGTTGCCATCGTCGTCGACGATGCGGAACTCGGTGTGCAACAAGGCTTTGCCGGTCGAGCCGATCTTCCGCAACGCGTCCCCCGAGTCAAGGAAGATGCAGGCCGGGCTGGTCTCGGTCATCCCGAACCCTTGGGCTAGCGACACTCCCCGCTCGGTCCATGCCTCCATGATGGTCAGCGCACACGGGGCCCCACCAACACCAGCAATCCGCAAGCGAGACAAGTCGGTCTGCTCGAAGTCGGGATGCTGCATCATGAACTGGTAGGGCGCCG
>JAUIIS010000164.1 GCA_030431575.1 Acidimicrobiia bacterium | reverse complement strand
CGTGAAGCCATTCCATCTCCCCTGGAACACTTGGCGCTGCAGCGAGTTGGCGTTGACGGTCAAAATGACAAGCGATCCACCTGGAGCAAGCAGCTTGCTTATCGCGCTGAGCTGCTCTCGGGGGTCTGCGATATGGGCAAGCACAGACCAAAGCGTAATGACGTCATAGGAGTCGTGCCCTAGCTGCGCCGCGTCCCACACAGCCCCAAAGCCCACCCGGTCTTCTCCGAAGCGATCTGCGGCGATGCGCAGCGAGGCCGGAGAGAGGTCAAGTCCGTACGGGTCGTAGCCCAGCTCACGCGCCACGCCCATGAAGATCCCTGTTCCACAACCAAGGTCGAGCAACCGCTCGCCCGACGGGCGGTCGAGGCCGAGACTCTTGAGCGTGCGGCGGTAAACCTGCACGCGTTTCTTGCTGTAGGACCCCTCGAGGAAGTCTGCGTAAGAATCTGTCGCATAAAGCTCGGCCACGTTCTCAACACGAATTCCCGGGCAACGCAGATGCAGACCGCAGTCATCGCACACGGCCACTCGATACCTCGCCGAGGAACCTTCGGTACCTTTACGTACGTCGTACCGGACCTTTCGACGTTCGGATCCGCACAGCAAGCAGGGGCGATGTTCTTCGTTCGGCTTGGGGGCCAGGAGGGCGTTGAGCTCCTCAATGGACCGGCTCTTGGAAAGCCAGTCGGCTACACCGTTGGCGGCCCGAGCCACCGTTGGGAGTCCTGGAATAAGATACGGCGCCTGCACCATCGTGGCGTGCTTCAGCGGCGTGACCGACAAAACGCGCTCAGCAGCCGAGCGGGGGGACAGCTTCATGGCATCAACTTAAACCACAGCGCAAGCGACAAACCGCATAGGTAGCACCCTTGCACGGGCTGCTCGTACCTGAGGCTTGGCCTGCCTAATCTGGCGTAGGCTCGCCGCTGTGTATTCCGACGACGAATTCCGAGCAGCGGGACTTCTCGAACCCGGCGATTCAACCGACTTTGGCGGCGCCGACAACTTCGATGTCGACAGTCGACTCAAGCTGCTTCAATGGTTGGATTCCATGGGTGTGACGCTCGAACAAATGGTCGCCGCTGACGCGACAAGCAATCTCAGCGCCATTGCGGGCGACCGCCGGATGGTGCCGGGAGAGCGGCTCAGTGTGGCCGAAGCGGCCGAGCTCATCGGCCTTCCCGTCTCCCAAGTTGAGGCATACGCAACTGCGCTCGGGTTCGTGCCACTCCCCGACTCGACCACTGGCCAGCTTGAGCTCACCGCCGATGAAGCGAACACCATCGGTGCCGCTGCTTTTCTCTCCGAAGTATTCAGCCCCGCCGAGGCCCTTGCCGCCGTGCGCGTCATCGGCTCGTCGTTTGCCAGGCTTGGGGAATCGGTGGTGTCGCTGTTTCTGGCCGACATCGAAGGGCCTCATGTTTCAGCTGGGGCAAGCGAGTTCGAGCTCGCCCACAAGGTCTACGACGCCGTTGGCATGCTCGACGGTTTCGCCGATCGCTTCGACCCCGTCCTGCGGCGACATGTTGCTCAAGCTGTAGGCCGCACGCGGCAGGCCACTGTTGGCGACAGCCGGCTCATGTTCCGCTTCGCCGTGGGCTTTGTTGACCTGGTGGGCTTCACCGAACGTACGCAAAGCATGCCGGCCGACCAGCTGGCAACATTCATCCGCGAGTTTGAGGGCCGGGCCCACGACACCGTCACACAGGCTGGCGCCCGCGTGGTCAAACTCATCGGCGATGAAGTGATGTTTGTCAGCGTCGACGCAGCATCGGCCTGTCGAGCTGCATGGGATCTCACCGAAGCGTTCGGGGAAGAACATGACCGAGTCCTGCCACGCGGCGGCTTGGCGTTTGGCGACGTCCTACCTCGCGGCGGCGATTACTACGGGTCGGTAGTCAACCTCGCTGCGCGTCTCGTCGACCAGGCCGTGCCGCAAGAAGTGCTGGTGACGTCCGAGGTCGTCGAAGCAGCGGCAAACCAATGCACATTCGAACCAGCCGGGCGCCGCATGATGAAGGGCTTCCAACAGCCAGTGCTGACCTGGTCGCTGGTGACGCCCGAACCTCCACCGGCTAACTGATCGAGAAAAGGCCTCGGGCATTACCGGGCTGCAACCAAGCCGAAACAGGCAGGCAACGCGGGCACGGCAAGATTGACGAATCAACACTGGTGCAAGGTCTGCCCCCATTCAGAAGATGCTCATCGGCGTGACGTTGCTGGTCCTCGTCTGCGGGGGCGCGATAGTCGGGTACTTGATTGCAGGCTGGAACTTCGGCGATGCCGTCTACATGGTGGTCATTACCGTGTTTGCGGTCGGCTACGGCGAGGTCAATCCTGTGGTCACTTGGCCGACCCGCATCCTGACAATCTCGCTGATAATTGCCGGGTACAGCGCAGTCATCTATGCCGTCGGCGGATTCATCCAGCTTGTTGTCGACGGTGAACTCAATCGGGCCTTGGGAGCGCGACGCATGACACGAGAAATCGACCAGCTAGAAGGTCACACCATCATCTGCGGCTATGGCCGAATGGGAGCCACCTTGGCTGCCGACCTTCACCAAGCCGGACACCCCTTTGTCGCTATCGACACCGAGGGTGCGCTGCCACCAGCTGCCGAGGGCGACCACGGATACTTGGTTATTCACGGCGACGCCACCGAAGAAGAAGTTCTCGAGCGAGCGGGAATTTCTCGCGCCGCTGTCCTTGCCACCGTTACCTCCGACGATGTCACGAACGTATTTGTCACCTTGACAGCGAGACAGATGAACCCTCAGCTCACCATCATCGCTCGCGGTGAGCATCACTCGACGCAGCCCAAACTGCATAGCTGCGGTGCCGACACTGTCGTGATGACCACAAGCATTGGGGCAGGCAAGATCTCGCAGCTCATCATGCGACCGACCGCTCACGAACTGCTCCAACGTTTAGGCGAGACAGCCGGGCAGGTTGATCTCGATCAGATTGGTCTGCGATTCGATGAACTCGATATTGACGAGTCTTCGCCGCTTGCGTTCCGGACGATCGGAGAAATCGAGGTCCGGGGCGTCCACGGCTACCTCATTGTGGGCATCCGCTGCGCAGACGGAACCACCATCATGCATCCGCCAGCTACCACCTCAATCTCGCCGGGCGACGTGGTCGTGGTGCTCGGATACGAAGATGACATTCCCGAGCTGGCCGCACGGTGGGCCAAGGGTTCCGCTCCAACGCAGATTACCTACCGAGGGATCACTACAACGCAGGAGTGACCCCCGGTAGGTAACGCCGCCCACTACTTGATGAACAGCATCTCCCGATACTTCGGCAGCGGCCAACGCTCGTCCGCGACCATGGTTTCCAGCCGGTCAGCGTGCGCTCGAACGGCGTCCATGCGGGCCCGGATCGGGCCAGCGCAGTGCTGCATGTGTTCTTCGGTGGATGCGAAATCTTCGACGGAAAGCGCTGCATTGAGGTCGCTTACGGCCCCAAGCAGCCCGTTCGCCTCTGCGGCAATGGTCTTTGCTGGCCCCGTATCTAGTTCGACACCGACTGACGCAGCCGCCGCTGCTGTCTCGGTGAGGTCAGATAGGTACTCCACCGTCGCGGGATAAAGAACCGTGGTCGCCAACTCCGCCGTCAACTTGGCCTCAACCCCGATGGACAAGATGTATTGCTCTGCATACACCTCATATCGCGACGCAAGTTCAACTTCGCTCAGGACGCCTGTGCGCTCGAAGAGCGCAACGACGTCATCGGCGACGAGGGCCGGCAGTGCGTCGGCGGTGGTGGGGATGTTGCGCAGACCGCGTTCTTCAACCGCGGCGGTGTGCCACTCACTGGAGTAGCCATCTCCACCGAAGATCACAGCGCTATGGAGCTCCATCAGCTCTTTCAAGACCGCTGCCACAGCCTCTAACTGCGATACGCCAGTCTCTAGCTGGGCCTCCAACTTGTCAGCTATCCACGTCAACGAGTCGGCAAGCATCGTGTTCATTGCCACCAAAGGACCCGACACGGACTGCGAGGAACCGACGGCCCTGAACTCGAACCTGTTTCCTGTAAAGGCGAACGGCGACGTCCTGTTTCGGTCACCCGGGTCTCGGGTGAACGGCAAGATCTGGCTCAGCCCGAGATCCATGACTCCACCATCGCTCGAGGTTGCGATATTGCCTTCCTTGATGTCGGAGAACACTGCTTCGAGCTGGTCGCCCAGGTAGACCGACAAGATGGCCGGCGGTGCCTCGTTCGCTCCGAGACGGTGATCGTTTGCGGCCGAAGCAATCACTGCCCGAAGCAGGGGACCAAAGAGGTGAGCGCCGCGGATGACAGCCCCGCAGAACAGCAAGAAGTTGAGGTTCTCGTGCGGCGTGGTTCCGGGGTCTAACAGGTTGCCCTGCGTTGAGTTACCCACTGACCAGTTGACGTGCTTGCCCGAGCCATTCACCCCGGCAAAGGGTTTCTCGTGAAGGAGGCAAATAAAGCCATGTTCCTTGGCTGTTGTCTTCATGATCGTCATCATCAGTTGCTGATGGTCGGCGGCTACGTTGGCTGCCTCGAAATAGGGCGCTATCTCGAACTGACCGGGGGCAACCTCGTTGTGGTGGGTTTTCGCGGGAATGCCGAGGCGGAACAACTTGTCCTCGAATGCCTGCATGAACACCTGCACGCGTTCGGGAATGGCACCGAAGTAGTGGTCATCGAATTCTTGACCCTTCGGGGGCGCGGCACCGAACAGTGTTCTCCCGGCCAAGAGAAGGTCGGGGCGATTGTGCGCGAAGTGCGCATCGACGAGGAAGTACTCCTGCTCTGCACCGCAGCTTGAATTGAGCGTCTCGATTTCGGTTTCCCCCATAAGGGTGAGCACTCGCTGAGCGGCGTCGTTCATCGCAGCGTTCGACCGCAGCAACGGGATTTTCTTGTCCAGCGCCTCGCCGGTCCAAGAGAAGAAGACGCTAGGGATCATCAGCGTCGCACCGTTGGGCGTGTTCATCACATAGGCCGGGCTTGTGGGGTCCCATGCGGTGTACCCCCGTGCGGCGTTTGTCATGCGAAGCGACCCGTTGGGGAACGACGAGCCGTCGGGTTCGCCCTTGATCAACAAACTCCCGGTGAACTCAGTAATGGCATTGCCTTCAGGGCTGGTGATGATGAACCCGTCATGTTTCTCGGCCGTGATGTTGGTCATTGGGTAGAAGATGTGCGAGAAGAACTTCACCCCCTTCTTCAAGGCCCAATCCTTCATGGCCGCGGCGACAACATCGGCAGTGGCCGAGTCAAGCGGTGCGCCGGTTTGGACCGTCTTCTTCATGGCCTTGAACGCGTTCTTTGAGAGTGATTCCTCCATGACTGCCAGGCTGAAAACGTCGGCTGCCCATATCTCGCTAAGTGGCTGAACCGCACTCGAGTCTGGGAGAGGCCTGTTGGTGACCTCATGTATTGCTTGTTGGCGGACCGCATTGGCGCTCATCGTTGCTCCTAGATCTGGACTCGGGCCTCATGTGCTCCCGAACCTACTGATCGCTCCAGCCGCCGCTGACGCTCACCGATGCGTGTTCTCGCTGCGTTCACAGAGCCGTGATTTGGCGCGTCAACGCGGCGACGAACTGTCCCAAACCTTTCGCACGGGCACGCTCAAACCCGTCGACTTGGCGAGGTCCTCAGCACTACTATCCAAACGGATTGGGGCTGCGCCCGATCTGAAACTCCCCTAAAGGAGACGCCATGACTACGTTTGCCGATCGCCCCAATACCGCGGTTCTTGTGGTTGACGTCCAAGAGGGCGTCGTGGCCAACGCCCACGACCGCCAGCGCGTGATTCAGACCATCAACAGCCTCACTTCACGAGCCCGAGACGCTGACGTCCCGGTTATCTGGGTGCAACATGCCGATGATGAACTGGTGGAGGGTTCAGCCGACTGGGCGCTTGCCGCCGACCTTGACACAGCAGACAACGAGCCAGTCGTGCACAAGAACTTCGGCGACTCGTTCGAGGACACCACGCTCGAAGCAGAGCTCCATCGCCTGGCGGTGGGCAAACTGATCATCACAGGGGCGCAGACCGACGCCTGCATACGGAACACCCTGCACGGCGCCATCGTCCGTGGCTACGACACGGTCCTGGTGAGCGACGCCCACACCACCGACGACTATTCCGAGTACGGCATGCCGCCGGCCGACAAGGTAATTGCCCACACCAACATGTACTGGGGATTCCAGTCAGCTCCAGGCCGCACCGCCGAGGTCAGCGACGCTGCTTCGCTAGCCTTCTCACCCCGTGCCAGCGTCACAGACTGAGCCGACCCCCATGACACACGTTGGCCATATTCACCGCGAACGGCTGGTGGAGTAGTCGATGGCAGCCGGATACTCGGGAACGCCGCTGCCAAAGAAGCTTGGGATCAAGCCGGATTCCCTCGTAGCGACCCTTCACGAACCTGGCGACTTTCGCGCCTTGCTGGGTGAACTCCCCGAAGGTGCGCGCTTTGGTAATGACGTGGAAGGCGAACCTGATGTTGTGATTGCCTTCTACACCGATGCATCTGTGCTATCCGGTGAGCTTGACCGCCTGGCTGACTCAGTGTTCCCAGACCGAACTCTTTGGCTTGCTTGGCCAAAGAAGACCTCAGGAGTCGCGACAGACCTCACCGGTGACGTGGTTCGAGCCACAGTGCTAGCGACAAAGCTCGTGGATGTGAAGGTGTGTGCCATCTCAGACATCTGGTCTGGTCTAAAGGTCGTTTGGCGCAAAGAGCACCGCTAAACGCATCGGCTAATGTTCGCCGCGGCGGACGCCGCCGTATTTCATCCGGGTATCGCTCATGGACGCCGACCGCTTCTCGTCATCGTTGATTTGAGCGGCCACCAGTTCCCCCACGAACAGGGTGTGACTGCCCAGGTCCAACGTGTGGCGGACCTCACAGTCCATCCATGCAATGGCTTCATCGAACACCGGTGCCCCGGTGGGCGCGTCTTTCACCGGACGCGTGTTGAGGGTGCCGTTCTCGTACTTGGCGGGCTTTGAGAACTTGACGAACACGCGGGTGTCCTCTGCATCCCAGAGATTGATGCTGAACGAGCCACCGTCAGAAATCAGACGGTGCGTTACCGCTGCGTTGTCGACGCCGATACCAATGAGCACCGGCTCTTGGGACAGCTGCGTGATCCAGCTGGTAGTCATGGCGTTGCGCTCGTCACCAGCCCGAGAACCAACCAACGCCAGCGCGTTCGGGATCTTCCACGTGACCTTATTGATGAGCTCGTCTTCCATATGGTGAACGTAGTCCACCAGCCTCAATAACCCTCAGGCGGTTCAGGAACGAGCCGGCTTCCAGTAACCCCGGACGGTGGCCTGGCGACGCGAAACTCCAAGTTTGTCGAAAAGGTGCGTGCGGATGGCTTGCATTGCCGCCGCCTCGCCCGCGGCCCACACCTGGGCGTCGGAGTCGAGCGCTTCTAGACCTTCGGCGATCGCCACCAGCGCCTCGCCTGGGGAGGCTGCGGGCTTGGCCACGTGCCAATTGATTACCATGCCGGCGTCGTCGGATTGATCCACGGCTTCGCCCGAAACAACCTCGACGTGAGCCTCCACGTCCATCGCTGTGGGCAATGCTCGGAGCAACTGTCGCACAGCAGGCAGCGCGGTCTCGTCGCCAAGGATGAGGTAGCGCGACGCGTCCGTGTCGAGATCGTACGGGCGGCCGGGGCCAGACAGAGCAGCCTGGGCACCAGGGAATGCCGTTTCAGCCCAGGTAGACACAACGCCTCCAGCGTGTCGCACGATTTCGAGGTCCATGGTTCCGGCCTCGGCATCAACACGCAGCGGGGTAAACGTTCGCAGTGCGGGCCGTGAGCCGTCAGGCAGCAAGAACTCGTTGCCGTTCCATTCGGGCCACACCAGCGCGTCGGCTCCCGGGCTTGGCACCAGCAGGCGCACGCTTGCTGCGGGGCCTGGGTACATACCAACCAGGCCATCGCCAGCGATGGTAAGACGCAGCATGCGCGGGGTGAGGACGGTGTGGTTCGTCACGGTCACCTCTACCAAAGGAGGAGGTTCTTTGCGGACCCGGAGGCGTTCCAGGCGGTCTTTGGTCAGACGATCTTCGTTGGTGGAACTCATCGTCTTCTCAACGTACCGACATCTGGCATGCTGGGGCGGTGCAGCGTCCCAACATTGTGCTTTTTATGCCAGATCAACTGCGGGCTGATGCCGTCGGCTGTTTTGGGCAACCCGTTGCGTCAACGCCCAATATCGATGCACTAGCCCACGACGGCATGCGGTTTACCAACGCGTTCGCCAA
>JAUIIS010000163.1 GCA_030431575.1 Acidimicrobiia bacterium | reverse complement strand
GGGGTCTCCGCGAAAACGTCGCTCCAGGCAACAGCCAACGCTGGGTCGTCCAGCGACAACACCTCGAAGCGAAGCTCCCAAGGCTCGTCGGGATCGCCAGGCTCGAGCCGGCCACGGCTAGCCAAGGGCACGCCGCCTTCGGCGCTCGCGCGGACCTCGCTCATGGCTGCGCTGAGCCGGGTCACGGTGGCTTCGTGGCGCTCGTTCTCGCAATCGACACCGCCAGTGCCTTCGGCCAGCGCAGTAGCCACGCGTCGCAACGCAACAACAGGGGCCTTCCGGGACCGTGGCAACACCGGTTTCCAGCCAACGCCAGCCAAGCCCCGCCGGCACGCGGCATCGGCAAGCTGGTCGACGATTTCTCGGGCATCAGCCGAGCCCCCGGCAACCATGACCGGCGGGATGGTCTCGGCTAGACGATCAATGCGCTGCTGAACACCAGGGTGATCGATCAGCTCCCAGCGGGCCTGCCAGCGCAAGCCGGTGGTCTCGAGCGAAGGCAAGACCAGGCCCGTGACCGCAGCATCAATGACCAAAGAAACAGCTGCATGGAGCCAACGCATAGATGGCGTCCAGGTGTTGGACGGGTAGCGGTCCGCCAACAAGTCAATGACTTCCCGAGGCGACGCCTCCAGCGCCGAGAGATGCAAGGTGTCATGTTCGGGCACCGCAACCGCAAGCGGAACCAATGCCGCTTCGCGTCCCGCCCACCAACTCCCCAACGTCCCCGAAGCTAAGCGCCTGACCTGCTCGCCCGTGAGGGCGCGGCCTGAGTCCCAGCCCCAAAAGGTTGCGCCATCTGAGGTCCAGGTGGCGTGCAGTTCAGCCGTTGAGGCCATCGCCCGCGAGGAGATCGTTAGCCTCGATCGAGTTCGAATGCATCGTGGAGCGCAACCGTTGCTGCGTCGATCTGTGCCTCGGCAACCACACAGCTGATGCGAATAGCCGAGGTAGAAATCATCTCGATGTTGATGCCGTTGTTAGACAGCGTCTCAAACATGGTGGCTGCCACGCCCGGGTTAGAAGCCATGCCAGCGCCAACGACCGACACACGGCCAATGGAATCGTCGGTACTAACGGTGTCGGCACCGATCTCGCTGGCATAGCGAGAGGTGACCTCGTCAGAAGTCGCCAACTGCTCGCGGGGCACAGTGAACGAAATGTCGGTGTGACCCGCCTCGGAGACGTTCTGAACAATCATGTCGACATTGACATTGTCGTTGGCCAACAAACGGAACAAGTTAGCGGCCACGCCTGGTTTGTCTGGCACGTGCACGACCGTGACCTTGGCTTGTGACGTGTCGGGCACCACAGCAGAAATGATGGCCTTTTCCATGTCTGGCTCCTGTTCAACAACCCACGTGCCCGGCTCCCAGGTGAAGGCCGAACGAACGTGCAGTGGTACTTGGTAGGCGCGGGCCACTTCGACCGAGCGCATGACGGGCTTGGGGCAACCAACAGCGGTCATCTCAAGGAGTTCGTCGAAACTGATGCGAGGAATCTTGCGGGCAGTGGGGCACACCCGAGGATCGGTGGTGAAGACACCTGAGACGTCGGTGAAGAGTTCGCACGCATCGGCGCCCAACCCGTGAGCGAGCGCCACGGCGGTGGTATCTGAACCGCCTCGACCCAAGAAGGTGACGTTGTTGTCTGTAGACACACCCTGTGCCCCAGCAACCACCGCCACCCGGCCGGCGTCGACGGTTTCTCGAATGCGGTACGGGTTGACTTCGAGGATTTTGGCATTTCGATGATTGGTGTCGGTCAGGAATCCGGCCTGGCTTCCCGTGAAGGAATCGGCTGGGATTCCCATGTCATGCAGCGCCATACACATGAGCGCAATGGACTTGCGTTCGCCTGCGGTAATGAGCATGTCCATCTCGCGACCCGGCTGGGTGTGGGAGACCTCGTCGGCCAGACGTAACAACTGGTCGGTTTCTTTACCCATGGCCGAGACCACCAACACCACATCGTCGCCACGGGCGCGCGTGTGTTTGACTTGGTTGGCAACCTCGCGCATGCGGGTTGCGTCAGCTACTGAAGTGCCACCGAACTTCTGAACAAAGAGAGCCACAGTCGATCAACGATATCGGTGCAATAGCGATATCGGCCCCTCCCCCAGGCGTGGCAGGCCACAGCACGGACATCGCAGTTGTCTGAGACCTTGGGTCTCGTGCGTCGCTACCGGCGCTTGGCGGGAGGCGCTGAGTCAGAACGCAGCCGAGCTCGACCCCAGCAGTACTCATGGATGTGACGACCGCTGCGGTGGCGAGCCCGGCGACACAAAAAGACGGTAAACCCGCGAGTCCACAACGACGTGGTGACATCATGAGGGGGTTGGGCAGTGGGCGTATCTGAAGCGACCGTAGGTTCGCAGAAGTACAGCACCGATTCGGGCCCCATGTGCGGGCGCAGCCTCATCAACAGCCCAGCCAAATCCGATGCGGTTCCAAGCTGGCCCACCGACACAATGGAGTCATAGATCCCATCGGGGCCTGCTTCGAAGAACTGGGTGCAAGAAACCTCAGGCGGAAGCCGGCGACGAACCGGCGCCGGCCACAACACCAGGGTTCGCCCACGCACGGCTTCGAGCGCCTCGCGGGCATGAGATTCCAACGGTTCTCGAGGTGGCATCCGGGCAGGCACGCGCCACAGGTTAGTGGTGCGCCTACGGAATGGCGGCGCACCGAGTTTGCCGACCCAAAGCCGCTGCCGCCTGTGCCACGCTAAGGACATGCCCTCCCCACCGTGGCCACCGCTTGAGCCACCACAAAGCCCCTGGCGATTCCCCGCCGTCCCGGACGAGGCAGACGACTTGGTGACCTTCGGCGCAGACCTAGAGCCCGGTACGTTGTTGCACGCCTACCGCCACGGCTACTTCCCAATGCACATCGAGCCCCACGAAGGCAGCTCCCGCAGAGAAATTGGCTGGTGGTCGCCACAACCTCGTGGCGTGATCAAACCGCACGACATCCATGTGTCCCGATCGCTGTCTCGCTCCCTGTCGCAATTCACCATCAAGGTCGACACAGCATTCGAGGCAGTTCTAGAAGGCTGCGCCAACCCCCAGCGACCACATGGATGGATCGGTCCCGAAATCAAGGCCGCCTATACCGAACTCCACGAGCTTGGCTGGGTGCACAGCATCGAGGCTTGGGATACCCACGGAATCGCTGGCGGCGTCTACGGCGTAGGCATCGGAGCGTTCTTCGCCGGCGAATCAATGTTCCATGCCCGCACCAACGGCTCAAAGGCTGCGCTCGTGGGCCTAGCAAGGCTCCTCCAGCCCTACCCCGACGCCCTCATCGACGTGCAATGGACCACCCCGCATCTTGTGACCATGGGAGCGATCGACATAGACCGAACGGACTACCTCAACCAAGCAAAGTCCGCAATGTTCACAACCGGACCCGCGTGGCCGACAATCATGGTGGGACACGACTGACGTCGCTGCGGCGGGCAGCGCACAAGAATTCCGTTCGCTGCCCATGCAGCGCACACAACCAACGTCGCTGCCCATGCAGCGCACAAAACCAACGTCGCTGCCCATGCAGCGCACAATGGGCCGTATGGCCACTCGAACCGAGAGGTGTCCTGCCGATGGGCTTGGCAATGAGACAGCAGAATGCACTTGCGGCCACGCTTGTTGGCCTAATTGGAATCGGCGTTGGTCTAGCGGCAGGCGTTGCCGTTGTGGCGTGGTTTGGTGTTGTGGCCGGGGTGGCCTCCATTGCCGCCGCGTACCTGGCGTATCTCACCGCCAACCGCATGAGCCGAGCCGAAGAACGCACCCAGGCCCTGGCCAGCCAAGTCGAAGAACTCGAAGGCGCCGTCGCCAACCAAATCCAGGCGCGGATGCAAGCCGAAGAAGCAGCCCGCAAAGCAAATCTGCGCGCCGCCGACGCAGAACTCTCCAACAGCCTGTCGCTCAAGGCAAGCACCGACGAACCAGCAAGCCGCAGCGTCGACCTCACCGACGACGAAACCGGCCTGTTTGGCGAGGGGTACTTCCTCGCCGCAGTAGAACAGCGCATCTCAGCTGCTCGCCGACACCTTCGGCCTGTCGCTGTCGCCCTCCTCGAAGTCGTCGCCGATCCAGCACAAGCCGAACCAACCCACATCGACCCACGCGAAGTAACCACCGCCATCGCCGCGACCCTGCGCGACGCAGACACCGCGTGTCGGCTCAACGACGGCCGCTTCGCCATCATTCTCGAAGACACCCCCGAAAACGGCGCCATCTGGACCATCGAACGCGTCCGTCGCCGTCTCGCCGAAACCGTCGACGTGTGCACCTTGTGGGCCGGCCTCAGCTGCTACCCCGCCCACGGCTTCGATACCAACGAGATCTTGTCCCAAGCCGAGGTAGCCCTCACCAGCGCCCGCGATTGGCCCCAAGACCGCATCGAAGTAGCCGAATCCCGCTAACCGGACCCCCTGACTCAGCTCCCAGCCACCCAACACCTTTCCAACGGGGTCGGGTGTGGTGCATTTCATTCCCAACACCTTTCCAACGACCCCGCAGAAGCAAGTGCACTCGGCTGACTGTCACTGAGGCCTCTTAGCTTGTTGCCATGCCCAGACAACCGAGGAACGAATCAGCTCACCCGCATAAGCACGTCATGAACCGTGGATCGCGGCACCAAGATACCTTCATCGACGACACGGACCGGCGCTCGTTCCTGCAGCTTCTGGGGCATTCGTCAACTCAGCAAGGCCTCGAAATCCTTGCCTACTGCCTGATGTCCAACCACTTTCATCTGGTCACTCATGGCACCAACCACGCGTTGTCGGCGGCGATGCGACACTTGTCGTCTGTCTACACGCGGCGGTTCAACGAACGGCATGGGTTCGACGGCTCGCTCTTCCGTGGCCGGTTCTGCAGTGTGGACATCACGACCGACGAACAGCTGCTCGCCACCGTTGACTACGTACACAAGAACCCCGCCGAAATCGGCGAGGATCCAAGAACCTACGCCTGGTCGAGCTTGGCTGCCTACGAAGGGAACTCAGGCAGGCCGAGGTGGCTCGACACCCAGCTCTACAAAGGGATCTGGGCCGATCCTCCTCCGATCCAAGTCGGGAGCGATCCGCTTGACCTTCGAGCAGTCGAGGCATGTGTACAGAGTGTTTTTGCCGCAGGCCCAGAGACGCTGCACGACACCAGCAGGGGGCGGCGGAACGAACCGCGTCTAGCGCTCGTGCTGCTCTGGATCGATCGAGTTGGGGCGTTGCCGAGTTCCCTCGTGTCGTCGTACGGATTCCGGTCGGATAACACCGTGCGATCAGCGCTGCGACGCGCTCGGCTCCTCGCCAGCTCGGACGAAGCGTTCAAGACTGCCATCCAGCAAGCTCAGCGCCAGTTGTTTGGCTAGCCAAGGCAGCTACCGGGGCCGCCGTTCTGGAACCTGACAGCACGACAGCATTGGGCTTCGCCCCGCAATGCGAGAGGCCACACAGTCCTTTCCTGAGGGGTCGGGTGTGGTGCATTTCATTTCGGGGCAGCTGCGGACAGGGCAAACGCTCCGAGCCGAAATGAAATGCACCACACCCGACCCCGTTAGTAAACATGGAAGCGGTCGGGCCAGACTGGGTGGGCCGACCACTCTGCCGCTGATGGAGGCGGGAGAGTTGCGGCGGCAAGCGCGCGGATACGAAACCCGGGAGGTTCTAGGACTGCCAGGTGGCGCGGGAGCCGCGTTGGCCTGGGGCGTTGACCCACCAGCGGCCCTGGAAACGCCAGCGGCGCGACACGGGTTCGGCGGTGTCGGCTGGGGCTGGGGGGCTTGGCCACAACGAGGTGTAGGCCGTCAAAATGGCGACAAGTTCGGCCTCGGTGGGCTCGGGGGTGACCGATGCGGAATGCGGTGGTTGAACAGTCATGGCTACAGCGGGATCACACCGTGCTTGCGCTTGGGCAGCTCTTCGCGTTTAGTGCTGATGGCTGCGAAACCGGCAATTACTTTGCGGCGGGTTTCAGCGGGGTCGATGACGTCATCGACATAACCACGCTCGGCGGCGATGTAAGGGTTAGCGAAGCGTTCCGCGTAATCGTCGACTAGCTCGGCTTTGCGGGCGTCGGGGTCTGCCGCTGACTGAAAATCTCGGCGATGCAAGACCTCAACAGCACCTTGTGGACCCATGACGGCGAGCTCGGCAGTCGGCCAGGCAAAAGCTAGGTCGGAGCCAACGGACTTAGAGTCCATGACCACGTAGGCCCCGCCGTAAGCCTTGCGGGTCACGACCTGAATGCGAGGCACGGTGGCTTCACAATATGCGTAAAGCAACTTCGCCCCATGGCGAATGATGCCGCCGTACTCCTGGTCGACGCCAGGCAAGAAGCCCGGCACATCAACCAGCGTGAGCAGCGGGATGTTGAATGCGTCGCAGGTTCGCACGAACCGGGCCGCCTTTGACGAGGACTCGATGTCGAGGACACCGGCGAGAATGAGCGGCTGGTTGCCGACAACACCCACGACCTTGCCATCGAGGCGAGCAAAGCCACAAACAATGCTGGGCGCCCACGCCGAGTGATACTCGAGAAACTCGCCATCGTCGACGATCTCGGTGATGACGGCCTTCATGTCGTAGGGCATGTTGGCGCTGTCGGGCATGATCTCGGCCAGCTGTGGGCACAGACGCTCGGGGTCGTCAGTGGGCTCGAAACTTGGAGGCTCTTCCATGTTGTTGGCCGGAAGATGGCTGAGCAACACCTTTACCTGGTCGAGCACTTCTTCTTCGGAGTTGGACACAAAGGTGGCCACACCAGATTTCGTGCTGTGGCTGTTGGCGCCGCCTAGCTCCTCGAGCGTGACTTCTTCGCCTGTGACCGTCTTGACCACGTCGGGGCCCGTGATGAACATGTGGGACTTCTCGCGCACCATGAAGATGAAGTCGGTCATGGCCGGGCTGTACACGGCGCCGCCAGCACATGGACCCAAAATCACACTGATCTGGGGGATCACGCCCGACGACTGGACGTTGCGATGGAAGATGCCGCCGTAGGAGTCGAGGCTGACAACACCCTCTTGGATCCGGGCGCCCGCGCCGTCATTGAGACCAATCATGGGCGACCCGGTGGACAACGCAAGATCCATGACTTTGTGAATCTTCTCGGCAAACACCTCGCCCAGGGCACCGCCCATGACCGTAAAGTCCTGAGAGAACAAGAACACTTTGCGCCCGTCGACGGTTCCCCAACCAGTCACGACACCATCGGTGTAGGGCTGGCTGTCGAGGCCAGCGGTGTGGGCACGGTGACGAGCCAGCATGTCGAGTTCGTGGAACGAACCTGGGTCGAGCAGATACTCGATGCGCTCACGCGCGAGCATCTTTCCCTTTTCGTGCTGGCGGTCGACTGATCGCTGGGGTCCAGCGTTGCGCGCCTCTTCTTTTCTTCGCTCGAGATCCTCGAGCCGCTCTTGCATAGAATGGTCAGCCACGGCGTGAACAGTAGCGGGATCTGACGCTCCGATCGCAGTTGTGGACGAACGAGGCCCAACGGCACCCAATCGGATCAGGCCGAGAGCGTCATTGGGCCGCCCACAGCGTTAAGTTGAGCCCGATCACGTCCCCAACACCGCTACGCCATCTTCATGACGCCCACCCTTTTGCCACCAACGCCGGAACCCGCCGCCGTCAGTCGTTCCAA
This sequence comes from Acidimicrobiia bacterium, assembly GCA_030431575.1. Taxonomy (GTDB): domain Bacteria; phylum Actinomycetota; class Acidimicrobiia; order Acidimicrobiales; family UBA8592; genus JAUIIS01. The sequence continues at coordinate 632 of JAUIIS010000163.1, read as the reverse complement.
GGTCGACTCGTGGGGCGCCAGCGTAGGCGTAGCCATCAAGTAGCCCTCATGGCAGAAGCACGTTCCGGAACACCAAAACGATGGCGAAGCGGGCCGATGGCTATGTACTTCTTGGGAATGCGGGCCCTGGGCCTGGTGGGCGGATTGGCCATGACGTTCGTGGCCCTAACGGTTCTGGCCGACGGGGTCTGGGCCGTGACCCGCGACGGCACCGCCTACCTGATCGATTCCACCGGTGTGCAGATCGACAGCGGCCCCGATGCGGGCAAGTGGGACTGCGCTGACGTGACCGCGACGGCCACTGCGCCCGCGCCCGCACCCGCACCGGTCACCGCCGGGCCTGCAAACCCCGAGCTCATGGCAAGGGTTGTCCAGCTGGAAGGCGAGCTTGCCAACCTGCAGGCTGCTCTCAGCGCCGCGGAGGGCGATCGCACCGCCGCCAGCCTGATGCGCGACATGGCCCTTGCCGAGCGTGACGCCGCGGTTGCCGCGCGCGATGCGGCCCTTGCCGGGGCGGGCGACAACGCCGCGCTGACCGCCCGGGTCACCGAACTGACCGCCGAAACCACGGCGCTGCGCGCCGAGCTTGCCGCGATGGAAGCGCTCGTGGCGGAAGCCGAAGCGCAGGACGC
>JAUIIS010000162.1 GCA_030431575.1 Acidimicrobiia bacterium | reverse complement strand
ACGACGTGGGCCCCGGCCTCGGCCAAGCCCAGTGCGATGCCGCGTCCGATGCCCCTCCCCGAGCCTGTGACTACCGCAACCTGGTCTGTGAGTGAGAACTGTTCGAGCATGACGACGGACAGTACAACAGCCCGGCTTGTCGCGTTGGCCGAGCGGTAAGCGGCCCGGGGGAGCGTTAGTTGCCGTAGAGGTCCCATGGCAGCGATGTGCAATTGAAGGTTGCGCGTTGGACTGGCGATGCGTAAGGTATGCGCAACCAACGGTTGCATGAGGATGGAAATGGAATTCGGCAAGATTGAGCGATCAGTACACATTGACGCATCGCCCACGACGGTGTTTGAGGTCATCACCAGCCCCGATCACCTCAAAGAATGGTGGCCAGACAAGGCTGAACTAGAGGCCGTGTCGGGATCGGTTGGCAAGCTCTACTTTGGATCTGACACTCCCGAGATCACCGTTGCAGATGTGGAGCCGCCTCGGCTTTTCTCTTTTCGTTGGACCTACCCCGACGGGGAAGAGGCCAGGGAGGACAACTCACTACATGTCACCTTCGAACTCGAGGAAGCGAACGGCGGAACGTTGCTGCGCATGACCGAAACAGGCTTCCGCCAGAAGGGCTGGGAAGTGGCACAGCTTGAGGAGCATTACCGTCGAAACGTGTCGGGCTGGGACCACTTCTTGCCCCGTCTCGTGGCGTACGCCCCAACAGTTAAGGGAAGCGCGTGACTGCGGTAGATGAGCAACTGTGGTCCGCCATTGGCGATCCGACCCGACGCCAGATGTTGGACCTGTTGGTCGAAAGCGGTAGCGGAACGGCCAGCACGCTGGGCGAAGCGCTTCCGGTCAGCCGGCAAGCTGTTGCGAAGCACCTGGTAGTGCTTGAGAACGTGGACCTTGTTGCCTCAACGGTGGTTGGGCGAGAACGCATCTACCAACCCAACCCTGCGCAGCTGGAACGAGCCGCAGCGCAACTAGCCGAAGTCGGTGCCGCCTGGGATCGCCGCTTGAGCCGCATCGCCGCGTTGGCCGAGGAGCTCGAAGAACGTCGCCTCCGAGGAGAGGGCTGACATGTCTCGCTCGCAGCGCCTCGCCGCTCAGCCCACCCACAACAGTCGCACGAATCGAACGAAGGAAAGCCCATGGAACTAACCCCAATTGTGTCGCCTGAAGCGTGGCACGAAGCCCGGCAGGCGCTGCTGGTTAAGGAGAAGGAGCTCACCCGGGCTAGCGATGCGTTGGCAGCACAACGCCGCCGCATGCCCCGGATGGCTGTTACCAAGGACTACGTGTTCGAAGGCCCCAACGGCCAAGTCAGTTTGCTCGACCTATTCGAGGGCCGATCGCAGTTGGTGGTCTACCGGTTCTTCTATGAGCCGGGGGTGCATGGCTGGCCTGAGAGCGGCTGCACGGGTTGCTCGCTCATGGCCGACCAAGTTGGGCACCTCAGTCACCTGAACGCCCGAGACATCACCTACGCACGGGTGTCGCGTGCGCCCCAGGCCGACATTGTCGGGCTGAAAGAGCGCATGGGTTGGGCAGGACCTTGGTACACCATCACCGACGACTTCGATGTGGACTTCGACGTCGACGAGTGGCACGGCACCAACGTCTTCCTGCGCGATGGTGACGACGTGTTCCGCACGTACTTTGTCAACCTCCGTGGCGACGAAGCCTTGGGCAGCGTGTGGAGCTACATGGATCTCGCTCCGTTTGGGCGTCAAGAAGCATGGGAAGACTCGCCGCCCGGCTATCCGCAGTCGGGCCCCTACGAATGGTGGAAGCGTCACGACGAACACGTTGCAGGCCAAGCGGCAGCTCCGTCGGCCAGCCTGTGATTGCTCACATTGGCAGCCTGCCGTTGGAGGAACTGCTTGCGATAGGCGCCTCGACCGTGGGGGCCAGCGCGTGGTTTGCTCGGACGCGGTTTCGTAGCCTCACCCGCGGCCTGAGGCCGGGCCGATCGCAGGAATGAGGACCGCGGTCGAGGCGAGCCCCCGACGAACCTCGACGGCAAGCCTTGCGGTAGGGGCTAGGAGCTGAAGAAGGCTCGGGTGGCTTCGGCAGCGCGGTCGGGGTAGTCGACCCAGGGGGCGTGGCCGGCGCCTTCCACCATTTCGAGGGTGGCGTTGGGAAGCTGGCCGACAAGCATCTTGGCTGTCGCCTCGCCGCCGTTGGGGTCGTCCTCGCCCCAGAACAGATGGATGGGCATGGTGAGCTTGGCCAGCAACTCTGGCGCGTGCAGCATGTCGGGGTTGAGGCCGGCGATGGGCGTGATGACCTTTGGCTGCATGCGCATTTCGTTGCGCATTGATTCGGTGTTGTTCATGAACGACACCATCCAATCCACGGCTTCGTCGTGGAACTTGCCGGCCTTGATCGCCGATTTCAGGCCGGCTGAGGAAAGTGCTGCTTTGACCAGCGTGGCGTTGGCCGGCATGCGTGTGCTGAGCGCCGAAGCGCCCGGCAGTGCTGCGAGGCGGAAAGTCATGGGCACCTTTTCCATGGGGGAGCCCATGGGCCAGCTGAACTCGAGGATGCGGTTGACGGTTTGTGGTGCTGCGGCCGCGCCCCGGAAGGCAAAGAAGCCGCCGTGTGATGTGGAGGCTACGTTGATGCTGGATAGTCCGAGCGACGCCACAAGCTCTGGCACCAGCGCGTCGGCGTAGCCTGCGAACTTGGTCATGTCGGTCCAGCCGTCGCCGGGCAATGGTTCGCTGAGCCCACAGCCGGGCCTGTCGATCACGATGCAGCGGTGGTCGGGGAGCCGAGCAACGAGGTGTGCCCAACTGGCGCCGCCGGTGGCTCCGCCGTGGATGAAGAGCGCAGGGGGACCGTCGCCGGCTTCTTGGGCTCGGACCGTGCAGCCGATACCGGGCAGGGTGAGCTGAAGCTCGGTGGGGCTGACGCCGACAGAATCCCACAGGCTTGCTTCGGTGGCCCGATACGTGGCCTCGTCGTTGTTGGGGTTGTCGGAGTTCATCGCGTGCCGCCGCCGATGTTGACGGTGGGATGGGGCCACACCGCGAGGGCACGCGGAGAAGCCAGCGCCAGGACGGTAGGGACAGCAGTGGCTGCCGCTTGGCTGAGTCCGCTTCGGGCTATGTGCATAGGTAGTGGCCGCCTTAGGTAGTCGAAGGCTTGCAGCGGCAACGGCACGAGTCAAGAGCGGAGCGCTACAGCGCCACCGCAGTCACTGCTGACTAATGGTTGGCGCTTTCCGCGGCGCGTTTGAAGCCTTGGTTTTCGGTGGCGATGGCTTTGGCGATGGGTGCTCGGACCAGCATGCCCACGGGCCAGCTGAGGGCGCCGGCGATGTCGACGCTGAGTGTCTGGCGCACGCCGGTGGGGGTGGGCTCGAGTTGGTGTGCGGCGGTCATTGTGGTGCCCATCATCTTGGCGGTCCAGGCAAAAAGCCGCTGGGGCTCTAGCGCGGTGACCGTCCAGACCTTGGCCCGTTGCGCGGGCTGTTTGATCTTGACCCTGGACCTCACGGCCAACGGTGAGGGGTCCAGTTTCTCGATGCTGGTCATGGTCGGGGTGTGGTCTGGCCACGACTCCACGTCGAGGGTCAGCTCCCAAACTCGTGCCGGGCTGGTGTCAATGTCGATGGTGTTCTGGATCTTCATGGCGAAAGTGTACCAAATGGTTCACTTACCCAGATAGGGTGTCCTGATGACAGCGGCTCGCACCAAACTGTTGCTATCAGTCATGGAGGAAGCCGCAGCCAACGGCCTCGCCGACCGCAGCCTCCGCGACATTGCTTCGGCGATTGGTTCGAGCCACCGCATGCTGCTGTTCCACTTCGATTCGCGTGCCGGGCTGGTGTCGGCCATCGTCCAAGAAGTGGAGGCTGCACAACGCCAGTTGCTCGACGAGCTTGTCGACGAGGTGGACAGTCCATCGGAGCTGGTGCTGGCCTTGTGGGACCGCGTCTCATCCCCCGAGATGGCGCCGTTCGTGCGCCTGTTCTTTGAATGTGTTGCCCTCACAGCCGGTGCAGGTCTCACCGACCCTTGGCTAGAAGTTGCCGACACCGTGGCAGCCAAGTTGGGCGTAGAGGTAGACCAAACCGAACTGCGACTAGGAGTCGCGGTGAGCCGAGGCCTGCTGGTCGATGTCTTGGCCACAGGCGACGCCAAAGAAGCCACCAAGGCCATGCGCCGGTTTGTCGAGCTCTGGGACCTCTAGGGTCCGTTGGCCGGCCAGCCGCTCAGCCAGCTTCGACAGCGGACTTCAGTTTGGCCAGGCCCTTTTCGAAGTCGGGGCCGACCATCTTGTCCATGGTCTTTCCGAAGAAGCCCATGACTTTGGTCATGAAAGTGCGTTCGCCTGTCATCCGCCAGGTCACCTTCGATCCGTCGCCCGCGGGTACGACCAGCCAGTCCACTGTGTTCTCGGCCTTGAATGGCTTGAGGAACTTGAGGTCAACCGACACGCGGCCGGGCTCGTCCAGCTCGGTGATCTTCATCGACCCGGCGCCGACTTTGCGGTTGCCGGTCCAGGCGTAGCCAGAGCCAACTGTGGCTGGTTCGCCGGTGTGGGTGACGGTCATGTTGGGGTCGAGCTCGGACCACGGCGACCACTCGTCGTATCGGGTGAGGTCGGCAATCAGCTCGAAGACCGCCTGGGGCGCCGCGTCAATGCTGGTATCCCGCTCCACTACATACGTATCGGCCATAGAAAGACTCCTTCATCTGCCGTCGAATCGTACATCGCCGCTCGCGCGTAGACCTAGGGTCAATCTCGGGTTGCCGTAGCGTGGTTGGCGCTGCTGACTTGCGGGACGTTAGTGGGTGATGTGGTTTCGGATTCGTTCTTCGCGGTCTGGGTTGATGACTGAGTCGGGATCGCGAAGGCAGCCGGCTAGCTCGGGGCGACGCCGGGACCCTTGTTGGTGCGAAACCCAAACAAGGCGTAGAGCGGGCACCAACCCGACATGCCCGTAAGGAGCGTCACAAATGCCAGGACCCCGACGACGATGCCGGCGGTGCCGTCTAGCACGCCGAACCCGACAATCATTGACACGACGCCCAATGCGATTCGCGCTATTTGCTCCCATCCTGCTTCGTTGACCATGACGGTTCTCCTTCGGTGAGGTGGACCTGCCTCTCAGGTCTCTCACAAAGCAGACGCACAACCGCCCCGGAGGGATACAGGGTTTCTTGAGTGAGTCCTGTCGGTCGAGCGCTCGAGTTAGGCGTGGAGGTTGCGGCGGAAGAGGTCGTGCAGGCGTTGCCAGTGGGTTTCGGATGCGGCCTTGTTGTAGAGGGGGCGTTCGCGGAAGGCGAAGCCGTGTTCGGTGCCGGGGAACCATTCGACCCGGCCGTGGGCTGGGGACGCTTTGAGGGCTTGGTCGAAGGTGTCGATGATTTCGGGCGGGGCCCAGCTGTCGGTTTCGGCGGCGGCGATGTAGATCTCGGCGTCGGTGTTGGCCACCAGCCGATGCGGCGAGTCGTCGCCGTCGGTAGCGAGGCGCACGCCGTGGATGGATGCCGCGGCGCGCACCTGGGGGAAGGCGGCAGCGATAGCGATGGTGAACGGGCCGCTCATGCAGTAGCCCACGGTGCCGATCCGGCTGGTGTCGGCTGCCGGATCTTGGGCGGCGTGGTCGATCATGGCTCGGGCGTCTTCCACCACGATGGCGTTGGACAGGTTGTCCATCAGCTCGTGCATGCGGTCTCGGTCACCGGTCTCGAACACGTTGAACTCGGTGACGTCTCGGTAGTAGAGGTGCGAGGCCAGCACGTAGTAGCCGGCCGACGCAAGGCGGCGGCTCATGTCGCGGATCTCTTCTCGCATGCCGGGTGCGTCCATCAAGAACAGCACCAGCGGATGTGGGCCGCCTTCGTCGGGGTGCACGATGAAGGTGTTCATTTGCCCATCGGGCGTGGTGATGTCGACGAAGGTTTCCAGCATCGCTGTAGTCAAGCCGACGTTGGCTTTCGGTGCCACTCGCTCTGGCTGGGCGGGGTGCTTGATTGTGTTGGAACGCTTGTGTCGTTGGTGGCAGAGCTTGGTTGCAGCCAAGGCTTGGCCGTCCCCGTGGCGCTAGCCGATTCGCGAGAGTTGCCCGCCATCCACGGGCAAGATCACGCCGGTGATGAATCGTGCTTCGTCCGACGCCAGGAACAGGGCTGCGTAGGCGGTGTCCCAGGCGGTGCCTTGCTTGGCGCCGAAGGGCACCATCTTGTCGCGTGATGTGCGTAGCTCGTCTGGGTCTATGCCTCGAGCGCTGCTGTGCCCGCCGATGGCCATGGGGGTGTCCATCAGCCCGGGCATGATTGCGTTCACACGGATGTTGTGGCGGAAGTTGGCGTTGGCCAGGTTGTGTGTCAGTGCGTTGACGGCGGCCTTGGACGACTTGTAGGCGGCTAGAGGTGTGGAGGCTTCGGCTGCCACCGACGAGATGTTGATGATGGAGCCTCCGCCGGCTGCTCGCATGGCCGGGATGACGTGCTTGCAGGTCAACACCATGCCCGTGACGTTGACCTTGAAGATGGTCTCCCAAACATCAATGTCCATGCTGGTGACGCTGCGGTCGCCCCTGCCGATTCCCACGTTGTTGTGCAGAATCGTGGGCGGCCCAAACCGCTCAGCACAGATGCTGGGTAGCAGGGCCACTTGGGTTTCGTTGGTGATGTCGACAGCCGCCGCCGCTGCGGTGCCACCAGCTTCGGTGATGAGCCCGGCCGTCTGCTGTGCAGATCTCTCGTCTCGGTCGACGGCCAACACTGCCGCCCCTTCGCGAGCGAACAGCATCGACGCCGCGCGCCCGTTCCCCACGGTGGTGTCGTCTGGCCCGCTCCCGGCAGACTGGCCAGCCCCCACAACGATGGCTACCTTGCCTTCCAGCCGTCCGCTTCCAGCCCGGTGTGCAAGTTCGTCTGTCATGCCGCCGAAGCTTAGAGCGCAACCCCCGTCCAAGCAGCTGGATCGTGGCTAACGGGGTCGGGTCACGAGCTGGGCCAGCGGGGCATAGCAGCGTGCGCACTGCCGCCTGTCGGCCGCCAGGTGTGTCGCCGTCCACAGCGCACATCACGACGTTGTAGGTCAGCCGGTGCGTCCGTAGAACGTGCGCAGCGCTGACTCGGACAGGCCAATCCCAGGGGCGTCGTTGTAGGCAAAGACAACCAACAGCCGGCTGGTGTCGCCCTGGGTTGGGGTGACGCGGTGCAGAGCGTTGCGACCCCGGAAGAGCACCAGGTCGCCTGTGTCGAAATCGAGCGTCTTGACGGGTATCTCACCGTCGAGGACGGCCGCCACGGTGTCGTAGGCCATCTCGCCGCTGTTGGCGTTTCGCACGTCGGGGACGTATTCGAAGTTGCCGCCTCCGTCGGGGGCCCGGAGCAACATGGTGACCGCGAACGACGAGTTGTCGAAGTGCCAGCCCAGCTCTTTGCCTTCGCTGGCGAAGTGCACGTTGATAGAGGAGAGCGCGTCTGCGTAGGGGTGGATCTCGTCGATGCGCAACACGCCGCAGAGAAAGGCTTGGAACGTGGGGTTGTTGTAGACGTGGCGTAGTGGGCTGTCGGCGGGGATCTGGTCGTCCGCTATGAGACCCTTGCTGCTCACGACTTGTCGGTTGAAAGCGTGACTGGCAGGTAGGTCTGGGTCCGGGTCGGTGAGATAGACGTTGTGGGTGGAGTTGGCGTAGAACGCTTCACCCTCCCGGTGCTCGGATTCGGCAACTGCGGCAACCACCGCGGCCTCGGTGAAGAAGCCCTCAAGCACCAGCGCCCCTGCCCGGTCGAGTTGGGACCGGCACGATTCCACATAGGACGGGTCCTCAATCGGGTGTCGGGCGAGGTCGAGGTGTGCATCCATGGCGAGATCGCCATGCTATTCGTATTGCGCTCGCTGGGACTCATCCGGAATCCACGATCACCAGGCGACCCCTTCGGCACTCACCCACCTCGCACGCCCAGCGGCTCTGGCGTCCGAGATAGAGTCGAATCACACTGATGTCGTTTGTCGCTTGGAGGTCCGAAGCGGTACAAGATACGATTCGCACCGCTCAGCATCGGCGTGTATCGGCCCTGGTCAACGGCCACGTCCGCGTTTCGGGCACCCACAGGCATTGGGTTGACCGATACTCCGAAAGGCCGTACATTCGTACCATCGAATGTGTCGCGGGTCACGTCTAGAACAGGCGCCGGGTAGCGGCAACCAAACTAAGGGGGAACGAACGTGGCTACCACCGCCCATCACAAGCTAGTTATCGTCGGGGGAGGATCAGCTGGCATCTCGGTCGCTGCTCGCCTGAGCAAACCGGTCGGCGACGTGGCCGTCATCGATCCGTCAGACAAGCACT
>JAUIIS010000161.1 GCA_030431575.1 Acidimicrobiia bacterium | reverse complement strand
CGCCGACGCTGAACCCGACCCCGAAGCCCCACCCTCGGCAGCGCTCCTTGGCGTCCCATTGTTTCATGTCACCGGTTCTCACGCCGTCTTCTTGAGCTGCTACCGGGCGCAGCGCAAGCTTGTGTGCATGCACAAATGGGACCCGGAGGTTGGCGCCGATCTCATCGAGCGCGAGCAAGTCACGACATTCATTGCTGCACCAGCCATGACCGGCGACCTCGTGCGCCATGCCACCTCGACGGGCCGCCAGCTAGCCAGCCTTCAGGTTGTGGGCGGCGGCGGCGCACCGCGCGCCCCAGAACAAGTGGCCGGAATCGACCAATCTTTCGCCGCGGCTGCCCCGAACACGGGTTGGGGTATGACCGAGACCAACGCCATAGGTGTCGGAATTTACGGCGACGACTATCTAGAGCATCCCCTGAGTTCGGGCCGCTGCTCGGCGGTGCTTGACCTCATGATCGTGGATGACGAAGGCAGCGAGGTTCCCCCAGGCGAACGCGGGGAGCTGCTGGTACGAGGAACCTCGGTGTTTCGCGAGTACTGGAACCGTCCAGATGCGACTGCCGAGGCATTCACTGACGACTGGTTCCACACCGGCGACGTGGCCACTATTGACGAGGATGGGTTCGTCTACATTGTCGATCGCATCAAGGATCTGATCATTCGCGGCGGAGAAAACATCGGTTGTGGCCATGTTGAGGCCGCACTCCTCCTGCACCCCCTGGTTCACGAAGCCGCGGTGTACGCCGTTCCAGACGAGCGCTTGGGTGAGGAAGTGGGCGCAACCATCTATGCAGATGCCACGCTTGAACGAGACGAGTTGGGAGAATTTCTCGCATTGCATCTCGCCGCGTTCGAGGTGCCGCGTCACTTGGAGATCAGAACGAAACCGTTGCCAAGAACCGCCACCGGCAAGATCTTCAAACGCCAGTTGCAGCCGTAGCGGCTGGAGCTAGTGCCGTGTCTGGGAACGCAGATGGTGTTGGGGCGGAGATGCTGTGACGCCCGGCAAGGCCCGAGCAACCGTGGACTCGGTGTCCGGAATGGAGGTTGCGAGTACGCAGCCGGTGGCGGAGAAGGTTCGTTCGAACAGCGCAAACGTTTCCTGATACGGCACTAGCGAGGTACGGGAAGCCCAGCTAGCACGAGGTCCAGCATGGCGTTGGCGGCAACCTCGGGGGTGGTGCTTAGCCGAGACAAGACCTCCGGGCGCGAGAAGTCTCGACCCAGCCCACCAAGCATGCGCGACAAGGCTGCGGTATCAACAGAACACAACTCGCCTCGCTCGATTGCCAGGTCAAGCAAGGCTTGGGTTACATCACAAATGTAGGCGTTGTGGCGTTCCTGGTTGGCCGTGGCCTCCTCGGTGCGGGCCACGTCGTCAGCGAATGCTTGGGGGACGTCGGCCACTGCTCGGTTGGCGGCATGAAGGTAGGCGCCTATTGCCTCGAGCGCCGCCATCTCTGGTCCAATCTCTGCCATGGCCAGACGGCCGTGACTTCGCAACACCCGGTCGATAACGAGCACCACCAGTTCGTCGCGGCCTTCGGCAAGCTGATAGAGGGTGCGCAGCGAACAGTTGACGTGACCGGCCAGCTGAGCCATCGAGAGCTCGACAAATCCAGACTGGAACAGGTCAGACAGTTGATCCAGAATCTCGCGGTGGCGTGGGGATAGTGCAGCTTCGCGCTCGCGGTTGAGGATGGGCGATGGGGCAGCCACGGCCCGCATCACGGTGATGACATCCTTTTGCGTCATTGCGGTAATCCTAGCCGGTTGGCGTTACCGCACGCTGGGTGACGCTTTACAGACCACCGAACCGCTAGGCGGGTACCACTTCTACCGGGATGCCAGTCATGTGCGCCTGACTCGAAAGTGGCTCGTAGCTGCCCTCGCCTATTGGCAGCAAGATATTGGGGTTCGCTCCTGGCGAAGCAGCGGCGACGCGCATGGATGGGCTGACCTGATGCCCCCATCCATGGACCAACGCCACCACTCCGGGCTTCATGGCGGCATCGAGAGACACTGCTACCTCCACCTCGCCGAACTCGTTACGAACCCGAACGAGATCTCCCTCGTTGAGGTCACGTGCAGACGCGTCGTTCGGGTGGATCGACAGCGGATTGTGGTCGCGACCGCGACGCTTCATCCGTTCGATATTGGCGAACCACGAGTTGTGCATCCATTGATCGCGCCGGTGGATGAGCAGGAGCGAGTCGCCGCCTTGGGCACGCTCCTGTTGCTCGACGAAGAGCGCTTTGCAACGTTCGAGTGCCTCACCGAACGACGGCGGGCAGCAATCGATCAAGCCGTCATCGGTCTGTACTTGAGAGACAAAGAACGTACCCGGTTCGGGCTTTGGCAGGGGCCTGGCCTCGTGGTCCTGTTGCATATCCTCGAGGTTGAGGTCCGCGCCACGTTTTAGCATGTGGCGCCATTTGCCCCACGGGTCCGGCGTGTCCTCGTCAAGCAGAGACGGCTGACCTAGTGCTTGCAACAAGCGGTGGGCTATCCACCACTCGGGTTTGCGCTCATGAGCTGGTTCGACAACGGCCGGGGTGTACTGCGCAAAGGGCTCTGCGCTTGTCCCAATGTTGACAATATTGAGATCGTCGCGCTCGTACATGTCGGTGGCCGGAAGCACGAGGTCCGCATATTCGGCCGTCGCGTTGGGATAGATGTCCACTACGACCAACAGTTCAAGTTGCTCGAACGCCTTACCGAGGCGCGCTTGGCCAGCGATGGAAAGTAGCGGGTTGCCGGACACCACAATGAGGGCCCGCAGAGGTTGATCTGCATCGAGGATGGCGTGCGACAGGAGGGTGCCTGGTAGCGGGCCACGGCGCAACGTGCCCCACTGGGTCTCGGCGTAGCTGGTGTCCGGGTTGGATTGGCCGGCTTTGGCATTCGGGTAGAACCCGTCGCTCTTGAGATTACCCCCCTCGACATCGAGGCGTCCGGTAACGAACGAGAGCATGTGCACCAACCAGTAGGCCAGCGTGCCTTGCCGGCCCATGTTGAGCCCTGTAGAGGCATGGACCGACGCCCTCGGGGTGTCCACCCAGGCTCGCGCCAACGCCGTAAGATCAGCGGCGCTGATCCCGGTCACCTCAGCGGTTCGAGCTGGCGGGTACTCGCCGATGAACGCCCGCAACTCTGCCACATGGCTCCCGTTGCTGCGCAGAACCGCCTCATCGAATCCGCCGAGCCGGTCTATCTCGAACAGCAAGGACGCCAAGAACCACGTATCAGTGTCTGGGGTAATGAGCAGCGTCTCGCCAATCCCGTCTTCTGGTTTCTCGATCTCGCGCGGGTTCACAAACACGAACCGTGTACCTTCGGCTGAGCGACGGCGCAGTCTGCCAAGCACATTCGGGACCGAGTAGAAGCTGGCCTGGGAGGCCCTGGGGTTCTCGCCGATGATGAGACACAAGTCGGTGTTGTCGAGGTCGGGAATGGGATGCACGGTGGAGGTGCCAAACACAGCCTCCGATGCGGCGAACTTGTTTGCGCAGTCTTGGGTACCAGAGCTGAAACGGTGGCGAACCCCAAGGCTTCGAAGCATGGTCTCTACGTGCAGCGAACCCAAAGCATTAAACGCCATTGGGTTGCCTACGTAGGCGCCAATCGAGCCGGGTCCGTGCGTATCGACGACTTCCTGGATGCGCTGGCCAAAATAGTCGGCCGCTTCGTCCCAGCCCACGTTGCGCCACGTTCCGTCGGCGGAACGCACGCGAGGATAGTTGAGGCGGTCAGAGTCGTGGTGAAGATCAACCGCCGCCAACCCTTTGTGACAGGCGAAGCCTTTGGTGACCGGATGATCCTTGTCGGGCGCCAGCTTGGCCAGACGCCCGTCTTCGACAGTGGCTACCAACCCACAACTGGGTTCGCAGATACGGCAAAACGTTCGAACGGCATCCATGCCATCACGTTAGGTGATGGCTCGCTTCGTTGCTTTGGGCCCGGACCACCGCTGAGATCGGCCAGCCTCAGCCTGTGGGCTCAGGCGGCTGGCAGTGGTACCAGAGCCGCTTGCTCGCGCCGAGCGGTACGCAGACGCACAATCCACACGGTGGCGGCGCACATCCAGCACAGGGCCGCTACCCCCATGGCAAAGGGAGTGACCGAGTCAGACACCTGGGCGCTCACGATTGTGCCCAGGACGGCGCCGCCCGCCATACGGAGCCCGCCAGTGAGCGCTGCGGCCGTTCCGGCTAGCTCGCCAACGGGCCCCATAGCCGCAGTGTTGAGATTTGGCATCAAGAACATGAACGACGACAACGTCAAACCGAGCATGGGCATGAAGATCCAGAACGATGGTGTTCCATTGGTGGCAACTGAAAGCAGGACCATCCCGGTGGTCAGGGGCAGCTGCACGGCGAATACCAGCACAACGACCCGATCGATCCCGAGCCTTTCAACTACTCGCCCATTCACCAATGCCGCAACACCGAAGCCCATGGCCGTGGCGCCGAAGATAAATGGAAACTGCGCCTCTCGATCGAAGATGTCGCCGATAACCAGCTCGCTTGCAGCCAGGTACGCAGTGAAGACGCCTTGCAGGAAGACCGTGGCCAGTGTGTACCCCAGCGTCACAGGGGTGCGAAGCACGGTGCCATAGCCCCGCATGGTGCTGCCAAACTCGAGCGGTCGCACGTGGGCTGGATCGAGCGTCTCTTTTAAGCGCCAGCTCCAGATGGTGATGGCGCCGGCCCACAGGACACAGAACCAAAACAGACTTCGCCATGGCAGGACGGCAATAATCCCCGCGCCCAGCGTAGGAGCAACGACCGGCACAAGGACAAACACGGCCATGATCTGGGCCATAGCCTTGGCCATGGCAACGCCTTCGAAGCGGTCGCGGATGATGGCGGTAGCGACAACCCGGGCCCCTGCGGCGCCAACACCCCAGACAAATCGGCTGAGCAACAAGAGTTCGAAGGTAGGAGCAAGAGCAGAGCCAACAGCCCCTATGAGATAGATGGCAATGCCCCCGTAGAGGACTGGCTTTCTGCCGAAGCGATCGGCCAACGGTCCATAGAGAATCTGGGCCACAGCGAGGCCACCGAAGAAGACCGTGACGACCTGGCCAGTCTGGCTAGAACCTTCGGCGAGATCGAAGGCCTCGCGAATGTCGTCGAACGCAGGCAGCATCAGATCGATTGCTAGCGCCATAAGCGCCATGAGTGCGGAGATAAGCGTCAGCAGCTCGCGGTTACCAATACCGGTCTCGGCGCGGTTCTTCTCCTGAGTACTGATTGAACTGGCCATGAGGCGACGATACTGCTCTCTCCTCGACACCGTTGTGACATATCACTCACTGGTGACCTGCAGAGCGGCGTGACCGTGCCACTATGGGGTCTCAATCGGAAGGAGCAAGTGTGAACACAATCCCGGTCCTTGCCACCGCTCATCCGCTCTTTGCCGTGGCTGGAACGCTATTGGTGATTGGCTTCGTGTTCGGCATGATGAAGCGGCTGGTAAAGCTCGCGCTCTTCCTGCTCATGGTTGGTGGCTTGGCCTGGGTCATCTACTTTGCCGGATAGGGCACAACGTCGCGCTACCGCCTCTGGGCGGTACCAACCCGGAGACGCCATCCCGCGATCTCTCGCTACTTCCCCCACCCCTCGGAGACGACGACAATGACCGATCAACCGGCCGGCTATTACCATGCTGAGGGCGACCCTTCGGGCACCGTTCGCTATTGGGACGGGTCGCAGTGGACCACCGGTCCTACCAGTCTTCCCCCCGGAGACCCCTACGCTGCGCCAGTCAGCCAGGATCGATACGGCGGTGTTGGCGCCCGTATTCTTGCCACCATTATTGATGGACTCATCTCCCTAGCCGTCGTGATCGTGTTGCTGGTCATCACTGGCAGCGATTCGGACGAACTCGTGTTGCTTGCCTCATTGGCCAGCGTTGTTACCGCTGTGGCATACCTCGCTATGGTCGCCAACATGGGCGGCACGCCCGGAAAGTTGGCCATGGGCCTGCGCATCACCAAGGACGACAGCGTCACGACACCGCCCGGTTGGGGCCCAGCGATACTGCGTGCGATCCCTAACCTGGCAAGTGCGATCCCCGCGATTGGCGGCTTGATTGCCCTTGTGCTCGGCATCATGAACATCGTCTTTGTGTCCAGCGACCCGCAACGCCGAAGTGTGAATGACCGGGTTGGGGTTACGCGCGTGGTGAAGAAAGACCATCTCAGCTAAGCGCAGCTGAGCAATCGCTATGCACGGACACAGCCACGGTCATGGCCACCAGGACGACCCCATTGGGGGATGGTCGAGCTCGGTGCGGCGCCGCACCCTCCAGGCCATCTTGTTCTGCGTAGTCGCTGCTGGCGTCGCGACCGTGGTGGGGCTATTTCTTCTATGGCCCACCGATGACGGCCGAGACGAAGCGCTGCAAAACGCTGGGCAAGTGGGGCTAGCCAGCGAGCGGCTGAGCGCAACGGTCGACGCTGTCGACGACGGACCTTGCTCCTACAGCACCGCCGAGAATCCTCAGGATTGCCGCGTACTCACCTTTGAGCTCAACGAGGGACCAAACGACGGGTCGCTGGTCACGCTGCCAGAGATCAACCTCACCTTCAACCAGGCTGTTCCCGAGGTGTCGGTGGGAGACAAGGTCATTGTGGGTTACGAGCCTTCTACCGACTTCTATTTCTATGCCGACCGCGATCGCCGTCAATCCATGGTTGCGTTAGCAGTGTTGTTTGCGCTGGTGGTCGTGGCGCTCGGTCGGCTCCGCGGCCTCCTGGCGCTTGGGGCCATGGCCCTCACTGTTGTTGTGCTCATTTGGTTTGTGGCGCCGTCGGTTCTCGACGGCAACGACCCCGTGCTGGTTGCCGTTGTTGCCGCTTCGGTCATTGCGTTCTTGAGCCTGTACCTCACGCATGGCTTCTCCCCCACTACAACCGTTGCGTTGGCTGGCACCCTTGCGTCACTGGGCCTGACGTGGCTGCTCTCGTGGCTGTTCTTCGGGTTGGCAAACTTCACCGGGCTCGCAACAGAGGAAGCGCTGTTGTTGCCGCTCATTGCGCCTGACCTCGATGTTGCGGCTCTGTTACTGGGCGGCGCCATCATTGGTTCACTCGGGGCTCTCGACGACGTGACTGTTACCCAAGCCGCCACCGTTGCCGAGCTACGGTTACGCAGCCCGTCGCTCAGTCGCGCACAACTCATGGTGTCCGGTATCCGGGTCGGGCGCGAGCACATTGCGGCCACGGTGAACACGCTGCTCCTGGCCTACGCGGGCGCCAGCCTGCCGCTGTTGTTGTTGTTTGCAGTCTCCGAGCAGCCGCTGGACATGGTGGCCAACGCCGAACTGATCTCAGTCGAGATCATCCGAACGTTGTGCGGCTCAATCGGTTTGGTGGCCGCAGTTCCACTGACCACCGCGCTCGCCGCGGTAGCGGTCTCGCCCCCGACACAAGACGGCCCACCAAAGACGGTAACCACCGACGCAGAGTAAGGGACCGTTGCTAGACGTCCGCTGCGTCGGGCCTCGGCACCCCATTGGGCCATCCGTCAACGACCTGGTCAAGGAATTCACTCATGCCAATGCCAACTTTCCCGTCGCATTCGTAGCGGGTCATGGCTTCGGTGATTCGCGTGTGGAGCTGCTCGCCATCTGGTGTCTTGCGTCGATTCCGCAACGGAATCATCGACATAACTTCACCTGAGATCTCGTATTCGCGTTGGTCGGTTTTGGCCCAGCAACGCATAGTTGTCTGGGCACCGTTCTCGTCCCAGTCGGCGTCGATGCTGCAATCGGTGATGGCGTGATACTCGTCTCCTTCAAGCACCATGCCACCGGTACGTGGCGGGCGGTCGGGGCTCCCCGACACGATGGAGAGCATCATGGCGAAATCCTCACTAAACACCATAGGTAGCCAGCGATACCACGAAATTGCTTGCCAGTAACGCGGTCCCCAAGACTTGTCGCGCAGGCCAAAGCCATCGATGCGTAGGGCTTCGTCGCCGACCGTGATTGTGCCGGTCGCCCGACAATGCTGCTCATAGTGGGCTTTGGCGAAACTGGTGACCGGCTCTTGTTCGATCTCGCGCCCATCGGCGTACTGCGGTTTGCCGCCGTACATAGGCGACACCCCATGCCAGTCGAGCGCGACCTCTGCGTCGACCAAAGGGTTCTCGGCGAAGGCCTGGCGAGGGTTGGCCATGTCTGCGGGGTTCTCTAGCAGACACACTTTGCCTTCGTAACGAACGGAGAGGTGTTTGAAGGGCTCACGCACGGTGATGGTGAGACCTCCAGCTTTCATTTCGCTGTTCGTGGTGATCTTGGGGCGATCGAACA